>JAJXVH010000001.1 GCA_021782205.1 bacterium | reverse complement strand
CTCTTTCGCACTCGCCGCGCCGGCCGCGGCCGCCGCCGCGCCGATCCCGGTTCCCGTCGCAGCCGCGGCTCCCGCCGCCGCCGCACTGCCCGCGTTCTCCGCCGCCGAGGCCGACCAGAAACACGCTCCCGCGCCCGTCGCACCGCCCGCCGCCGCGCCGCGCGACTCCGGCCGCGCGCTGTTCGACGGCTCCTCGGCGCGCCGCACGCGCTCGGGCTCCGTCTTCGTGCCGTCGCACTCCGCCGCCAACCGCCGCCGCCCCGGAGGCTTCGCCCTCGTCCGCGCCCTCCCCGCGCCGCCGGCGCCCGTCCGGCCCGTCCCTGGAACGGACGGCCTCGCCGGCAAGGCGCTGCTCGCGCGGCTGGGAGAGATTTCCGCCCGCGGCCAAAATCCCGCCGTCTACCACGCCGCCTCGCAGTATCTGTTCTCGACGGCGGACAACCACACGCTTGACGGCGTGCCCGGCGTGGCCGACGCGTACTCCGGCGTCTTCATCCCCGGCGTCAGCGGCGAATCGCGAGACTACACGGACAGCGGCGACAAGGCCCACGACGGCTGGCGGCGCGCCCAGGCGATGAACGTCGAGCACGTGTTTCCGCAGTCCTACTTCAAGAGCCAACTGCCCATGCGCTCCGACCTTCACCACCTGATGGCCACGCTGGAGCACCCCAACGGCATGCGCGGCAACCTTCCCTTCGGCCTCGTCCAGGGCGGCGTCGATTACCGCAACGAGGCCGGCGCCCGCCGCGGCGGCGGCTTTTTCGAACCGCCGGATTTCACGAAAGGCCGCGTGGCGCGCGCGATGCTCTACTTTTACGCGCGCTACCGCCGGGAGGCCTTCTTCGACGCGGACAGCGCGCGCTTCTGGAACGCGCAGGTCGACACTCTGCTGGATTGGAACCGCCGCTTCCCGCCCACCGTGGAGGAGCGCCGCCGCAACGACCAAGTCGAGAGCTTCCAGGGCAACCGCAATCCCTTCGCCGACGATCCGTCCCTCGCCGAAAAAATCGGCCGCGACGCGTGGCGGGCGCCCGCGCCGCGCGCTCCCGTCGCGGCCGCCGCTGAACTCCAAGCGCCTTCCCGGCGTAGCGACGCGCCGCGCAAAGGCAAGGGCAAGAAAGGCCGGCCCAATAAAAATAAGCCGCGCCGCTTCCGCCGCCGCACGCGCTGGAACGGCTCCCGCTCGCGCTGAACCCGAAAAATCTCCGTCAGCGCGACGGGGATATCCAGACCGGGTGACGCGCGGGCGTTTATCGCGCGGGACGAAAAACCATCATGTCATGAGAAATTCCACGGGTACAATTCGCGCCTCCAAGATCGGCGAGTCCCTGGGGCTGTCGGACGACATGGCGCGCCTCTCTCTCGACATCCTGATGTGAACTGTGAATTCCCATCCGCATTAAGTTTGAGAGCTTTTCCTTCTGGGGCTTTTTGGCTCGCGCGGGGAACGATTTCCGCATAGCGTTCGCCGGGTTCGTTAAACAACAATAGTTGCGGATACCGATGATCGCGAGGGAGGCATGTCAAATCTAAACGTCCGTTTCAACGTGAACTTCAGCGCGCGCTTCGTTCGATGGGTGCTGATCGGCGTCATGCTCTTTGCCTCCGCCTCCGAGTTGGCCTCCGAAAACGTCACTTTGACCACATACTATCCCGCTCCCTCCGGCGTCTACACCCTGTTGATCGCGACAAGCAACTCCTTCATGGCCCGCGACTCCGGTTACCTGGACGTGGGCACGAACGCTCCCCCGCCGGCCGGCATAAAGCTATCCGTCGCGGGACCCGGCTCGTTCATCAGCCCCCACATGGGTACAACTGGCGGCGTCATCATCCGCGACGCTTCCGGAGATCCGAACGCCGCTTATTTGCAATTCACGAACAATGCCGACACCGTGGAGCTTGGACACATCCAGGGACTTCAGGGCGGCGGGCTGTCGATGATGGGAGGCAACGTCGGCCTCGGCACCACAGCCCCCGCGTCCTCCCTATCCGTCAACGGCGGCGTTCAGATGGGCTACGACGCGAGCGCCTGCACCGGAGCTAAAGTGGGCACGCAGCGCTGGAACTCATGGACCGTTCAATTGGAGGTTTGCAATGGAACGTCGTGGGTGCCGGCCTCCTCCCAGGCATTAAGAATGATGATGACGTCCTATACCAGGGGGGGGGGAGCAGGCGGGGTGGCCACCTGCCCCCCCGGAACGGCGCTCGCGTCCGGAGGCGTAAGTTGCGGGGCCCCCGGCACACCATTCGTCCTGATCTCTTACCCGGCCAACAGCTCGCAGTGGTATGCACAGTGCGGATCCCTCAGCAATGCTGTCTGGGGCACGGGCTATCCCGTCACCGCAAACGTGTACGCCTTATGCCGGTAGCGGCTGCTCCCCCCTGAGATGGGGCGGTAGCGACGGCCGGCTGAGGACCATGCTGCACGCGGGAAAATCGAACGAGATCACG
The DNA here is from genome assembly GCA_021782205.1 of bacterium. Taxonomy (GTDB): domain Bacteria; phylum Elusimicrobiota; class Elusimicrobia; order UBA1565; family UBA9628; genus GWA2-66-18. Next base: position 127,005 of record JAJXVH010000001.1, on the reverse strand, counting down.
GAGGCGCGCAATGCTTAGGGCAAGCGGCTGGATTTTGACGGCGGGACTACTGCTGTGCGGCGGGGCACAGGCGCGCGGTCAGATGGAATTTCCCGGCGACACGCAGTCCGGTTGGCCAATGCAGGGCGGGCCGATGGGAATGCCGACGTCGCCGGAGTTGGAGGGATTGCAACAGGAACAGACGGAACTCATGAAAGCGGCTGACCCGGAACTGGCCGATTATCAGGAAAAGATGCGGAGCGTCCAAGATGAGCTCGGGAAGGTGATGAAAAGCCTCGCCGCCGAGGAGATCGACAAGGACGAGGCGCGCGCGGAACTGCTGCCGTTGATCAAGGAGCGCCAGGAACTGCGCGACGATCCGGCTTTCCAGGCGGAACAGATTCTTTCCCAGGCGGCGTTCTCCACGCCGGAGTTCCAGAAGAAGATGGCGAAGATCCAGGAAAAAATCAACAGGGTGCTGCAGCGCCTCATGGCCAAGCGCATGCGGCAGGCGCGCGGCGGTCGGCCCGTCGTCGCGCGGGCGGTGACGAACGCCCCGCCGCAGAGCGGGCCTGAGCGCTAAAAGGGAGAGGCTAATGATTACGTTGAGCGGAGTGATCCTGGCGGTGGAGCTTGTCCTGGGCATGGGGGCGGCGGCGCAGATATCCGGGTCGGGCGACAGACCGATGGGACCAGACATTGGCGGGACTTCGGGGCAGGAGTCATCCCAGCTCACGGCGATGCGCAAGACCCAGCATGACCTCACAAAGGAAGAAGACCCGGAGTTGTACGCGTTCCTGGAGAAACAGCAGGGTATCGAGAATCAGATTAAGGCGGTACTCAAAAGATTCGCCGATCGGAAGATCAGCAAGGTGGCGGCCAAGGGGCGGTTGCGAAATCTCATGAAAGAGGAGCGGGAGATTCAAGAGGACCTGGACTTTCAGGCCGAGCAGCGGCTGGCGCAGGTCCTCTTCGCGTCTCCAGAATTTCAGAAGAAGATGAACGACGCCGCGCGCGCCTTCAAAAAAAAGAGGCGGGAAGCGCCGTGAGACAGGACGAGCGCCGACGTCATTTGCGAAAATAACAGGGGCGGCGAAATGATCGGGGAGGCTATGGACGACTGGAATCGGTTCGGACTTATACTGACCGGTATGCGTGAAGGGAGAGGCTTCCCCTCCGCAAGGAAGTTCTACAGGACATGCGGCGGAGCGGGCAACTTCGGCTGCACCTACCGCCATTACGTGAACGTCGAAAAAGGCCGCTGCGCCCCCGGAGAACGTCTGTTATCGGCGATATGCGAGGCGCTGTCTCATTATGAAGAGCCCGGCTCGGTGCGGCAGTTGCTGGAAGAATACTTCCGGCAGAAATTCCCGGCGAAACTGGAGCAACTGGTGCGTTCCGTTTTGTTCCAGGGAGACTCCAAGCAGAAACTGGACATGCAAAGCACGTTTGTTCGTCACGCCCGGGAGAATTTTCTTCATATCTCCGCCCGGCAGGTGGTCGCGTATTGCTCAAGTCCGGCGGCCTATGGCGTCTATGAAATCCTGTCCAACGACTTGCAGCATTGGAGCGTCGAGAGCCTGGCGACCAAGCTGAAGCTCGGGCCGGAGAAAATTCGTACGGCCGTGAGACGGCTGAAGTCCGACGGCGTCATAAAACAGGACGCCGCGGGTCTATTCTGGCACCCAGTAGCCGAAAAAATATCCGTTTCTTCCGCGCGCGGAGATCCACGCCTCCTCGAAGCCTACAACAAGCTCCCCGAACTTTGGCGGACGCTGCAGACGGAGAGCGGCGGACGCATCTTCGGGTACACCTACGTTCTGCGCTGTTCGCTGAACGAATTCCAAGCCTACAGCACCCGCTTCAAAGACACTTTGGCCGGATCCGCGATTCTGCGGACCTGCCGCAAGGGCCCCGACACGGCTTTGGTCGGCATCAAAATCACGGCGGAAAACTTCTTCAAGTTTTGAGGCGCCGCCGGTCCGCGCAAGCGGGCCGCCCGTGTTATATTCATAATCGTTATGTCGCATCCGAGAGGTTTCAACCCCATGACCGTCCGAGCGATTGTTCTCTCCGCAGGCTTTGCCGCGATTTCCAGCGCCGCGTCAGCGCAGGTCGAGTTTCGCGCGGAGCCCATCCCTTCGATTCCCGCGTTGCCTGCTGCGGCGGCGATCACGCCGGCAGCGGCGGCGATCCCCGCCATCGCGATTGCGCCCAGCGCACTGGGCGCGCTTCAGGCCAGCATCGGTGCCGCAATGGGCGTGGGCGGCCAACCCACCCCCCCCGCGAGCGTGGTTGCCGCGGCGGCTCCTGCGCCGTCGGCCCCGACTAAATTCACCTACGAAAACGAGGGCGTGAGCCGCGCCGACGGGGTGTACGACCGGTCGGGAAAGCCGCTGGATCGCTACTTCCACGTCTCCGAAAGCAAGATTCGCGACGGGATGGCGATCACCGTCCTGGCCTCCGCGTTCAACCAGGAGTTCGACATGATCGCGCAGCGGGAGTGCGCCGCCGCGGGCGGAAGCCCGGTGGCGACGAATCCGAGCAACGCGCGGCAGACCGCTGACATGGAAGCCGACACTTTCTTCAATCCGTTTTCTTGGAGTTGGCGCGTGAGTCTCGAACGCTACTTCCGTTGCGAGGACGCCGCCGGCAACGCCATCCCACCGGCCCGCTGACGGTAAGCGGCAACGCTCGCCGCTCTCGTCAGAGCGGTTCAGCGCGCCGCGGCGCGCACCAGAGACAGCAAGCGCGCGTCCTGCGCGCGCTCGTAGCCGCGGGCCCAGTCAGCGTAGGCGCTCCAGACGCGGTAGCGCAGGTGGGCGACGTTCTCCTCGCGGCCCGAGTCCTCGGCGGCCTTCGCGTGCGCGGCCAGGATCACCAACTCGTCGGCCAGGGCTCGCAGTTCCGGGCCGTCAGCGGGTGACGCGGCGAAGGCGAAAAGCCAGCCCTGCGGCGCGGCCTCGGCCACGCCCAACCGCCGCGCGAACGCGGACAGGCCGTCGTAGGCGCCGTCGGGCATGCCCAGCGCCCGCGCGCGGGCGGACAGAACCCCTTCCGCGGCGGCTTCATCAAGAACCACCGGCGCCTGCGTGACGGCGGGGGCGGTGCCGCGCGAGAGAGCCTGCGCGTAGAGCGCGGCGAAGGTCAGCAGTTCGCGCGCTCCGGAGTAATCGCGTTGGGGCAAGGACGGGGACTCCAGACCACCGCCGACCGCACGGTTGGCGGGCCTTTTCCAAGGCAGCGACGCGCCGCGCAATTCGAAGGAAACCACGGCCCTGTCCTCTTCCATGCCCCAATAGCGCAGGCCCACGAAGGCGTGCTTCTCGCTGTCGGGATCGTCCGCGGCGGGAACGTGCGCGTCCGGGCCGGCTTCCTCCAGCAGCTGGCGCACGCGCCGGGAACGGCCCTGATGCCACGGACGCAGGGACGCGTGCGAAAGATTGCGCTCGCTTTCGGCGGCCGCGCGCGCGAAGAGGACGTCGTTGAAGATCTGCAGCGCTCCGTCCAGGCGGTCCATCTGCGCCAGCAGCACCCGCGGCACGGCCTTGATGAAGACGTGATACTGCGTGCCGGCGTGGCCCGTCTCGGCGATGACCGCGCGCGTGCGCGCCAACGCCTGCTCCACGGACGCGGCGGGCCGCGCCTGGTCGCTGACGATCTCGGGCTGAAGAAAGCGCGCCCCCGCCGCGGCGCGATAGGCGTCCGGCGGCGGCTCCATGTGCGGATGCTCCGAAATAAAATCAGGCGCGGCCACGGTCTTGCGAAGAATCAGGTTGACCTTGCCGTTCCAAGCCGCCGCCGCCCCGCGCTCCGCGCGAACCGCCGCCTCCAACGCGTCCAGATACGCCAGTTTTCCAGACAGCGGCAGGGCACGCCAAGCGCCCGCGTCGCCGCCGCGGCGCCATTGAAAAAACCGGCGGGCCGCGTAGACGGCCTGATCGAATCGACCCAAACCGCTCTGCGCCTGCGCGAGGAGGCCCGGGCGCAACTCCGTCGGGGCGTAATAGCGGAACACGTCGCCGGAAGAATCCCGCCGGTCCGGCGCGATCAAGCTGCCCTCCTGCTCCTGCTGGATGAACGCGCCGCGCAGCGGCTGCGGGGCATGCTCGTCGATAAATCGCGCGCGGTCGAACAGGGCCCGACCCGCGACGACGTCCGCCGCGGGAGCGTCATCGACGGCGGACGCGGCCGCCGTGAGCGTCGCGGACCGCGCGCGCCGAGCAGACGGGGCGGTTTCGGCCGCAGGAGCGGACCGCGGCGAGACCGCAACAGCCCCGAGAGCCGGCGCCGCCGCGGCGGGGGGCGCCAAGGACTGCGCCGGCGCGGCCGACGCCGCGGACAGCGCGGGCACGGCGGGCGCCAGCAAGGGCACCGACACGCCGGCTCCGGCGACCGATGCGCTCACCGTCAACGGGGGAACGGCGGAAGGCGCGACCTCCACGCCCAGTTCCACGGCGTGCGCGCCGACGGAAAGAATCGCCGCGGCCAAAATACCGCGCGCCAGCTTTTCCTTCATATGATGAATTATGCCCGGCGCCGGCCCTCGGCGCACGGGCCTTCCGGCCCCCGGCGCTGGGCCCTCGGGCGGATGTGCTATGATCGGTCGAAATAAAGGAGGGTTTAATTCATGAAAGCATCCTGTCTTGCCGGTCTTGCGCTGATCCTGTCGGCCGCGCCGCTGCTGGCCGAGGACGCTCCGAAAGCCGACGCCGCGGCCGCGGCCCCGGCCCCCGACGCCGGTCGCGCGACCTATTCTTACGGCTACACCATCGGCCGCACGATCTCCACGCTGGGCTTCAGCGAAAGCGAGCTCAAGCAGGTGCTCTCCGGCTTCGAGGACGGCGCGCACGGCAAGAAGGCGCCGTTCGAAGTCGAGAAGTACCAGGACCAGATCCGCTCCCTCATCGAGGGCCACCTGGCCGCGAAAGCCGAAAAAGAAAAGGCCGCGGGCAAGGCCTACGGTAAGAAGTTCTCCGAGAAGAGCGGGGTCAAAGAGCTGGCCGGCGGCGGCTGGTATAAGATCGTCAAGCAGGGCGACGGCGCGCAGGCCACGCCCGACGACACGGTCAAGGTCCACTACCGCGGAACCTTGCTGGACGGCTCCGAGTTCGACAGCTCCTACAAGCGCGGCCAGCCGGCGGTCTTCCCGCTTAAGGGCGTGATCCCCTGCTGGACCAACGGCGTCTCCCAGCTGCGCGTCGGCGGCAAGGCCAAGCTGGTCTGCCCGTCCGACGTGGCCTACGGCGACCACGGCCACCCGCCGGTCATCCCCGGCGGCGCGACCTTGGTCTTCGACGTCGAGCTGCTGGACATCGTCAAGCCCGACGCCAAGGCCGACGCGAAGTCCGATTCCAAACCCGACGCTTCGGGACAGTAGCGTCCAAGACGCGCTCCCGCGCGGCGACCGCCCGCTGATTTAGCGAGGCTTCGCCGCGCGGGAATGGCGGCGCATCAGGCAGTCGTCGCTGACCACGATCAAGCCGGCCTGACGCGCCATTTCCTCGCCCACGGGGTGCGTGATCCCATCCTGAAGCCAGACCGCCTTAGCTTTTTTGGCGATCGCGGCGAGGATGGGCTCAAGGGCTTCCTCGGGGCGGCGGAAGACCGCCACCACGTCGACCGGAAATGGGATGGCCTCCACGCTGGGGTAGCACGTCTCGCCCAGGATTTCCTTCTGCCCCGGGTTGACCGGGACGATCCGGTAGCCGTTCTCCTTCAGATAGGCGGCGACGTAGTGCGCGGGACGCTCCGGCTTGGGCGAACAGCCGACGACCGCGAAGGTCTTCAGCGCCAGCACGCGCGCCACGGCATCCTCGGGCGCGGACCCGGAGAGCCGGCAGAACTCGGGCACTAAGCCGCCTCGACTCCGACGTGCGCCTCGTCCTCGTCGATCTCCACGTGGGCGACGAACGGCCGGCAGCACACCGTGCAGTCCTGGTCGATGGATTGTCCGTCCATGTCCGCGATCACGTGCAGTTCGGTACCCTCGCCGCAGTGCGGGCACTCGATCGGGACCCATTGGTCCAGCCGGACGACCTCGGCCTCGGCCTTATGCTCGGCCAGCACGGTCTGCATGACCTTGTCGGCGGTGTTCTGCTCGCGCACGTCCTCCGCGTCGACGGCGGGCTTCTTGACCTTCTTCGGCGCTTTCGGCGCCTTCGCGCTCTTCGTCTTCGCCATGCTCCCATTGTAGGGTCCGAGCCCCGCGCCGTCAAGACCCGATCGCGCGATCGCCGCGCGCGAAGCGAAATGATAAAATGAAGGCGCCTCACCACAGGAGCGCCACGACGATGAAAAAATCCCTCGACAGCTTCCAGACGCGCAAGTCCCTCTCGGCCGGCGGCAAGACGTTCGACTACTTCAGCCTCGCCGCGCTCGCCGAGCGCGGATTCGACCTGGCGAAGATGCCGATGTCGATGAAGGTCTTCCTGGAAAACCTGCTACGCCACGAGGACGGCGCCGTGGTCAAGAAGGCGGACATCGAGGCCGTCGCCAAGACCATCGGCGTCAAGCCCGCCGAGCGCGAGGTGTTCTTCATGCCCGCGCGCGTGGTGATGCAGGACTTCACCGGCGTACCCGCGGTCGTGGACCTGGCCGCCATGCGCGACGCGATCAAGAAGTTGGGCGGCGACGCCGCGCGCATCAACCCGTTCCAGCCCGTGGACCTGGTGGTGGACCACTCGGTGCAGGTGGACTTTTTCGGCGCGTCCGACGCCTTCCAGAAGAACTCCGACGTGGAGTTCGAACGGAATCAAGAGCGCTACTCATTCCTAAAATGGGGTCAGAAGGCGTTCACGAACTTCCGCGCGGTCCCGCCGGAGACCGGGATCGTGCACCAGATCAACCTGGAGTATCTGGCGAAAGTGGTCTGGACGCAGGACGGCGTGGCCTACCCTGATTCCTGCATCGGCACCGACAGCCACACCACGATGATCAACGGCCTGGGCGTGGTGGGCTGGGGCGTGGGCGGCATCGAGGCCGAGGCCGCCATGCTGGGCCAGGCCATGCCGCTGTTGATTCCCGAGGTGGTGGGATTCCGACTGACCGGGAAGCTGCCCGAGGGTGCCACGGCCACCGACGCGGTGCTGACCTGCACGGAGATGCTGCGCAAGAAGGGCGTGGTAGGCAAGTTCGTTGAATTTTACGGGCCCGGCGTGGCCGAGCTTTCGCTGGCCGACCGCGCGACGATCGCGAACATGGCGCCGGAATACGGCGCGACGATCGGTTTCTTTCCCATCGACCAGCGTACGCTTGAGTATCTGCACCTGAGCGGCCGCCCCGAGGACGAGATCGCGCTGGTGGAGGCCTACGCGAAAGCGCAGGGGCTTTTCCGCGACGACAACCGCGAGCCCGCCTTCGCGGAAACGCTGTCTCTCGACCTGTCCACGGTGAAGCCGTGCCTGGCCGGCCCCAAGCGCCCGCAGGACCGCATCGAGTTGGGCAAGGTCCAGGCGCAGTGGAACGAGGCCCTGCCTTCCTTCCTGAAGGAAAAAGACAAGAAAGGAAACCTGCCCGCGCCGGCGGGAACCCAGGTCGCGGTCAACGATTTCAAGCTGGGACACGGCGCGGTGACCATCGCGGCGATCACGTCCTGCACGAACACGTCCAACCCGTCGGTGCTGATCGCCGCGGGACTGGTCGCGCAAAAAGCTGTCGCCAAGGGCCTGAACGTCAAGCCGTGGGTGAAGACGTCGCTGGCCCCGGGCTCGAAGGTGGTCATGGACTATCTCAAGTCCGCGGGCTTGGTCGCCTCGCTCGACGCGCTCAAGTTCAACCTGGTGGGCTACGGGTGCACCACGTGCATCGGCAACTCCGGCCCCCTGCCGCCCGAGATCGCCGCGGCCGTCTCCGATAAGAACCTGATCGTCGCGGCCGTGATCTCCGGCAACCGCAACTTCGAGGGCCGCGTCAACCCGCTGGTGAAGGCCAACTACCTGGCCTCGCCGCCGCTGGTGGTGGCCTACGCGCTGGCCGGAACGGTCGACATCGACCTGACCACGCAGCCGCTGGGCACGGGCAAGGACGGCAAGCCCGTGTATCTCAAGGATGTGTGGCCGACGAACGCGGAGATCTCCGCCGCCGTCTCCGCCCACGTCACCCGCGCGGGCTTCATCAAGGAATACAAGAACGTCTTCGACGGCGACGCGGCCTGGAAGTCCCTGAAGGTGGCCGCCTCGGAGCTGTACTCCTGGGACGCGAAATCCACGTATGTCCGCCTGCCGCCGTATTTCGCCGACCTGGATTTCCGGCCCCGCGCCGTCGACGACATCACGGGCGCGCGCGCGCTGGCCGTGTTCGGCGACTCCGTGACGACCGACCACATCTCCCCGGCCGGCAACATCGCCAAGGACTCGCCCGCGGCCGTCTATCTGCAGGCGCAGGGCGTCAAGCCGCAGGACTTCAACAGCTACGGCGCGCGCCGCGGCAACCACGAGGTCATGATGCGCGGCACCTTCGCCAACATCCGCATCAAGAACCTGATGCTCAAGGACGTCACCGGCGGCTATACCCAGCACATCCCGTCCAAGCAGCAGATGAGCATCTTCGACGCCGCGATGAAGTATCAAGCCGAGAAGACCCCGCTCATCGTCCTGGCCGGCAAGGAATACGGCACCGGCTCCAGCCGCGACTGGGCCGCCAAAGGCCCCGCGCTCCAAGGCGTGAAGGCCGTGATCGCGCAAAGCTTCGAGCGCATCCATCGCTCGAACCTGGTGGGCATGGGCGTTCTGCCCCTGCAGTTCCAGGACGGCGAGTCCGCCGCCTCCTTGGGCCTGACCGGCTACGAGACCTTCGCCATCACCGGCCTCAGCGCGATCAAGCCGCGCGCCCGGATCACGGTCCGCGCCAAGGGCGACGACGGCAAGGTCAAGGAGTTCTCCGCGACCTGCCGCATCGACACGCCCATCGAGCTGGAATACTACCGCTGCGGCGGCGTCCTGCGCTACGTGCTGGGCCAGCTCGCGGGGTCCGGCAAGCAGCCCGTCGCGGCGTAGTTCAAAGCGCCGCACAGAATGCGGCCGGCGGGTGCGTAAAGGGCTCAGGCGCGGCGGGCCGAGGCCTCGACGGTGGCGCGAAGCTCGGCCAGGAGCGCGGGCGGGAAGTCCTGAGAGCGCGGCGCGGCCAGCTCGCAGACGCCCTTGACGGCGTTGACCAGGACGAGCGCGCGCGAGTCCGCGGGGATCGGCGCGGCGCGCGCGGCAAAGCGCGCGCGCAAATACGCCTCGGCGGTCGAGCGCACGCGCGGACGATCGTCGGGAGGGTGGATCAGACCGCGGCCGTCGAAGGCCAGAGTCGCGGCGCTGCACGACTCCCAAATTTCGCCGCCGTCGGGGGAGGTCAGCAGGACGCTGACGCCGTTTTCGCGCAGTGCGGCGTAGGGGCCCGGCGGCGGCGCCTTCTCCACGGGGCCCGCGCCCGGCAGCCAGGGGCTCAGAGCCGAACGCGCGGGCATCCCGTCGAACAGGCGCGAGCCGGGCAGGGGACGCGCCGACAGACCGCCGGACGGGTCGACGCTCACCGCCCAGCAGCCCGGCTCAACGCGCGCGGCGAAATCCCGGAAGGCGCGCTCGGCTGCGGCGCCCGCGGAGCGGGAAACGCGCGCCGCGTGCTCCGCGAAGAACACCACGCCCGCGCTCGTCACGCGCAAGGCGGTGTAGGCGCTCACAGCGCCCCCAGCTTGACGTCCAGCTCGCGGCGCTCGGCTACGGGCCGCGAACCCCAGACCACGCCGCCGCCCACCCCGTAGACCCAGTCGCTCGCGCCGCGCTGCGCGGTGCGGATCAGCAGGGAGAACGTTGCGCGCGGGCCGCGCGCAAGGCCCAGCGCGCCGCAGTAGGCCCCGCGCGGGCGCGGTTCAAGCGCGCGGATCATCGTCAGCGCCGCGCGCTTGGGCGCGCCCACCACCGAGCCTCCCGGGTGCAGAGCCGCCAGAACCTCCAGCGGCCCCGCGCCGGGCTTGAGCCGCCCGCGCACGTCGCTGACCGCCTGCACCGCGTAGGGCAGACGCAGGAAGCGCCGCGCCGCGGCCACGCGCACCGTGCGCGGCCGGCAGACCGGCGTCAGGTCGTTGCGCAGAAGGTCCGTGATCATCGCCAGTTCCGCGCGGTCCTTGGCGCTGCGCCGCAGTTCGGCCAGCGCCCCCGGCGCGGCCGTGCCCTTCATCGGCTCCACGCGGGCGCGGTCGCCGTCCACGGTGAAGAACAGCTCGGGCGACGCGGAGACGAACTCCGGCCCGCCCGGCAGGCGCGCCCATGCCGCGAAGCGCGGCGCGCCGCGACGGCAGAAGCGCCGCAGGATCTCGGCGCCCGTCGCCGGACCCAGACGCGCCGACGCGCACAGGCAGACCTGATACACGTCGCCGCGCGCGATGGCCGCGCGGATGCGCCGCACCTTGGCCGCGTGGCCGCGCGCATCCAGCCGCGTACGCAGCGGCCCCGGGTCCGGCCCCAGCGCGGGACGAACCGTCTCCACGCGGCGCGCGGCGAAGACGCGCGCCCGACCCGCCGGATCCTCAAAGCCGGCAAAGACCAGCCGCGCTCCGCGCCCGCGCGGCGAAACCGGCGCCAAATCCCGCAGCAAAGTCCAGCCCGGCCCGTCGTAGCCGGGCGCCAGCAAGGCGAAGCTGGCCAAGCCCTCCAAGGATTCCAGCCTCACGCGCCCCCCGCCGCGGCGCGAAAAAACGCCGCCAACATCTCGCGGCCCCCAGGCGTGGCGAAGCTGTCGGGGTGGAACTGTACGCCCGCCATCGGCAAAGCCTCGTGCTCAACCGCCATCACCGTGCCGTCTCCCAAAGCTGCGACCGTGCGCAGAGGCGCGCGCACCCCGCGCAAAGACAACGAGTGATAGCGCATCACCGTCACCGGGCCGCGCACGCCGGCAAACAAGCGCGACAAGGAAAAAATCGCCCGCGCGGTCTCGCCGTGCGCGGGCGTGGAGCGCGCCAGCCGCGCGCCGAAGGCCAGCCCCAGCGCTTGGTGGCCCAGGCAGACGCCGAGCAGAGGCTTGCGCCGTCGCGCCGCCTCGCGCACCAACTCCACCAGTCCGGCGCGCTCAGGGTCGCGCGGCCCCGGGCCGATCACGACCACGCCGGCTCGCGCCAAAATGGACGGGTCACGCCGGACCTCGCACGCGCCGCACACTTGCACGCGCGCGCGCGGCACGGGCAGAAGGTCGATGACGTTCCAGCTGAACGAGTCCTTGTTCTCGACGAACAGCACGCCGCCGCGCATGGGCCCGCGTCAGCGCGGCTTCTTGAGCTTGAAGCGCGATAGGCGGAAGCGGTGCAGGTTCAGCTCGGACTTGCCCGCGACCATCAGTTCCGCCATCGACTTGCCCACGATCGGCGCGAACTTGAAGCCGTGGCCGGAGAAGCCGGCGGCGACATAAGCGTTCGGAACATCGGGAAGCTTATCAAGGATGAAATCGTCATCGGGGGTGTTGTCGTACCAGCACACGTGGCCCTCGAACTCGGTGAAATCCGCCAGCTCCGGCATGAACTTGCGCAGGAAGCTCCGGCAGGACTTCTCGAACTTGGGCGTCAGCGAGCGCAGTTGGTCCGGGTCGGCTTTCTTGACGGCGGGGCCCTTGCGGTGGTCGCCGATCTTGATGAAGCCGTGCACGTGGGCCGGGAAGCCGTAGAAGCCTTGCGTCAGGCTGGCGAAGACAGGGAAGTGCTCCGGGCGGTAGCGTCCGCGGCTGGAGAGCGGGCGCAGAAAAAGCTGTTCCTGCTTGGTCACCTTGATCGGGATGCCGTAGGACTTCAGCAGTTCGCCCGTCCAGTAGCCCGCGGTGAATAGGAATCGCTCCGCCTCCCAGACGCGTCCGGACGCGTCCTTGACCGCGCGCACGCCGTTCTTATCCTTGAGGATCTGCGTCACGCGGACGTTGGAGCGGATGCGGACGTTCTTGCGCTGGGCGATGGACGCGGTGGCCGAAACCGCGCGGTTGGCCCAGATCATGCCGCCGTCCGGGTGGAACAGCGCCCATTTGATGGCGCGCGGGCTGTACATCGGCAGGCGCCGGCGCAGTTCCGCCGGCTCCAGCCGCTCGTAGCGCACGCCGCCTTCTTTGAGAACGGCAAGGCTCTGCGCCTCGTAGCCGTTTTCCTTGGTGGCCAGCTCCACGACGCCGTTCTGCTGGAGCAAGGTCTCCTCGGACAGCGCGTTGAGCTCCAGCCACAGCGGCAGGGCCTTGCGCGCCATCTCGGTGTAGAAGCGGTCCTTGCCGTAGGTCAGGCGGAACACGCGCAGATGGTCGCCGGAGGCCGCCCACTGGTTGGGCACGTCGAACTGGTCCAGGACCGTGACGTTCTGGCCCAGTTGGGCCAGATGCCACGCCGCCTGGACGCCCATGATGCCGCCGCCGACCACCACCGCCGTGTTCTTGACGCTCATCGAGACCATCGCCCCCCGATCCGACGCGCGACGCCCTCCGGCGGCGTCCCGTGCGCGACCCGCATCCACTTTCCGCCCTCGCCTTCGGCCGCGCGGCCCAGCTCCCCGTCGGCCGTCACCACCGTCGCCGCGCCGCCCCCGCGCCAGGCCCGCGCGCGCACGCGGTCCAAGATCAGGACGTCGGCCGGCTCGTCGCGCGCGAAGCTGACGCTGAAATTCTCCGGCCATGCTCCGGGCCAGGCCCGGAACGCCCCGTCGAAAAACAGCTCCACTTCCACCGCCGCGCCCAGCTCCTCGCACAACCGCGCGAAAATATCCACGGCCCGCGCCGTGTCGGCGTCTTCCTGAACGCGGTGCTGCGGGCCGCCGTAGCCGTAGGCCGTGCGCACCAGGTTCGTCCCGTCGACGCAGAACAATCGCGCGCTCATCTTCGCTTGGCGGCCCGCGAACCGCGGTACGCCGCATAGCTTAGCAAACCGCCGCGCACGCGGAGTCGAGACAAGGTATAATAGACCCGTCGCAGGCGAGGATTTACGCCGAATTGCCCCGGGCCGGCCGGGAGCTAAAGAGGCACGACACCGCGCCCCCGGCGCGGTTTTCTTTTTTACGGAACCATGAGCCCAGAAAAAACGGTTTATTCGGATCGAGGACGCGAGGAGGAGCTGCGCGAGCTGCTCCACCGGCGCGTGCTGGTGCTCGACGGCGCGATGGGCACCATGCTCCAGCAGCGCGCGCTGACCGCGGCCGACTTCGGCGGCGAGGCGCTGGAGGGCTGCAACGAAAACCTCCTGCTGACCCGCCCCGACGTGATCGGCGAGGTGCACGAGGCCTACTTCGCCGCCGGCGCCGACGTGGTGGAAACCAACACCTTCGGCGCGGTGCGCCACGTGCTGGCCGAATACGGCCTGCAGGACCAGGCGCGCGAGATCTGCCGCGTGGGGGCCGCCACCGCGCGCGCGGCGGCCGCGAAGTTCGCCACGCCCGAGCGGCCGCGCTTCGTGGCCGGGTCGCTGGGCCCCGGCACGAAGACCATCATGGTCACCGGCGGCATCACTTTCGACGAGGTCCTCACCCACTACGCGGAAGCCGTCGGCGGACTGATGGACGGCGGCGCGGACATCCTCCTGCTGGAGACCCAGCAGGACACGCTCAACGCCAAGGCCTCCTTGCTGGGCGCGCGAGAGGCGTTCCGCCGCGTGGGGCGCTCCATTCCGGTGATGCTGTCGGTCTCCATCGAGAGCATGGGCACCATGCTGGGCGGCCAGGACGTGGCCGCGCTGGCCGACGCGGTGGCGCATTTCGATCTTCTGGCCCTGGGTATGAACTGCGCCACGGGCCCGGACTTCATGACCGACCATCTGCGCACGCTGGCCTCGCTGACCGGCGCGTTCACGGTCTGCTACCCCAACGCGGGCCTGCCCGACGAGAACGGAGACTACAACGAGTCGCCCGCGGAGCTGGCGCGCAAGATCGCGCGCTTCGCCGACGAGGGCTGGGTGAACATGGTCGGCGGCTGCTGCGGCACCACGCCGGAGCACGTGCGCCTGATCGCGGCGGCGGTCGCGGGCAAGCCGCCGCGCCGGCCGCGGCGCGCCCGCCGCGCGTCGGTCTCCGGGATGGAATCGCTGGCGCTCGACGAGGAACGCCGGCCGCTGATCGTCGGCGAGCGCACCAACGTCATCGGCTCGCGCAAGTTCAAGGAGCTGATCGTGGGCGGGGAACTGGAAGCCGCCTCGGAGCTGGCCCGCCACCAGGTGCGCGCGGGCGCGCATATCATCGACCTGTGCCTGGCCAACCCGGACCGCGATGAGCAGGCCGACATGATCGCCTTCATCGAGAAGGTGACGCGCAAGGTCAAGGCGCCGCTCATGATCGACTCGACCGACGCGGCGGTCATGGAGGAGGCGCTCAAGCGCGCTCCCGGCAAGTGCCTCCTCAACTCCGTGAACCTGGAAGACGGCGAGGAGCGCTTCGAAAAGGTTCTCCCTCTTGTGCACGCCTACGGCGCGGCCTTGGTCGTCGGCACGATCGACGAAGACAAGGTCATGGGCATGGCGCTGACGCGCGCGCGCAAGCTTGAGATCGCCCGGCGTTCGTTCGATCTGCTCACGGAGAAATATGACCTCGCGCCCGAGGACATCATCTTCGATCCCCTGGTTTTCCCGGCGGGCACCGGCGACAAGAACTACTGGGGCTCGGCCGTGGAGACCATCGAGGGCCTGCGCCTGATCAAGGAAGCCTTGCCGCGCTGCCGCACGGTGCTGGGCATCTCCAACGTCTCCTTCGGCCTGCCCGCAGCGGGGCGCGAGGTGCTGAACTCCGTCTTCCTCCACCACTGCGTGGAGGCGGGCCTGGACCTGGCGATCGTCAACGCCGAGAAGCTGGCGCGCTACTCGCAAATCCCAGACGAGGAAAAGAAACTTTCGTGGGACGTGCTGTCCTGGAAGGGTCCCGGCGATCCCGCTCATCCCGCGGATTTCGACGCGGTGGCGGCGTTCTCCGCGCATTTTCGCGCGGTCAAGGTGGTGGAGAAAAGCCCGTCGGAGCGCCTGAAGAAGCCCATTGACCAGCGCCTGGCCGCGAACGTGGTCGAAGGCTCCATGGAGGGGCTGGCCGCGGACCTGGACGAAGTACTCCAGACGCGCAAGCCTTTGGAAATCATCAACGGCCCGCTGATGGCTGGCATGGACGAGGTCGGCCGGCTGTTCGGCTCCAACCAGATGATCGTCGCCGAGGTCCTGCAGTCGGCCGAAGTCATGAAGGCCGCGGTCGCACGCCTGGAGCCGCACATGACCGCCGGCGACCAGGAAGCACGCGCGACCATTTTGCTTGCGACCGTGAAGGGCGACGTGCACGACATCGGCAAGAACTTGGTGCACATCATCCTCAAGAACAACGGCTACCGCGTGGTGGACCTGGGCATCAAGGTGGCGCCCGAGACCTTGCTTGCCGCCGTGCGCCAGCACAAGCCCGACGCCGTGGGCCTGTCGGGACTGCTGGTCAAGTCCGCCCAGCAGATGGTGATCACCGCCGAGGACCTGACCGCGGCCGGCGTGCGCCTGCCGGTGCTCGTGGGCGGGGCGGCGCTGTCGCCGCGCTTCACGGCCAAGCGCATCGCGCGCGCCTACGACGGCCCCGTGTTCTACGCCAAGGACGCGATGACGGGCCTCTCCCTGGCCAACGACTATTTCGGCCCGCGCCGCGAGGCCTTGCTGGCCAAGAACCGCGAGATCCAGGATTACCTGCGCGTGGAGACCGCCGAGGCCGCCCCCGCGGCCGCCGCCGCAGAACCCGCGCCGCGCGCCGTGATCTCCCACGCCGCGCCGCCGCCGGCGCCCCCGGACCTCAAGCTCCACGCGCTGGCGGATTTCGACGTGGCGGAGATCTTCGGCTACGTCAATCCGGTCATGCTCTACGGCAAGCACCTGGGCCTGCGCGGCAACCTGGAACAGCTTCTGCGCGACAAGAACCCGAAGGCCGTCGAGCTGACGCGCCGCGTGGCCGCCTTGCAAGACGAGATCCTGGAGAAAAAACTGATCTCCGCGCGCGCCGTCTACAAGTTCTTCGCGGCGGACTCCGACGGCGACCGGCTGAGCCTGTACGCGTCGCCGACCGCCCAGGACGCGCTGGCTCATTTCGACTTTCCGCGCCAGCCCAGCGGCGAGCGCCTGTGCCTGGCCGACTTCGCGCGCCCCGCCGCCGACGGCCGCGACTACGTGGCCCTGTTTGTGGTCACCTGCGGCTCCGGCATCCGCGAACTCTCCGACCGCTACCGCGACGCCGGCGAATACTTGAGGTCCCACGCCCTGCAGGCCATCGCCATCGAGTCCGCCGAGGGCTTCGCCGAGCTCCTGCACAGCCGCCTGCGCCGCATGTGGGGCATCGGCGATCCCGCCGCGATGACCGTCAAGGAAAAATTCCAGGCCCGCTACCGCGGCCTGCGCGTCAGCTTCGGCTACCCCGCCTGCCCCAACCTGGAAGACCAAGTGAAGCTCTTCTCCCTCCTGGACCCGGAAAAAAACTGCGGCGTGACCTTGACCGAAGGCTTCATGATGGAGCCCGAGGCCAGCGTCTCCGCCTTGGTCTTCCACCACCCGCAGGCGCGCTACTTCTCCGTGGGCGAGGCGGCCGCCGAGGCCGCCGCGGGCTGATCGCGCGCACGCGCGTGCACGCGCGTTGACAACGCCGGTCGCTCCTGTTAAACTGCGGCGATGAGCCGAATCGCGGTCTACCCAGGAAGCTTCGACCCGCTGACGCGCGGTCATCTGGACATCATCCAGCGCGCCTCGCGCATTTTCGATCACGTCATCGTGGGCGTGTCGAACAATTCGGCGAAAAAACATGTGTTCTCCGTGTCGGAGCGCATCGAGATGATTGAGGAAGCTATCCGCGGCCTGCCGAACGTGGATGTGGACACGTTCTCGGGCCTGCTCGTCGACTACGTCAAGCGCAAGAAGGCGCGCGTGCTTATCCGCGGACTGCGCGTGGTGTCCGACATGGACTATGAATTCCAGCTGGCGTCGTTCAACCGGCGCTTAAATAAGGAGGTCGAGACCGTCTTCCTGATGCCCGACGACCAGCACACCTACCTAGCCTCGTCGATGGTGCGCGAAATCGCGCGCCTGGGTGCCGCGACGGACCCGTTCGTCACCCCGTTCGTCGCGCGTCGCCTCAAGCTCAAGTTCCGTGCGAAATAGCGTTTTTCTGGCCGCGTTGACGGCGGCGCTCGTCCTGGGTTGCCGCCGCGCTCCATCGGAAGAGCCGTCAGCCCCGCCGCGGGAAAATCCCGCGGCGCCCGATCCGTCCAGCACCATGATCACGCTGCCGCTGTCGAAGTCCGCCACCGGCTACACCAACGAGATGCAGGCCGCCTATCTTCAACAGCAGGCGGCCAACCTGGGCATCAAGCGCTTCGCGCCGGTCACGCACCTGGGTTCCGAAGACGCGCCGGACCCGCTGACTTATCAGGAAGGGCTTGAGCGAACGCGGGAGATGTCCGCCGCCCTTGCCGCCCAGCGCCGCGCCATCGACGGCGGTAAACCCAAAAGCGTGGACCTGTCCGGCATGACGCCGCGTCTTCTCCAGCCCACCGCCAGCGGCGATGCGCCTGTTTCCGCCGGTTCGCAGACCCCCTAAAATAGCCGCCTTCTCGCCTTTCATTTTTCTTGCTTCGGCCGACGGGCTCAGCTTATAATAGCGACATCATGACAAAAATCACTTTCGCGCTCGCCCTGACGCCGCTGCTTGCCGCCGCCGCCGCCGCGCAGTCGCCCGAGGCGCTGAGCGCCGCCGGGGAAGCGAACCTTCTGCGCTCCCAGCCGGCCCTCCAGGATCAGGTCCGCGCCGCCGCGGAACTGCGCGACGCGCAGAACGTGCTTCAGCCCGCGCTCCAACCGCGAGAAGTCTCTGCGTTCCGCGTGGAGAGCGTGCTGACGAGCGTGAACCTGGCGTCCTTGCTGGACCGCAACCTGCACGTGCTGACCGGCCAGTTCGGCGCCGGCACCAAGGACATGGGCTTGGCCACCGACGCCGGCTTCAAGAGCTTCTACTTCACGTTCACCGACGCGCGCGGCACCATCCTCTCGCCGATGGGCAATCCCCGCGATTTGATCAACAGCGGCGTGGACGTCCGCGTCGACGCCCAGTCGACCTACACTCTGAGCGTCTCCATCGACATCTTCAACCCAACACGGGGCAGCACGTTCCAGATGACGCCGGACGGCAATTCTCCGGGACAGACGTACTCGATGAGGACTGGACAGCTTCTCGACGACGTTCGCGCGCGCGCCGCGATCTTTTCGACCAACGACGGAACCCAATACTGGCTTTTCTACGGCCGCGACGCGCGGGCCGGAGGCGGCTTTTCCGGCACGCGCAGCCTGCTCTTCGTCCAGGAAGCCGGCACCTCGACGAAGGCTTGGCCGCTGGCCCAGTCCGCGCTGAAGCCCGGCGTACCGGCCAGCGTCAACCTGGGCGGCAACGCCGTGGTCGTGACGCTGCGCGGCAACACCCTCACCGTCTCTCAATAGCCGCGCGCGCGGGTCTTTGCTAGTATTCGGCCATGATCTCCATGACCGTCGTCTTCCTGCTTTCCGCGCTGGCGCAGGCCGCCCCCTTCTCTCCCGACGCCGCGCTGAACTTCAACCGCACGCCGCAGGAATTGACCGCGCACTGCGCGGCGTCCAAGTCCGCGGCCGAGGCGGCGCTGAAGAAAATCGCCTCCATCCCGGACGCATCGCGCACGTTCGACAACTCCGTGGCGGCCATCGACCGTGCCCTGTTCGACCTCTCCGACGAAGCCGCCTCCGACGTTTTTCTGGAGCAGGTCGCCGTCTCCTCAGCGGTGCGCGACGCGGGCAACGCCTGCGACGTCCTGATTTCTCAGTTTGACGTGGACGTCTACAGCCGCGAGGACCTCTACAAGGCCGTGACCGCGTACGCGGCCAAGAAGGAGCCCTTGACCGGCGAGGACGCGCGCCTGCTCGACAAGACCTTGCTCGACTTCAAACGCTCGGGCCTGGAACTGCCGGCCAAGACCCGCGACCAGGTGCGCGACATCCGCAAGCGCATCGCCAAGCTGGAGGCCGACTTCGGCAAGAACATCGACGAGGACCAGTCCTTCGTCCTCTTCTCCAGCGCCGAACTGGTCGGCTTGCCCGACGGCTTCGTCGCGAAGCTACCGCGCGCGGGCGGGCTCTACAAGGTGGGCGTCGACTATCCGACCTATTTCCCGTTCATGGAGAACGCGACCGATCCGGCGGCGCGTCGCCGCCTGGAGGAGCGCTTCGACGACCGCGCGACCGCGACGAACCTCCCCGTCTTCAAGGAAGCCCTCGCCCTGCGCCTGAAGGCCGCGAAGCTTCTGGGCTACCCGTCGCACGCCGCCTTCGCCATCGAGCCGAACATGGCCAAGACGCCCGAGACCGTCAACGCGTTCCTGGCGCGCCTGCGCGGCAGGCTGACCGCTCCGGGTCTCGAGGAGCGGGAGGTCCTCCAGGCCTTCAAGCGCGCTCTGGAAGGCCGCGCCAGCGACGGCGTCATCCATGCCTGGGACTGGCGCTACTACGACAACATCCTGCACAAGACCAAATACCAGGTCGACTCCGAGCGCGTGCGTGAATATTTCCCCGCCGACTTGGTCGTCGAGCAGATGCTGGGCGTCTACCAGAAAATGCTGGGCGTGCGCTTTCGGCAGATCCCGGACGGCGCGACGTGGCATCCCGACGTGAGGCTCTATGAAATCACCGATGCCTCCGGCGGCGCGCCCATCGGCTATTTTTACATGGACCTGTTTCCGCGCGAGGGCAAATACTCTCACGCGGCCGCCTTCAACCTGATCACCGAGCGCCGCCTGGCCGACGGCTCCGTGCGCAAGCCGGTGTCGGCCATCGTCGCCAACCTGGACAAGCCCTCGGCGGACCGCCCGTCCTTGCTCGATCACGAAGAAGTGGAGACGATCTTCCACGAGTTCGGCCACATCATGCACCAGACCTTGACCAAGGCCAAATACGGCCGCTTCTCCGGCTCCAACGTGGCGCGCGACTTCGTCGAGGCGCCCTCGCAGATGCTGGAGAACTGGGTCTGGGACCCGGTGGTCCTGCAGTCGCTGTCGGGCTATTACAAGGATCATTCCAAGAAACTGCCCAAGGACCTGCTCGACAAGATGCTGGCGGCCAAGAACGCCGATGTGAGCCTCGTCAACCTGCGCCAGCTGTTGTTCGGCATCGTGGACATGGACTACCACTCCGCCCATCCGCCGTCGGACACCACCAAGGAGTACGCGCGCGTGATGGCCGCGGTGAGCCTGATCCCCATGACTCCCGGCACCCACCCCGAGGCCAGTTTCGGCCATCTGATGGGCGGCTACGACGCCGGCTACTACGGCTACCTCTGGTCGAAGGTCTACGCGCAGGATATGTACAGCGTGTTCAAGGCCAAGGGTCTGCTCAACCCCGAAATCGGCCGCCGCTACCGCACCGAGATTCTGGAGAAGGGCTCCTCGCGAGACGAGATGGATTCCCTCAAAGCGTTCCTTGGCCGCGCGCCCAACGAGGATGCGTTCCTGGAAAGCATCGGGCTGAAGCCGAAGCCTTAGCTCTTGCCGTCGGTGAACAGGGAGCGGCGCGCGGGCTGACGCTCGATCAGCCCGCGCTTCCACAGCACGACCGCGATGACGGCGAAGGCGAACAGCGACGTCCATTGGGACGGCGACAAGAGCGGAGACAGAAAGACGCCGCGGTCGTCGCCGCGGAAACATTCCACGGTGAAGCGCAGGGCCGAATAGTAGAGGATGTAACCGAAGAAGGCCGTGCCGTAGCGGTATCTCCCGGCGCGGATGGCCGGCAGAAGACGGGCGATCATGAACCAAGCCGCGAAGGCCTCGCCCAGGCCTTCGTAGATTTGGGTGGGATGCAAAGGAATACCGCGCAGTTCCGGCACGACGCTACACGCGGGGCTGACAAACGAAAGACCCCAGGGCACGGACGTGGGACGACCGTAGCAGCAGCCTTCCATCAGGCAGCCCAGACGGCCCAGCACGTGGCCGATGGCCAGCGCCGCCACGCAGTAATCCGCGACGGGCAGATACGCGCGCGGCCGCCAGACGCGATTGTGCCACCACTGGTAGGCCAGGCCGGCGAGTATTCCCAGGAGCAGGCCGCCCCAATAAACCCAGCCCGTGTTCCAGTCGCGAATCATGGCCCACGGATCGGCGCGGAAGTCGCTCCACTCCACGATGAAAAATCCGATCTTGCCTCCCAACAGGCCGCCGCCCAGCGCCGCCGCGATCAGGCCCCAAAACTCCGCGGGCTCCGCTTTGTGATAGTCGAGCTGACGTCTCAGCCACAGCACGCCCACCACGTAGCCCAGCGTCACCAGAAGCGAGTAGGTCGCAAATCCGCTGCCGTCGGGCCAGCGAAACAGGATGGGATGCACTACGGCTTCTCGCAGACGATCTGCTTGAGCACGGAGTTGGGCCCGTCCACCACGGACGCATAGGTCAGATACAAATGCCAGGCCCGCTCGATGGTGGGCGTGATCATGGGGCGCGTACGCGGGAGATTTTCGACGAAGCGCTTATACCAGTGGCGCAAGGTCTTCGCGTAGTGGCCGTAACGGAAATGCACCTTTTTGACGCGGAAGCCCAGGCGCTCAATCATCTTCAGGTGTACATGCAGAGGGAACTGGAAGTGATCCGGAAAGACATACTTCTGGCTGAACGTGCCGGAGATCGTGGTGTAGTTGGTCAGCCCCGCGTCGTTGGCGGGCGGGATGATGGCGTGAAACCAGACCTTGCCGCCGGACTTGAGCAGGCCGTAGACGTGGCGATAATACTGCTCGATCTCCGCTCGGTCCAGATGGCTGATCATACCGCAGGTGTAGATCTTGTCGAAGGTCCCGTCCGCGGGCACTTCCATGTAGTGCTTCAGCTGCAGATTTTTCGAGTAGCCTTCGTCGATCTGGTTCTGCGACAACGTGATCCCCCGCGCGTCGCGGCAGCCGTATTTCGACTCCGCCAGATGGACCGCGTAGCCGTAGCCGCAACCGATGTCCAGGAATTTGTCGTCGGGCTGTATCTGCAGTTCATCTAGAGCCATCACGAACTTGTCGTGCTGGGCGTCTTCCAGGGCCTGATCGCTCAAGTCACTCAAAGTCTCCGGCGATTTCCACATCGCGCACGAGTACGCCCGCGTGCGCGTGTCCAGGTAGGACAGGATGAATTCGTTGGGCAGATCATAGTGGGAGCTGACCGCCCGCAGTTTGCGCCGTACCGAGGACGGAAACAGCGCCGTTGACAGGTAGCGCAGTTGATAGCGCCACTTGATCCGCCACAACTCGTCGCGGCGCACGTGATTGCGCGCGCCCACGAAGGAATAGATGTCGCCGTTGAGGTCCGCCTCTCCCGCGACGTAATGGTCGAGAAAGCGCGACAGGTCGCAAGCGATCAACGAGCGTACCGCGGCCTCCGTGCGGCACGCTATCTCCACTTTTTCAGAGCCTTGGCCGATCACACGACTTTGCCCCGCGTACGAAAGCCGTATGGTCCACGGCAGCGTCGGAAACATCCAGTTCATCGCGCCGGCGGCGCGGTCGATGGCGGACATGCAGGAAGCTTAACGCCCTCGCCGCCGAAACGTCAAGCCCGGCGCGCGGTAATATAAAATGAACCGGTGAACGAGCGCCTCGTCTATTCGACGGACCCGGATTGGGGAAAGCCCGGGACTCCGCGCCAGCCGGAGCCGCTGCGCCTGAGTTTTCGGCGCGGGGCCAAGGGTTCCGGCGTGACCTGCCTGGAGCGCCTCGTGATGCACCCCACATTGAAGGATCAGATGCTCGCCCGTTTAAAAAAACAGCTCGGCTGCGGCGGCGCGCTGAAAGACGGAACGTTCGAGTTCCAGGGCGACCACCGCGACAAGCTCGAAAAGCTTCTGCTGTCCGACGGCTACAAGATCAAGCGCGTCGGCGGCTGACCGCGGCGCCGATGAGCAAACCCGGGCTCCACCCGCGCAATCGCCATCGCGCGGGCTACGACTTCGCCGCGCTGTGTCGAGCCTCTCCCGCGCTGGCGGGCTTCGTCGCGCCCAACGCGGCCGGCGCTCCGTCCATCGACTTCGCCGACCCCGCGGCGGTCCGAGCGCTCAACTTCGCCCTGCTCAAGCAGGCTTACGGCCTGGAGCATTGGGACATCGCGCCCGAGTTTCTTTGCCCGCCCGTACCCGGCCGCGCCGACTACATCCACCGCGTCGCCGATCTGCTGACGGAAGACGCGGCCGCGCCGCCGCGCGGCGCTGGCGTGCGCGTGCTTGATATCGGCGTGGGCGCGAACTGCATTTACCCGATCATCGGCCGAGGCGAGTACGGCTGGAGCTTCGTCGGCAGCGACGTGGACGCCTCCGGCCTGGCCTGCGCGGGGCGCATCGTCGCGTCGAATCATCAGCTCGTCGGCGTGGAACTGCGGCTTCAGCCTTCCCCGACGAATATTTTTCGCGGCGTCGTGCGTCCGGGCGAGACCTTCGCCGCCTGCGTCTGCAATCCGCCGTTCCACGCGTCGGCCGCGGAAGCGGACGAAGCCGCTCGGCGCAAATGGCGCGGACTGGGCCGCGATATTCCGGGACGCACGACGCCGTCGAATTTCGGCGGCCATGACGCGGAACTGTGGTGCGAAGGCGGCGAGGGGCTATTCGCGCGCCGCCTGATCGACGAGAGCGTCGAATTTCGGGAGCGCATCGGCTGGTTCACGATCTTGATCTCCAAGGAATCGACCCTGCCCGGCGTTGAGCGCGCGCTCAAGCGGGCGGGCGCCGCCGCGCGCCGCGTCCTGCCGCTGGCGGCGGGCCGCAAGCGCGGCCGCATTGTCGCCTGGACATTTCTCGACGATCGCGCGCGCCGCCGCCTCGGCTGATCTTCGTCAATTCCTCGCGTTGACAGGAGTCCTATGGACCGCACGGGCCTTTCGGGCACACTCTCCCCATGAACAAGAAAAATTTCCTCTCGGCCGCGAGCGCGGCCGTCCTCCTGGCCTCCGTCGTCCATGCGCAAACCGCTCTTCAACAGCTCGCCGCCCAATCCGGCGTCGACGCCGCCCCTCTGAGCGCGACGTTGAGCGCGGCGCGCCTCGAATCCTCACGGGTTGCGGAAGATTCCGAGATTTCCGCGCGCGACGTCTTTGCGGGTTGCCCCGCTCTGGGCGAAAGCGCCGTCGTTCCGGCCAACTCCAAACAAGCGGCGATCTTCCTCCAGACCTGCCTCAACCACCTCTACCCGCAGAACGGCGCCTATCAGGTTCGGGCGCAAGCCGCCCGCTTCGGCGTGCGCGCCTGCGCGCCGGGCGGCTTCGCGTCCTGCGGCGCCCTCGTTGAGGTCGACGGCATCGAACTCTCCGTCCACGGCACGGTTCCGAACGGTGATCCGGTGCTCTTGGATCTCGGCTACACGCTCAGCCGCCGCGACGGCCGGTTGCTCGGTTTTCCCGCGATCATCGCGCGCTGAATCGGCCTCTTGAGTTCAATCCGACGGGCAAGACTTTTTTAATTATATTCTGGCCTGATGACGCTCCCGCGGTGGCCTTATCTCGTTTTTGACCTGTTAAACGCGACTTGGCTCCTTTGCGGAGGGGCGTGCCTTGGTCTCGGACTTTTTTTTGTTCTGTGCGAGGATGCGATCCCACGCGCGAACCAGTTCCTGGAGCGCTGCGGGAAACGTCATCCACGCGGAATTCTGGCCGCTGGAATGTACCTTCCGTTTGTTTTGGCCTTCGGGAATCTTGCGCGCTTTCGCATTTATTATTTGACGTCGATGTCGGGCGTCAGCGCCAATCTCGCCTGGAACGTCGCCCATGGCTATGGGCTCAGAACGGCCGTCTACGGCGACCAATCTTATTTTGCAAGTCACTTCGCATTCGCCGTCTGCCTTTTTTCACCCTTGCTTTGGATTTGGAACAGCGCCGGGGCTCTGGCCTTCGCGCAAGGCTTTCTTCTTGGAACAGTCCCGCTTTTTCTCTTTGGTTTGGCCAAACGCCTCTCCCGCTCGGATCTTTTAGCTGGAATCATGCTACTGCTCTGCCTCGCCCATCCAAGTTTCCAAGAACTCACCGGCACCTACGTGGAAGACAGCGTATTTGCCGTGCCGTTTTTTATCGCCGCAGCATATTTTTTTGAAACAGAGCGCCCGGCGCTAGGCGCGCTGTTCGGCATACTCATGTTCTCGGCGCGCGAGCAGGTTCCCTTCATCTCTTTCGGTGTCGGTCTCTATTTATATTTTCAGCGCGCAAGGCCGAAAAAACGCGCCGGCGCGGCCCTGATCGCGGCGTCGCCTTTGATTTGGTTTCTGGAAATGACGGTGATCTCGCGTGCCCAAAGACATTTGAACTGTCCTTGGGTCGGCAACGCGTCACTTTGGGATTACTTCAAAGCTCTCGGCGGATCTCCACGCGGACTTTTGATGCACGCCGTGACGCGGCCCTGGGACTTTGTCATCGCCCTCGCAGTTCCTTCGACGAAGCTATTGCCGGTGTTGCGGATATTGTCGCACGTGGCGTTTATACCGGTTCTTAGCGGCGCCGCGTTTTTGCCAGCCATCATCGCCTGGATACCGAATCAACTCGCAAGACCGTCGACCGCGTACCAAGGCCTGCGATCGTACTATTCGTCGTTCGTGCTGGGACCGCTACTTTGGGCGACTCTGCACGGGTTGATTCAAATACGAGAACACAGCGACACGAATCGTTGGCGACGGACCGCCGCCGTTCTCTTCGCCGTTGCCGGATGGGGGTTTTTTGCCGCCCCAAGCTTTTATTCATCAGACGTCAGAGTGATCCCGAAGGCCTGGGAAGAGTCCGTACCAAAAGCCCTTGCGCTGATTCCGACGAATGCCTCGGTTTGGTGCGACCCCTATCTTTTGCCGCATTTAGCGATGCGCCACTATATCAAGGTCCTTCCCGGATCGCGCGACTGCGCGTTCGAAAGGAATCTCTTTCTTCCTGATTATGTCGTCATGTCAACCTATTGGGCGAGACTGTCCTACCCATACAGCGAGATTCTCTTGCACCTTCTTCGGCGGAAAAACTTCAGGCTTCTTTTTAGAGAAGGCGACTTGATCGTTCTGGCCAATCCGGTACGTCCTGCACCGGGCAGAAGAGAACCGGAATTTATTTCCCTGCCGCCGGCCGGAGTAACAGATCATTCGCCGGCACCCAAGGCGTCCGAATAAGATTCGACGTCATCGTCCACGGCGTTTGCGTCGTCATGCCCCGCGAGCGAACATTTCTTCAAAGAACGCCGGCCAACGCCGCAAAACAAAGTGTCAGCGGCGCGGCGAGGCTCCAGGCCGCCAGCACGTAGGCCTGCGGCGCGACGTCACCCAAGGTTCCGGCGCGCGCCGCCGAGCAGAATGCCAAAGCGGCGAAGGCGGCTTTCGCGGCATCGCTGAACCAGGAAGCAGCGTCGGCGACGGCGCGAGCGCGGCGCGCCGCGAGAACTTCGTCGACCGCGACGACGGAGAGCGAAGGATCGTCGCGTAAATTCAATATCGACGCCTCGGCCCCAGGGGAAGTCCGCAGACCGCGCGCGAACGTCGCGCCTGATTTGGCGAGCGCTCCCGCCTCGGCCAATTCCACCCCCAGCGCACCGGCCCACTCGCTCACGTCCGCAGACGGCGCCATCGCGGCCAGCACGATCCGACGCCCGGCCGCACGCAAGCGGCGCACGCGCGCCGTCAGTCCGTCGGCAGGTTCGCGCATGCGCGCGACTCCCAACACCTTTCCCCCAAGCGCGATCGCAACCGCCTCGTCGCCGTCGCGCTGGATGAGCGCGACCGCGACTTCCAGCTCCGGAGGGAATCGGCCGACCATGCGTTCGATCGCCGCCGTGGGGCCGCGGCGATAGATCAAATCGCCCGCGTCCAGGCCGCTGACGCGCGTGTGCGCCGCCAGCGGCACGAAGCGGCGGTCCACAATATCCGCCAGCCGCCGCCCGCGCAGGCCTTGGGCCTGCGCCAGCGCGACCAGACTGCGGCCTGCGGGTGTCTCGTCGACCAGCGCCGCGAGTTGGGCCGCGTCGGCCAGAATGTTCTCCGAGATTCCAGGCGCCGGGACGAACTGCGCGGCGCGGCGGCGGCCGAACGCCGCCGCGTCCTTCTCGATGATCACCGGGTCGACGCGCGCCGCGTCTTCGGCCGCGCGCGGGTCGCGCGCCAGCAGGCCGCGCGCCAGCAAGCGTCGCGCCGACGATGAGCGGGCCGCGAAGGCCAGAGCCGCAAGCGCCGTCGGGGTCGACGCGAGGAGAAACACGGCCAGCGCCGCGAACGCCGCGTCCGGTCGTACGGCCGTACACGCCGCCGCGAGCGCTTCCGGGTGAACAGCGAAGATGAACGCCGCCGGCAGGAGCGCCGCCGCCGCCAGCGCCGACTCGCGGCCGGCGGCGCGGCCCAAAGACGCGTCCAATAAGCCGGCCAGCCGTGCCAATAAGCCCGTTCCGGGAGGGCCGTCAATGCGAATTTTGAGTTGATCGGAGAGCACGCGCGCGCCGCCGACCACGTGGTCGC
This sequence comes from bacterium, assembly GCA_021782205.1. Taxonomy (GTDB): domain Bacteria; phylum Elusimicrobiota; class Elusimicrobia; order UBA1565; family UBA9628; genus GWA2-66-18. The sequence goes on along the minus strand of JAJXVH010000001.1, from coordinate 99,592 downwards.
GCGGCGCGGCGGCCTCCCGCAGGACGGGCGCGGACTCCCCGGTCAGCGCCGACTCGTCGACGGTCGCCGCGCCTTCAATGACGACCCCGTCGGCCGGAATGATTTCACCGGTGCCCACGACGACGGTGTCCGCGGCGACCAGCAGTTCCGCGTCGGCCGGTTCCTCTGTTCCATCGGCGAACGCTCGCCGCGTGCGCAGCCCGCGGCCCGCCTCGCGCCAAGCGTGCGTCTGCTTGCGCGCGCCCGCTTCCGCCAGCACCCCGCACAGGCCGATGAGATATGCCGCGCCCAACGCCGCCCCGCCCAGGATCGCGGCGCCCGCGCGGCCCTCCGGCGCGGAGTACGCGCTCCACGCCGAGAATACCGCCGACAACTCCAGCGTCAGCACCGCCGGGCGGGAAACGGCGGCGCGCAGGCGCAGTCCGCGCGCCGCCTCCACGAACACGCTCATTGCGAGTCAGTGTAACAGCGCCTCAGACCGTCCGCAACCCCGCGATCAGGGCTCTCGCCTCGTCTTGAATGCGGCGCAGATGCTCGACGCCGCGGAAGCTCTCCGCGTAGATTTTATAGACGTCCTCGGTGCCGGATGGGCGCGCGGCAAACCAGCCGCCGGCCGTCTCCACCTTGAGACCCCCCAGCGCCGCGCCGTTGCCGGGCGCCTTCGTCAGGGCCGCGGAGATTTTTTCGCCGGCCAGCTCCGTGGCCCCCAGCGCCTCGGCCGAGAGCTTGAGCAGCGCCGACTTGAGCGCGGGCGTGGCTGGAGCGTCCACGCGCTCGTAGACGGGCTCGCCGAAGCGGGCGGTCAGTCCGCGGTAAAGTTCCCCGGGATTTTTTCCCTCGCGCGCCGTCATCTCCGCGGCCAGAAGGCACAGGACGATTCCGTCCTTGTCCGTGGTCCACGCGGAGCCGTCGCGGCGCAGGAAGGACGCGCCGGCGCTTTCCTCGCCGCCGAAGCCCAGCGAGCCGTCGATGAGCCCCGGCACGAACCACTTGAAACCCACGGGAACCTGGTAAAGCGCGCGATCCAGACCCGCGGCCACGCGGTCGATCATCGCGCTGGACACCATGGTCTTGCCCACGCCAGCGCGCGCGCTCCAGCCGTCGCGCCGGCGGAACAGATAGTCGATGGCGACGGACAGATAATGGTTTGGGTTGAGCAGGCCCGCGCCGTGCGCGACGATGCCGTGGCGGTCGTGGTCGGTGTCGCAGGCCAGGACCACGTCGTAGCGGTCGGCCAAGGCGACCAGGCCCGCCATCGCGTGACGCGACGAGCAGTCCATGCGGATCTTGCCGTCCCAGTCCAGCGACATGAACCGGAAGGTCGGGTCCACCGCCGTGCTGAGCACCTCCAGCGGCAGCCTCCAGCGCTCGGCGATGCGCGGCCAGTAGGCCACGCCCGCGCCGCCCAGCGGATCGACCGCCAGCTTCAAGCCCGCGCCGGCCAGCGGCGCGAAGTCGATCACCGAACCCAGATCGTCGACGTAGGCCGTCAGATAGTCATGCCGCCGCGTCGTCGCGGACTTGAGCGCCTTCTCCGGCGTCAGCCGTGTCACACCCGCAAGATTTGCTTCCAATAGGCGGTTGGCTTCCGCCTCGATCCACTTCGTCGCTCCGGTGTCCGCCGGTCCGCCATCGGTCGGGTTGTATTTGAATCCTCCGTCCTCCGGCGGGTTGTGCGAGGGTGTGATCACGATGCCGTCGGCCAAACCCGACTTGCGGCCCTTGTTATGCGTCAGGATCGCGTGGGACAGCGCCGGCGTGGGAGTATAGCCGTCGGCCGCGTCGATCCGGACCTCGACGCCGCGCGCGGCGAGGACTTCCAACGCGGTGGTCTGCGCGGGGGCGGAAAGAGCGTGAGTGTCGCGCGCCAGGAACAGCGGGCCGTCCGTGCCTTCCTTCTTGCGGTAGCGGCAGATCGCCTCGGTGATCGCGACGATGTGCGCCTCGTTGAAGGACCCGCGCAGCGCGCTGCCGCGATGACCCGAGGTGCCGAAGGAGACGCGCTCGGCGGCGACGGACGGATCCGGTACGCGGTCGAAATAGGCCGCGATCAGTTTCTGAACGTCGACCAGTTGGGAAGCCGCGGGCCGCTGCCCGGCGTTCGGATGAATGCTCATGACTCGTTATCGCATGAACCGAAACGCCGCATCAAGAGGGCAACGGCTTGGCCGCGCTCAGAGATGAATGAGCATCGCCACGTTGATCCGGTTTTCCTGCTTGCTCAGGTCCGGGGCCCAGCCGGTCACGGAAGATCCGGGAGCGCCGGTGTCGCCGCCGGGCGGCGTGATGCCGCCGGGGCCGGAGAAGTAGGGCACGTTCGACTCGCGGTGGTCGAACTCCACGCGCCAGGTCAGGAAGCGGTTGGGCATGTAGTCGAAGGTGGCCGACGCGTCCCAGGCGCGGAACTGCTGGCCGGGATTCTCCGTGAAGTAGGGCGAGCCGGACGCGGCCGAAGCGCCGTTGATCTGCGGCTCCAGCACCAGGTAGCGGCCGGGATTGGTGATGCCGCCGCCGCCCAAGGTGAGGCCGAACAGGTCGTGGTCGAACCAGGTGCGGTTGTAGAGCATGAAGCCGAGGAACTGCTGGGCCGGCGTCGAGGAGGTGCCGTTGCAGCTGACTCCGCCGCCGCTCTCGCAGCCAGCGTCGAGCGTCAGCGAAAACGCCTGCTTGTCGAGGATGCGCTCGGGGTGGTCGTAATACTTCACCTCCAGGCTGTTGTCGCTGTGAAAGCGCTGGCGGCTGGGCACGCCCAAGGTGTCGTAGCCCCAATAGTCGTTTGTCAGCAGTTCGACGCGGCCGTTCGGCCGCCACAACTGCTGGGTGCCCAAGCCGGGCATCTCGTTGAACATGCCGTAGGACTGCCAGCCGTTGATGATCCAGAACTCCGACTTCCAATGCTGGGTCGGGAAGGTCTGTACGCGCACGCCGTTGAAGAACCACGGCGTGTTGGCCGAGACGTAGGAGGGTTGATACGCCCAGTTCTCCGAGTTGTAGTAGCTGAACAGGCCGATGTAGGAGAGGAAGATGCCCGCGTCCACGTTGACGCCGTTGCCCACGTCGAAGTGGTAGCCGCCGTTGGCCTCGGACAGGTAGCGGTAGGCGTTGGCCAGACTGCCCTGACCGCGCGCCACGCTCGGGTCGTCGTTGGGCGTCATCGTCGAATACAGGCCGAACTGCGTCATGAACCGCGCCCGGACGTTGTCGTAGTGGAAGTCGCCGCCCAGGCCGAACTGCTGGACCTGGAACTCGTTGCTTCGCCCGGTCTCGCAGGACCCGTCGATCGAATGATCCTTCGGATGATTGAAATCCTGTATGTAATTGACGTCGACCAGCACTTCCGGCGTGAAATACTTCGTGTCGAGAGGCGTGTCGCCCTCGCGGCTGTTGCCGTTGAGCCAGGTGAAATCCGCGAACTCTAGCGGCTCGGGCGCGGCGGCCGCCGTGGAGACGGCCGCCTGCGGCGCGCCGGCGGCGCCGGCCGCCACCTCCTTTTCCAGCTGGTCCAGCCGTTTCTGCAGGTCCTGCACCTGCCGGCGCAGGGCCGCGTCGGAGGATTCCGGGGAAGATTGCGCGCGCGCGCAAACGGCCGCGGCAAATAATAGGCTCAGTAGGACGGCCGCGCGAGACGCAAGCATACAGCACCCCCCAGGGGCACGAAGTGGGAGATTTCCTGCGCCGCGCGGGTGCGCGGGCCGAACATCACCCTCCCAAATGCCGACGAGGTTAGCTGACGGGCTGGGCCTTGGAAGTGGCCTCTCGGACGGTTGCCCGCCCTCGTTCGCCCCGTCCCTGTCTCCAGGGAGTCGGGTCCCCCGCGCCGCGCGCCAGGAAGGGCGGGCGGCTTAGGCTGTCGAAGACATCCTATCACGCACTTTTTTTTCTGTCAAGTTTTCGCGGCGCCGGAATTCTATAATCGCAACGTGCTCGCGTTACTGCTCGCTTCCGCTCTGCTCGGCGCTCCGCCCGCGTCCGCCGTCGAGGACTCCGCGGTCGCGCGCACGGAGTGGACGGTTCTGGGCTGGAACGACGCGTGCTCGGTGGCGCTCGAACTCAAGATCTATCCCAAGCGCGGCTCCGGGCTGCGCGACGACCCCATCGAGGCGCACGTCGGCACGCTGACGATTCCTCCCGGCACGGAAGACGCCAAGCAGAGCTGGACCTTGGAGCTGGACGGCGCTTTTAGCTGGGATGAACGTCTGGCCGCGAAGGCCGAGAAGGACCTGAGCGACGCGGGCTACAGCCGCGCGAGCTACCCGGAAACCGTGCGGACCGAGGTGGGCGCCGGGCCCGGCCTGGCCGAGGTGCTGCTGTCGACCGCGGCTCTTGACGCGCGCGCCAAGAGCGGCTGGCCCGGCCGTTCGTGGCGTCTGGCCGGCGCGGATTTCAATGCGCTGTCGACCTGCGCCCTGCTCGTCTACGCGCCGCGCTCCGGCGGTCCGACGCGGAGGTTCAAGCTCGTGCGCGTTTACGGGCCGCGCGCGCGGTTGGACCGCGCGCTCGCGCACGCGGAGAACGCGCGTCTTCTATTTCAAGCTGGAGACATCAACTCCGCCGCGGCCGAGGCGGCGACGGGCGCCGCGCTGGCTCCGGAATTGGCGTCCACGCGTTACGAAAACGCCGCCCTTCTGACGTTGACCGGGCAGATCGTCCCGGCGATCGCAGAGTTGAGCGCCGCCCTGCGCCTGGACCCCGGCCTGCGCGCAAAAGCGCGCGACGACAATGATTTCGAGGCACTGCGCGTGCGCGACGATTTTCAAAAGCTCGTGGGCCCTTGACGGCACGGACCCCCGCCTTTACACTGGCTTCGCCGCGCTCTTGTAATCCCCCATGAGATCTTCCGCCTTTCTTCTTCTGTTGGCGATCGCGTCCACCGTATTGGCTCAGGACGAGACAATCAACGACGCCCCGGCTCAATTCGCGCCCGTCACGCGCGCCGCGTCCGCCGCCCCTGCCGCGGGAGTCGTCGCGGCCGGAGCCTTGCTTGATTCCCCGCGGCCTCCACTGGAGCACGGAAAATCCTCCGTCGAACTCTTGAAATCCGGCCGCGCCGACCTGTCCGCACAACCCGCGGGCCCCGCGCGCGACGTCGTGCTGGGCGCGTTGTCGGATTTGGAGGAGGGCGCCTCGCGCGTGGCCCCCGACCAGCGGCAGGGCTGGATCGACGCGCATCTGGGCGGCTTCAACGCCGCGGTGCGCGGCCTCGACGCCGGCGCACCCGCGGCGCTGGCGCTGGCGTCCGCGCGCGAGGCCGCGATCCTGAACGGCCGCGCCGAACGCTGGGAGCAGTCGCGCGCCTTCGCCGGCCGCGCCCTGGAGCAAGATCCCGACGACCTCGTTTCCTTGGTGGTGCGGGCCCGCGCGGACGTCGGCCTTCAGCAATACGCCCAAGCCTACGCCGACGCCGATCGGGCGGCGCGTCTCGACCCTCAAATGGCTTCCGCTTTCGCCGCGCGCGCCGCCGCGGAGTACGGCCTGGGCCGCTTCAAGGGCGCCCAAGACGACGCGCGCCATGCTCTCGCGCTCGATCCGCTCGACGCGACGGCTTTCGATCTCCTGAAGCTCGCGCAGGCGCGCGCGGGTCTCCGCGCGCCGGATTTCGGCGCCGCGCCGCCCCCGGACGCGGTCGAACGCGAATACCACGGCGTGTTGCAGCAGTTGAGCCAGGTGGAACGCCGCCGCAAGACGCCCGACGAGACCGTGCGCGCGCCCGACATCGCGCGTCTCGACGAGGCGGCCGGCGAGAAGCTGTCGATCCGAGATTACCGCGGCGCGCTGTCCGAGACCGACAAGGCCCTCGCCCAGGATGCGGGCGATGCCTTGGCGCTCTATTACCGTTCGGCCGCGCACAACCTTCTCGGCGACTACGCCGCGGCCGTCCAGGACGCGACGAAAGGGCTTCTGGTGCGTCCCGACGACGCGCCTCTGCTCGACGCGCGCTCCTGGGCGTTCGACCGGCTGGGCCGCCTCGACGACGCGGTCGCCGACGCGCACCGCGCGCTGGAGGCCGACCCGGCCGACGGCTACGCCTTGGCCAACCGCGCTTACGCCGACGAGCAACGCCGCGATTTCGCGGCCATGCTGGAGGACTACCGCGCCGCGGCGCGCCTGGACCCGCGCTTCACCGACGACTATGCCGCGGCCGCGCGGCGCCACGGCCTGGCGACCGGCGACGCGCCCGACGGTGCCGCCCCGCCGCCAGCCGCGCCTTCGCGCGGACGGGAGTTCGGCGCGGTCCTGCTGTCCTCGCTGGCCGGCGGCCTGCTGATCGCTCTGGGGCTTTTGCACGTCGGCTCCGCGGCGCGCGAGGAACGCGCCAAAACCCGCGGCCCGGCCGGTCTGGAATCCAGCTACGAGCTCGGCCGGCCCATCGGCCAGGGCGGCATGGGCGTGGTCTACCGAGGCTTCGACCGCAATTTAAAGCGCGCGGTGGCGATCAAGACTCTGCGCGACGAGTTCAAGCTCGATGAATCGGCGAAGGCCGGCTTTCTGGAGGAGGCGCGCACGGTCGCGGAGCTACGCCATCCGGCGATCGTGGAGATCTATGCGATCATCGAAGACGAACGCGGCGTCTCCCTCGTCTTCGAGCTGCTGGAAGGCCGCCCGCTCGACGAAGCTCTCGCCGAACGCGGCCGCCTGAGCGTCGCGGAGATCAAGCGCGTACTCAAACCCGTGTGCGCCGCGCTCGAATACGCGCACTCCCGCGGCGTCGTCCACCGCGACCTGAAGCCCTCGAACGTGATGCTGCTGGTCGACGGCGGCGTCAAGGTCCTGGACTTCGGCATCTCGCGCCACGCGGCCGGCGCGACCAAGAAGGCGGTCACGCAGAGCGTGGTCGGCACGCCGCACTACATGGCGCCGGAGCAGGAGTACGGCGTGGTGCGCCGCGAAAGCGACATCTTCTCGCTGGGCGCGGTGCTCTATGAGGCGACCACCGGCGCGCGCCCGTTCGAGGGCTCCGCCGCCGTCAAGCTGGCGCGCGGCTACCGCCGCGCCTCCAGCCGCGTCCCCTCCCTGCCGCCCGCGCTCGACGCGTTGATCGACCGCGCGTTGGAGCCCGACCCCGACAAGCGCATCGAGAGCGCCGCTCAATTCTGGCTGGCGCTGTCCGAAATCCCCGACGCGGCCTGACGGCCGCACCCATCGCGTGAAGATTTCATTTCTCGACTCCGCCGCGTTCCGCCAAAGCCGCGCCGTCCTGCTGACCACGTTCACGAACAAGGTCGGCTCCATCGGCCTCAGCCTGGTCTCGATCCTGCTGGTGCGCCGCGGCGCGTCCACGCAGCAAGGCTCCCTGGTACTCGCCGTCATGAAGGCCACCAGCGTGGCCGCGACGCTCGCGGGCGGCGCGCTGTCCGACCGCTTCGACACGCGCACGCTCGCGCTGGCGGCCCTTTTGATGTCCGCGACGGGGCTCGGCCTCATGCCGTTCCAGGGCGCCATCGCGCTGATTCTCGCCTGCGGGATCCTGGGCCAGTTCGCCGAATCGCTGATGAACGTGGTCCAGCGCCTCCTGCTCGTGGATTTGGTGGAGGCCCCGCATCACAAGGAGTCGCTGGGCTGGCTGCGCATGGCCAACAATTTCGCGCAGATCTTCAGCTTCTCCATCGCCGCGGCCGGTGCGGCGTTCGGCGTGACGCCGCTGATGCTTTTCGACTCCGGCACATCCCTGCTCGCGTTTTTCGTGGGTCGGCGGATACTGCCGCGCGCGCACCCAAGAGCGCGGGATGCGGGAAAGCAGGACGCCGCGCCGAAGGACGGGCGCGGGTCTTTGGCCGCCTTCCTGGGCTGCGCCGTCGTGCTGCTGGGCTGGTCGCTGATGTACGAGCTTTTTCTGGAGGGCGGGGCCGGCCGTCTGGAGATACTGCACCCGGGCGAGGGTCTGCGCCGCTTCTCGACCATGATGATCCTCAACACCGTGCTGTGCACCGCGTTCTCGGTGCAGGCCACGCGCTTGTTCCGCGACTCCTGGCGGGCGATCGCGGGCGGAGCGGTCTTGACCGCCTTCGGCATACTGATCGCGGGCTGGGGCATGGCGACGCAGGCCTGGGTGTTTACCGGCATGCTGTGCATCACGGCCGGCGAGCTGATGCTGGGCGCCGTCTCCCAATACACGCTGATGCGCCTGACCCCGCCGGGCCGCAACGCGGGCTTCTATTACTCGACGGGACTGACCTTGATGCAGTGCGGCCGCATCGCGGGCGCGGCGCTCGCGTTTCCGTTTTTGATCCACGCCCACAGCCTCACGCACTTCACGGTGTTGATCGTCGCGGTGCCGCTGGTCCAGTTGGCGGTGCTTACGGGCCTGCGCGAGCCGATCCGACGTTTGGATTGATCAGACGTCTTCGGCGTGCGCGACGATCGCCTTGAACTGCGCGTCCGTCACGGGCTGGACCGAGAGGCGCGAGCGCCGAAACAGAAGCATGTCCGCCAATTCCGGGATGCCGCGCAGTTCATCAAGGGATAGGAAGCGCGGGAACTTCCGCGCGAAGCGCACGTCCACCTGGAACCAGATCGGCGCGTTCGGCGCCGCTTTCGGATCGTGGTGATCGCTTTTGGGATCGAACTGAGTCGGATCGGGGTAGGCGGTGCGCGCGACCTCCGCCAAACCCGCCACACCGGGAGGCGCGGCGTTGGAATGATAGAACAGTACCTTGTCGCCGACGCGCATGTCCTTCATGAAGTTGCGGGCCTGGTAATTGCGCACGCCGTCCCAACCCGCGACTTTCTTTTTAGCCAAATCGTCGATCGAGAAGGTCTCCGGTTCGGATTTCACCAGCCAGCAGCGTTTCGCCATGCGGTCATTTTAGCGGATGCGGCGGTCGTCCTCATAGCCGCGTCCTCAGCTCCCGAAGAAGCGCCGCGGCGCGGCGGCGCTCCGCCTCGCCGGGCGGCACGGCTTCGTAGCGGCGGCGATAATGCGCCTCGGCCAGTTCCGCCACGGCCGACAGATCCGGACGCGCGGCGGCGACGGCGCGCGCGAACTCGCGCGGGGTGTCGCCGGGACGGCGCGGCAGGCCGGCGCGGGTCAGCGCGCGTTCGGCGCGCTCGTATTCGTCGCCGCGGCGGCGCAGCGCATACAACGCCCGCGCGCCCCAGCCCAGAAAGACCAGCGTCAACGCCCAGGCCAGCGCGCGCGAGAGGAAACGGTCGGCCGCCTCGCGCAGGCCCCCGAAAGCGCGCGTGAAATTCATGCGCAAAAACACGTCGCGCTGGGAGTATTGGTCGTAGCCGATCACGCGGCGATACCAGTCGGCCTGCGCGGCGTCAAGCCAGCGGCCCAGACGCCGGGAGATCGCGTCGACCGCCGCGGAGAGGCCGGATTCCGCCGGCGTCGGATCGACCGAAAGCCAGCCGCGGCCTGGAACGTAGGCCTCGACCCACGCGTGCGCGGCGCTTTGGCGCACGTCGTAAAAGCGGCCCCACTCGTTCCACTCGTCGGCATGGAAGCCCGTGACCAGCCGCGCCGGCACGCCCGCATGGCGCAGGAGGATCGCCTCGGCGGTGGCAAAATACTCGCAGTTGCCCCGCCGCGTCTTGAAAAGAAAATCGGACAGGCTCGTGTCGCGTCCGTCGGAGTAGTCGGAATAAACATAGCCGCTTTTCAGGCGCGCGGAGATCGCCTCCGCTTTTTGCGCCGGGTTCGACAGCCCACGCGTCCATAGAGCGGCCAGCGCGGCGACGCGGCCGCCGGGGTCCGGAGGCACGACCAGCGCGCGTGCCAACGCGCGCGCGCGCAGGTCCGTGGCGGCGTCCGTCGGCTCCTGGCCCGCGGGCGCGGAGACGACCTTATAGCGCGCGCCGCCGGCGAACGGCTGCGCGGCATAGACGCTGTCGGTGTGGTCGAACCACACGCCGCGCGCCACGCCGTCGACCAGACGCGGGGCCCCGACAGTGAACAGCACCGAGACGCGGATCGGATACAGTTCGACGTCAAACGTCGGCTCGTCAGGAGACGGCAACAGCGGGAACGTCAGCGCCGCGCCGGACGCCGTCACCCAGGCCCTGTCGCCGCGCGCCTCCCGCACGCGCCCGTTTTCATGGAAGTGAAAATCGAGCGGGGACTTGGTCCAGGATTTCCCGTCGAAATCATCGAGCGCGGCCCCGCGCACGTAGATGGGCAAGCGGACGACGCGAGAGCCCCCCGCCTCCGGCTTGACGCGCATCACCCGCGCCGGCGAGCGGCGCAAGGTGCCGAAGAAGCCCAAGGAGACCTTGTCGGTAAATCCCATCACGGCCTGCGAGCGGACCTGGAGCTTGTCCAAGCCCGAGGCCGCGAACGGGTTGAAGCGCCTCAAGCCCTCGACGCGCGGGACCGCCACGAACACGGCCGCGCCCAGCGCCGCGCCCAGCGCCAGCTCCCGGCCCAGCGCCGCCAGCCACACGCGCGGACGCGCCGCGTCCGCTCCGGCCTGCAGCATCAGCCACGCCCCGGAGAACGCGACCCACGCGACGAAGATGGGAAAATAAAACGGGCTGATCGTCAGTCCCGAAACCAGGAAGAACGACAAAAAGAGGATCAGGAACACCTGGCGCAGGTCGCGCGCGCTCCACGGGCTCAGCGCGCGGTTGAGCAGGAGGTACTCCAACAGGTGCGTGTTCGCGATAGCCGCGCCGGAACGCCGGAAATCGACCAGGGCCAGAAAGGCCAGCATCCCGGCCGAGAGAATGTTCGAAACACCTCCGGGAAGAAACGGGCCGCCGCGCTCCTGAAGGTAGAGGCCGAGCAGGGCCACCGGCGCTCCCGCCAGGAGGACGCGCGCGTCGAGTTCGTCGATCAGGAACAACGACAGGTAGACCAGCACGCCGCCGAAGCCGAGCAGCCGGCGCACGAGCGGCGCGTCGACCGTTTCGGACTCGATTGATTTCGCCGCGCGTGGAGCCGTCCGCGGATACGCGCCCTCGCCGACCAGCGCGAGCGCGCGCAGGAGACGGTCGAGCTGGTCCAGCCCGCGCGCCGGCGCGACCTCCACCCCCGGGCCGGCCAGGCCCGTTTCCGCGCCCGCATCGATGTACCAACGGCACGCGGAGGCGGCACGCTCGACGGCCGCGTCATCGACGCCCTCCAAGCGCACGACGGCGCGTCCCTCGGGCGCATCCGCGTGCTCGGCGACGACCGGCCGTCCGGTCTTCGCCGACAGCTTCCAGTGGATCAGGCGCGCGTCGTCGTCGGGCGTGTAGGCGCGCGGTCCGAAGAACTCGCCTTCGCGCGCAAGGCGGCGCGCGCCGGCTCCGCTCGCGCGCGCGTCGTTCTCCAGCCGGCCGTGGGGCAGGAACGGGCTGGCCGGAGGCAGGGCCAGCGCCTCGAACGCGGGCAGGCGGCGGCGCAGAACCGCCAGGCCGAACGGATAAAGGCTTTCCAAAATCGGGCCCTCCACGCGGTTGCGCCCGCGCGCCGGCAGGATCAGGCGCAAGTCCATCACGGCCGTTCCGCCGGCGGGCACGTCGCGCGACGCGCCGGCGCCGAACGAACCGGCGACCTTGATCAGGCGCGCGGCCCAGCGGCCGTTGTTGGAAACGACGACCCGGGCCGTGAACGGCTCGCCGCGGAACGCCTGGTCCGGAAGATCCACACGCGCGCTCAGGCCCGCCAGATTCGACCAGCCGGAAAGAAGCGTCAGCGCCAGCGCCGCGGCCACGGCCGCGAAGATCAGATAGAGAAGGTTGTTGCCCGTGGAGCCGGCGGCGAACAGCGCGAACGCGGCCGCGGCGCCGGCGGACAAGCCCAGGCGCGTGACGCGCATGGCCTAGGGCGCGCGCACGCCCCTGAGGATATCCTGCACGGCGGCCTCGGCCTCGGTCACGCGCGCCACGCCGTAGAGGCTGGTGTCGAGCAGAAGCCGATGAGCCATGACGGGCACGGCGACCGCTTTCAGATCGTCGGGCACGCAATGGCCGCGTCCCTCGACGACCGCCAGCGCGCGCGCCGCGCGCGCCAGCGCCAGCGCGCCGCGCGGCGAGAGCCCCAGACGCACGCCCTTGAGCGCGCGCGAGGCCTCGGCGATGCGCACCGCGTAGTCGAGCAGGGCCTCGTCGACGCGCACCGCGTCGACGCGCGCCTGCAAGGCGAGCACCTCCTCGCGCGCCAGCACGGGCTTCATGTCCTCGGCCGACGGCGGGCGGTCGCGCTCGCGCAGGATGCGCAGTTCGTCCTCGTGCGTCGGATAGCCGATGCGCACGCGCACCAGGAAGCGGTCGAGTTGGGCCTCGGGCAGTGGGAAGGTGCCGTGATACTCCACCGGATTCTGCGTGGCGATGACCAGAAACGGGTCGGGCAGGGCATGGGTCTTGCCATCGATGGAGACCTGGCCCTCGCTCATTGCTTCCAACAGCGCGGACTGCGTCTTCGGCGTGGAGCGGTTGATCTCATCAGCCAGCAGCACGTGGCTGAAGATAGGGCCGGGCTTGAAGTCGAAGCTGCCGTTTTTCGGATCGTAGATCGACAGGCCTAGGATGTCGGAGGGCAGAAGGTCGTTGGTGAACTGCACGCGCCGGAAGCTCACGCCGAACGCGCGCGCCAGCGCCACGCCGAGCAAGGTCTTGCCGATGCCCGGCACGTCCTCGATGAGCAGGTGGCCGCGCGCGATCAGCGCCACGACCGTGAGCTTGACGGCCTCCGGCTTGCCGACGAAGGACTTGGCGACCGCGTCGATGAGCGGCTGAACCGAAATCGACGGGCCCGCCGACGCGGGAGTATTCATGCCTTTAAAGTATGAGGCGCGGTCCGCCCTTTGTCAACGCCGCGCGTCAGCCCAGATCGACGGCGGCCCACACGTCGCCGGCGCGGGCGGCGACGAACGCCTCCGACGAGGCCGCCTCGACGAACACGACCAGCCCTCGCGCGCGGTCGGCCACCAGCCGCGCCCCGGCGGGGTCCTGCGCCGCGGCACCCAAATCGCGCGCCAAGGCCAGGACCGCGTCGGCCCCGGCCGCCCGGGCCAACTCCAACTGGGCGGCGTTGCGCGCCACGATCACCACGCCCAGGCCCCGCGCGCGCGCCGCGTCCGCCAGTTCGGCGGTGCGCGCGCCCAATATCGCGCCCCACAAAGTCACCGCGTCCGCGCCGTGGGCGCGCGCCAATTCCAGTTGATAGGCGTCGACGACGATGTCGCGCGCGATCAGCGGGATTTCCGGCGCGACCGCGCGGACCGCGTCGACGTGGGACCAGTCGCCGGCGTGAAAATTGCGTTCCGTCCACACCGCGACCGCGTTCGCCCCGCCCTGGACGGCCGCGCGCGCCCAGCACGCCGCCTCCTCCGCGACGGCCATGCCGCGCGGGACGCGAAAACCGCTTTCGGGGTCGGCGAAGCGTACCTCGGCCACGCGGCGCGGGGCGGGTGCTCCCAGCAGGCCGGTCAAGCCGCGCGGAGCGCGGCCATAAAGAGGAAGCGCGCGCAGAGCCTCCGCCGGCGTCTCGCGCTTCAGGCGCTCCACACGGCGCGCCGCGTGGGCGATAACGCTTTCAAGAAGACTCACCGGCGGCGGCGCGTCAGCGCCAGGAAGTTGCGAAGCAGGCGCAGGCCCTGGGGCGTGGCCACGGACTCCGGATGAAACTGGACTCCTTCAAGAGGGCGCGAGACGTGGCGCAGGCCCATCAGGGAGCCGTCCTCGGCGCGCGCGGTGGCGATCAAGCTCTTGGGCAGGGGCTCGGCGGCGACCAGGCTGTGATAGCGCGCGACGGTCAGGCGCGGCGGCAGGCCCGCGTAGACGCCGCGACCGTCGTGGCGGATGGCGCAGGTTTTGCCGTGCATCAGGCGTTTGGCGCCGATCACCTTTCCACCATAGGCCTCCGCGACGGCCTGGTGGCCGAGGCAGACGCCCAGCGTGGGCAACTCCGCGGGCGCTTGCGCGATCAATTCGACCAGGACTCCCGCGTCTTCCGGACGTCCCGGCCCCGGGGACAGGATGAGCCCGCTCGGTCTCAGCGCCAGCAGGCCGCGCACGCTCAGGACGTCGTTACGCACCACGCGGCAGTCGAAGCCCAGCGCGCGCACGGCCTGGTAGAGGTTATAGGTGAACGAATCGTAGTTGTCGAGCAGCAGGATCACGCGGCCAGCGCCCCCAGCGCGCGCCGCAGGCCCGCGAGCTTGTGCTGGACTTCCCGGTATTCGGCCGCCGGGTCCGAGTCGGCCACGATGCCGGCCCCCGCTTGAAGCCGCGCTCTTCCGCCCTTCGACAAGGACAGCGAGCGGATGGCCAGACAACTGTCCAGGTTCCCCGCGAAATCATGCTGAATCACGGAGCCGGCGTAGAAGCCGCGCGGCCGCCGCTCCAGTCCGGCCAGAATTTCCATGGCGCGCACTTTCGGCGCGCCGCTCACCGTTCCCGCCGGGAACGACGCGGCCAGCGCGTCCCACGCCGTCCGGCCCGCGTCCAGGCGTCCCTCCACCTCGCTGACCAGGTGCATCACGTTGGAGAAGCGCCGCGTGAACATGAAGCGCGACACCTTCACGGAACCGGGCGCGCACACGCGGCCCAGGTCGTTGCGGGCGAGGTCGACCAGCATCAAATGCTCGGCGCGTTCCTTTTCGCTGGCGCGCAGTTCGCGCTCCAGCGCCCGGTCCTGCGCCGCCGTCTTGCCGCGCGGGCGCGTGCCCGCGATGGGGCAGTTGCGCGCGCGTCCGCGCACCACGCGCACCAGCCGCTCCGGCGAGGCGCCCATCACCGCGTCGTCGCCGCCCATGAGCAGAAACAGGTACGGCGCGGGGTTGGCGGCGCGCACGGCGCGATAGGCGGCGATGGGACCCGCCGCCACGCGCGCGTGAAAGTCGTCGGACAGCACCGCCTGGAAGATGTCGCCCGCGCGGATGTGCGCCTTGATCTTCTCGACGCCGCGCAGAAACGCCGCGCGTCCTCGCCGGCCCCGCGCCGGCAAAGAGCGCGCCGCCGGCGGATAATCCGGTACCGGCCCCGCCCAGCGCAGAAGCTCCTTGAGTTCTTTCGCGCGCGCCGCCGCTGTCTTGCGCGCCGCCGCGCCGCTCACCAGCGCGCGCAGGCTGGCGCGCCCGTCTTCGACGACCACCACCTCGTCAAACAGCATCAGCACCGCTTCGTAGGGCTCCGCCGTGACCGGCACGCGCTCCAGGTGGCGCACCATCTCATAGCCCAGCAGGCCCACCGCGCCGCCGTCGAAATCCTGCCCGTGACGCGTCCGGAACTCGGCGATCCTTTTTCCCAGAGCCGTAAACGGATTGCCCTTCAGTATTCTTTTGCCGCGCGCCGTTTCGCTGACCGCGCGCCCGCGCTGAACCGTCAGCATCTCGAACGGCGCCGCGCCCAGCCACGCGCGCCGCCGCCCGCCCTCGTTTTTTTCTATTAAAAAGCCGCGCAGGCCCGGGCGCAGCAAACGCTCCAGACAGGCGGCGGGATCCAGGCCGGACAGGCCCAGGTTAAAGCGTACAACGGAGAAAACGCGCGCCACGCGGCTATTCTACGAAAAGCCGGCCGACGGCGACATCTCGCATCTCCCACGACCGGCATCCCCCGCTCGCCGGACGAAGGTCTTGCCTGTTATCTCCGCATCCGCCGAGCCGCAGCGCTGGAGCGCGCGAAACTCCACGGGGCGGCGCCTCGCGGCGTGCCCGACTTCCCCGGCGCTGTTGGCCGGAATGTGCGCTCCTCCAAATGGCCCGTTCGACGTGGGCCGAAATGCTCAAGCGCGGCGGTCGCAAAGCGTATACACTGACGGCATGAACCGAATTCTTTGGGCCATGATCGTGATCTTCGCGGGGTCGGCGAACGTTTCCGCGGGGGTTTTCGACGAATTGAAGGCGGCCGCACCCGCAGACTCGGAAAGCGCGGCGGTGCCAGCGCCTGCCGCGGCCCCTGTCCCAGCGGCGAATATCGACGGGCAGACGCTGCACGGCTGGAGCGGGCCTTCGGGCTTCGAGATATTCAACACACACTACCTGTGCGACTCGTCCGATGATCGCAGCCTCGCTTTCTGCAAGTCGGATTGGCAGGCGAAATGGGCGGCCGACGCTAAGAATGCGGTCAACGAATATGTCGCTCAATACAATGCTGCCCACCCAAAGGCGATCCTCGTGATTTCTTACCAGGACAACGACCCCGGGCACAAATACCCGTACTGGTCGATAAACGAGCAGTGCGCGGTTCGCGTGGAGGCCCTGAGCGGCTTCTTCGGACTGAACCGCGGCGTTTCCTACACGATTGACGATAGGGTGGAGGTCGACGTTTACGATGACGCGACCGTCAAGACGCGCGAGCTCGTCGGGACCGGCATAACCTGCGCATCGTCATTGGCCGTCGGCGGTTGCGACCAACAGCCGTCCAAAATTGAGTTCTCCATCGACAGGTCGTCCGATGGGACGCTGAAATCGATCAATTACACACGCCCCGGCTACTATCGCAATGGCTTCGGGGTACCGGCCGAACTTTCGGTAGGCTCGCTGTACGCGAGTTGCATGATCCAGAACTTCTGACACAAACGAAGGGACCTCGCGTCGTCAGGGCGCACTCCAAACAGTTCACTCATCGCCGGGCTGGCCCGACACGGAACGACCGCGCTTTATCCACCACTTTGCCTGACGACCAAATCATCGATCGCCTCAAGGTAAGACTGCAGGCCTTTGCCGTAGCGCCGGCCCACGCAGACGGGCTCGATGACGGAGATGCGGCGGAATTCCTCGCGCTGGGTGACGTCGGAAAGGTGGACTTCGATGGTGGGGACCTGGATGGAGGCGACGGCGTCGCGCAGAGCGTAGGAGTAGTGGGTATACGCGCCGGGGTTGAAGGCGATGCCGTCCGCCCAGCGGCGGTGGGCATGGAGGATGTCGATGAGCTTGCCCTCCGAATTGGACTGGCGCGCGCGGATCTTCGCGCCCTTCTTCTTGGCATGGGCGGTCGCGCGGGAGACAAGCTGCGCCAAGGTCATGGTGCCGTAGACGGACGGCTCGCGTTCACCCAGGAGGTTCAGGTTGGGTCCGTTGAGCAGAAGGATGTTCATGGCAGAAGCTCCTGGACGACGGCGAGGATTTCGTCTTCGGGGACGGGCTTGACGACGGGGCGGCCCAGGGCGCGCAGCAGAACGAAACGAACCGCGCCGGCGCGGGCTTTCTTGTCGCGCTTGGTCTGGGCGACCAGGCGGCGCGGGTCCAGACGGAGCGGCACGGGAACCGGGATGCCGGCCAGGAAGCGGTCGGCTTCGAGGGCGTTTGAGGCGGACAGGCCCGCGCGCTTGACCGACAGGCGCAGGGCGGCGCGCATGCCCCAGATCACCGCTTCGCCGTGGCGCAGGACGCCTAAGCCCGCGGCGGATTCCAGCGCGTGGCCCAAAGTATGGCCGAAGTTCAACAGTTCGCGCGGGCCCTTCGTTTCATAAAGGTCCCGGGCGACGATTTTTCTTTTCCACGACGCGCCGCGGCGCACGATCTCCGCGGTGAGGCGCGCGTCGCCTGCGGCCAGTTTATCCCAGTCGCGGACCATCAAAGACCAAAGTTTCTCGTCGAAGGTCAGACCATACTTCAGCGCCTCGCCCAGGCCCGACACGCGCTCGCGCGGCGGCAGGGTCTTGAGCACGTCGCCGTCGCACACCACCGCCGCGGGACGGTGAAACGCGCCCGCCAGATTCTTGCCGCCCGCCAGGTTGATGCCGGTCTTTCCCCCCAGGCCGCTGTCGAGCTGGCCCAGCATGGTGGTCGGGATGCTGACCCACGGTATGCCGCGTAAAAATACGGCCGCCGCGAAGCCCGCCGCGTCCGTCACCGAGCCGCCGCCCAGCGCGATCAGCGCCGCGTCGCGGCCCAGGCCGCCGTCCAGCATGGAGGTCAGCAGAGGCTCGATCGAATCCCAAGACTTGGCCGCCTCTCCCGACGGGAGCAGGTGCGTCAGGACGTCCAGTCCCGCGCCCTTCAGCGCGCGCCGGACGCCGGAGCCGAAACGCCGCCACACGCCGGACTCCGAGACCAGGATCACGCGTCCCGACGGCGCCAGACCCCGCGTCCACGCGCGCGCGCGCAATCGCGCGCCGGGACCGACGAACAGTTTTTCTTGGTTCACGGCAGCCTCCGCGCGATCAGCGCCGCGACCTGCCCCGGCGTGCGCCGCGTCGTGGAAATGACAACGTCGGGCCGGCCGTAGGCGCCGCGCCGCGCCCGCTCCAGCGCGCGCAGGCGCGCGTCAAGCGATCCGCCGGCCAGCATCGGCCGCGTCGCGCGCGCGGGGCGCAGACGCCGCGCCAGCTCCCGCCGCGCGCATGTCAGCCGCACCAAGGCGCCGCTTCTTTCCACCAGGACGCGGCTGCGGGCGTCAAGCAAGGTCCCGCCGCCCAAAGCGACCACGCTCCCGCCGCGCCGCCCGGCGCGCGCCAGCGCCGCGCGCTCGCAGCGGCGAAACGCCGCCTCGCCTTTGCGCGCGAATATGTCCGCCACGGACATATTCTCCGCCTTCACGATCAACGCGTCCAGATCGGCGAACGACCGCCCCAGTTTGCGCGCCAGCGCCGGCCCCACGGTGGACTTTCCCGTGCCCATGAAGCCGGTCAGGTACACGTTCTTCACGGCCTCCACGCCTTCAGCCGCGGCAAAATCTCGCCCAAGGAGTCGCCCCCGAATTTTTCCAGGAGCGCGTTCGCCAGAACCAGGCAGACCAGCGCCTCCCCGATCACCGCCGCCGCCGGCACCGCGCAGGCGTCGGAGCGCTCCACGTGGGCCTTGGCCGGCGTCATGGTGCGCAGGTCCACGGAGTCCAGCGGCTTCATCAAAGTCGCGATCGGCTTCATGGCCGCGCGCGCGACCAGCGTCTGACCCGTGGTCATCCCGCCGTCCAGGCCGCCCGAGCGGTTGCCGCGGTAGCCCACCTTCTTGCCGCGCAGCTCGTAGGCGTCGTGCGCCTGGGAACCAAAGACCTCCGCGCTCTGAAAGCCGCCGCCGATCTCCACGCCCTTGATCGCGTTGAGAGACATCAACGCCGCCGAAAGCGGGCCTTCCAGACGCCGGTCCCACTGCGCGTAACTGCCCAGGCCGACGGGAAGCCCGTCGGCCAATATCTCGAACACGCCGCCCACCGTGTCGCCCGCGGCCTTGGCCTGGTCGATGCGCGCGACCATGCGCGCCGAGGCCTCCGCGTCCACGCAGCGCACCGGGTCCAAGTCCGCGCGCGCGTTGAGCCTTGCGACGGGGACGTTTAATGGCGTCGCATCCGTCTCTCCGCCGATCGCGGTGACGCGGCTGGCGACGTGGATCCCGCACTCGATCAGGAACGCGCGCGCGACCGCGCCCAAGGCCACGCGCATGGCCGTCTCCCGCGCCGAGGCGCGCTCCAGCACGTCGCGCATGTCGTCGAAGCCGTACTTCAGCTTCCCCACCAGATCCGCATGCCCCGGGCGCGGTATGTCCACGCGTCGCGCGGAGGGCGCGTCGCTGGGCTCCGCCCCCATGATGTTCTCCCAATTCTTAAAATCCTGATTGGGCACCAGAAGCGCGATGGGGGAGCCGAGCGTGCGCCCGCGGCGCACGCCGGAGAGAATCCGCACCTGATCGCCCTCGATCTTCTGGCGATTGCCGC
The DNA here is from genome assembly GCA_021782205.1 of bacterium. GTDB lineage: Bacteria > Elusimicrobiota > Elusimicrobia > UBA1565 > UBA9628 > GWA2-66-18. Next base: position 80,071 of record JAJXVH010000001.1, on the reverse strand, counting down.
GGCCGTGGCCTTTCTTGCGCCGCAGCAGGTCCCGCTGGACGTCGGCGGCGGTCAGCGCCAGCCCCGCCGGCATCCCTTCTAAAATGCCCACCAGCGCGGGACCATGGGATTCCCCCGCGGTCAGAAAGCGAAGCGTCATTTAAAAACCTCCTTCATGAGCGGACCCGCCAGCGCCGCGCGCCGCCGCCCGCCCAGCGGCTTGTCCCAAAACTCCCACGCGCGCAGAGCCTGGTAGACCAGCATCGCCGCGCCGTCCTCCACGCGCGCGCCGCGCGCGGCCGCGTCGCGCTGGAACGCCGTGCGCCGTCCGTACACCAAATCCACCGCCGCTTCGGGCGACGGCAGATGCTTCGGCGCGGGCGAGCGATCCGGAAATCCTTTCATGCCGAGAGGAGTCGCGTTGATCCAAATCTCGGCGGGAGCGCCCGCTCCCGCCGAAAATCGAGTTCGTGGAAATATTTTTCTCAAATCGTTCGCCGTTCTGCGCGCGCGCGACGCCGTTCTGGCGGTGAATCGCACGCTCCTGGCCCCCTCCCGCGCCAGCGCCCAACCCGCCGCCCGCGCCGCCCCGCCCGCGCCGAACACGAGCGTGCTTTTGCCGCGCGCCTTCACGCCCGCGCTTTTCAGCGCATCGCGCAGTCCCTGCGCGTCCGTGTTGTGCCCCACCACGCCGCGTCCGAAGCGCAGGACGTTCACCGCGCCCAAGGCCCTCGCCGCGGGCGTCAGCCGGTCCGCATACGCCGCCGCCTCGGCCTTCAGCGGCGCCGTGACGTTGACGCCGCGCCAGCCAGCGGCGCGACGGAGTCGCGCCGCCGCCGCCAGCGTGCCGAGCGGCACCGCGACGGCTTCATAAGAAATCGGTTTTTTTATCAGCGTCGCCAACCGCGCGAAAAGCCGCGGCGAGCGCGAGTGGCCCACCGGAAAGCCGAAGAGTCCTAGCTTCACGTCCTTCTCCGCTGATCGAAGTCGTCGTAGAAAGACGGATAAGAAATCCGCGCGCAGTCCGCCTTCAGGACCGTCGTGCGGCCGGAAGCGAGAAAGCCCGCGACGTAGCCCGTCATCGCCAGACGATGGTCGTCTCGCGAGTCCACGGTCGCGCCTTGAAGATTCCCCCCGCCAGCGACGATCAAGTCGTCGCCGTCGACGCGCGCCTTCGCGCCGAACGCCTCCAGCAAGGCCGCGATCCCGGCCAGACGGTCGCTCTCTTTATGACGCAGTTCGTCCAGGCCGCGAAAAACGCTCTCACCCTCGGCCGCCGCGGCCGCCAGCGCCAGTATGGGCACCTCGTCAATGAGTCCCGGCGCTTCGGCCGCCGTTATTTCAACGCCGCGCAGTTTGCCGCCGCGCACGATCAGATCCTCGCAGTCTTCGCCGCTGAGAGAAGGCGCGGCCGCGCGGCGCACGTCGGCGCCCATCCGCTGGAGCACGGCCAGGTAGCCGGTGCGCGTCGCACCCGCCAGCACGCCGCGCACGCGCAGTTCGCTGCCCGCGCTGGCGGCGGCCGCGACCGCCCAAAAAGCGGCGGAAGAAGGATCGCCGGGAACATCGACGCGCGCGGACGTCAAGCGCGCGCCGCCCTTCACCTCGACGCGGCCCGGCGCGCGTTTCGGCGGCGCGCCGAACAGCGCGAGCATGCGCTCGGTGTGGTCGCGCGTGGGCGATTTTTCGATGACGACGGTCGTCTCCGCCGCGTGCAGGCCGGCCAGCAGGACCGCGGATTTGACCTGCGCGCTGGCCACCGGCATTTCATACATGAGTCCCCGGAGATTTCCGCCGCGGATCGTCATCGGCGCGGTGCCGGCCCTCGTCAAGTCGATCTTCGCGCCCATGGCGCGCAACGGCGCCGCGACGCGCTCCATCGGCCGGCTGTTGAGCGAGTCGTCGCCGCAGAGCGTCGCCGGGAACGGATGGCCGGACAGCACGCCCGCCATCAGCCGCGTGGTGGTGCCGGAGTTGCCGGCGTCCAGGGTTCCCGCGGGCGCTTTCAGGCCGCCGAGCCCGCGGCCGCGCACGCGCACGACTCCCGAAGGCGCGTCCTCGAACTCCACGCCCAGCGCCGTCAAAACGCCCCGCGTCGAGCGCACGTCCGCGCCCGGGGCCAGGCCCGCCGCCTCGCTGACGCCCTCGGCGAGCGCGCCGAAGATCAGCGCGCGGTGCGACACCGACTTGTCGCCGGGCATGCGCACCTCGCCTTGAAGGCGGCCGCCGCCGACGACGGACCGGTCGCTCATCGGCGGCCGAATTTTGGTTCCGCCATGTCGCGTCCCACCGCCGCCCCGATCGCGGCCAGGTCGCGCATCAGCAGGGCGAAGTCGTCGGGATGCAGGGCCTGCGGGCCGTCGCACAGCGCCTGGTCGGGGCGGTCGTGCACCTCGATCATCAGCCCGTGCGCTCCGGCCGCCACGGCCGCACGCGCCATGGGCGCCACGCGCGCGCGCACGCCGGTGGCGTGGCTGGGATCGACGATGATGGGCAGATGGCTGAGCTCCTTGACCGCGGGGACCACGTTGAGGTCCAACGTGTTGCGTGCGTGGTCGGAAAACGCGCGGATGCCGCGCTCGCACAGGAACAGCTTGTCGTTGCCTTCGCTGAGCAGGTATTCGGCCGACATCAGCCATTCGTCGAGCGTGGCCGACAAGCCGCGCTTGAGCATCACCGGCTTGCGCAGCTTGCCCAAGTCCTTGAGCAGGGCGAAATTCTGCATGTTGCGCGCGCCCACCTGGAGCACGTCGGCGTACTGCGCCACGTCGTCGAGCGAACGCTGATCCAGCACCTCGGTCACGATGGGCAGGCCGGTTTCTTTTTTCGCGGCGGCCAGGAGCTTCAACCCCTGCTTGCCCAAGCCCTGGAACGCGTACGGGGACGTGCGCGGCTTGAACGCGCCGCCGCGTAGCATCTGCGCGCCCGCCGCTTTGACCGCGCGCGCGATACGGATCAACTGCTCCTCGCTTTCGACCGCGCACGGCCCCGCGATGACGATCAGGCCGCGGCCGCCGATCTCATACGGGCCCACGGGCACGACGGTGTCGCCGTGCTTGAAGTCCCGGCCGGCCAGCTTGTAGGGACGCGTGACGCGCACGGCCTCGCGCACGCCGGGCAGGCTTTCAAAGAGGGTTTTGTCGAGCGCGCCGTTGTTGCCGGTGATGCCGACGGCCACGGAGTTCTTGCCCGGAATCACGTGCGGCTTCAAGCGCAGCTTGCGCACGCGCACCAGCACGTCCGCGAGCTGCTTCTTCGTGTGGTCCGACGCCATCAAGATCAGCATGCGACCTCCAAGGATTTCACCAGCCGCCGCGCCAGCGCGGAAACGGCCGCCGGCGCGCCGGCGGCTCCCGCCTTGGCGGCGGCCGCGACCAGCGCGGAGCCGACCACCACGCCGTCGGCGCAGGGCGCCAGCGCCTTCGCCTGCCCGGGCTCGGCCACGCCGAAGCCGACGAGCAGGGGCTTGCCCGTCAACGCGCGCACGTGTTCCAGGCGCCGGGACAAGCCCGGCGTCAGGCCCGCGCGCGCGCCGGTCACGCCCTCGCGGCTGACGTAGTAGACGACGGAGCCCGACGCCCGCCCGATCTCTTGCAGGCGCGCGTCGGTGGTCGTGGGCGAAGCCAGGAGGACCAGTTCCACGCCGCGCTCCAGCAGCGCCCGCGACAGCGGACCGGACTCCTCGGCCGGCAGATCGACGACCAGCGCGGCCGCCGCGCCGCAGTCCGCGCACAGCCGTGAAAACGCGGAACGTCCCATGCGTAGGATCGGGTTGAGGTAGGTGAACAGGATCACCGGCGTCTTCACGCCTTGGCCCCGCATTTTCTGTACCAGACCGCAGGCGCGCGCCAGCGTCATCCCTTTTTCAAGGGCGCGCTGGCCCGCGGCCTGGATCACCGGCCCGTCGGCCACCGGATCGGAAAACGGCACGCCGACTTCCAAAATATCCGCGCCCGCGTCCGCCAAGGCGCGCGCCAGCGCAAGCGTCGCCGCGGGCGACGGGTCGCCCGCCACCAGGAAGGGCACGAAGCCCGCGCGGCCGCGCCGGCGCCGCGCGGCCAGCACGTCGGCCAATGACGCGCTCATCGCAGCAAGGTCGCGAGGTCCTTGTCCCCGCGTCCGGACAGGTTGACGATCACGAGCGCGCCGCGGCCGATGCGGCGCCTTTCGCGCAGAACATAGGCGACCGCGTGCGCGCTTTCAAGCGCGGGCAGTATGCCCTCAAGGCGTCCCAACTCCCGCGCGGCGCGCAGGGCCTCGTCGTCGGTGGCCGACACGTAGCGCGCGCGGCCGCTGCGGCGCAGTTCCGCGTGCTCCGGGCCGACGGCGGGGTAGTCCAGCCCCGCGGAGATCGAGTGCGTGGGCAGGACCTGGCCGTCGTCGTCCTGAAGAAGATAGGTGAGCGTGCCGTGCAGCACGCCGGGCTTGCCGCCGGAGAAACGCGCGGCGTGCTTTCCCGAACGCACGCCTTCGCCCCCGGCTTCGACGCCGGTCAGGCGCACGGCGCGATCCTTCAGGAATGCCGTGAAGATGCCGATGGAATTGGAGCCGCCGCCCACGCAAGCCACGACCTCGCGCGGCAGGCGGCCCGCCGCTTTCAGGATCTGCGCGCGCGCCTCGCGGCCGATGACGGACTGAAAGTCGCGCACCATCGTGGGATACGGGTGCGGCCCCAGCGCGGAGCCCAGCACGTAGAACGTGTCGCGGCTGGCCGCCGACCACGCGCGCAGGGCCTCGCTGGTGGCGTCCTTGAGCGTGCGCGAGCCGGAAGTCACCGGCACCACCTCCGCGCCGAGGAATTTCATGCGCCCCACGTTCGGCGCCTGGCGCGCCATGTCCTCGACGCCCATGTACACCGCGCACGGCAGGCCGAAGCGCGCCGCGGCCGCGGCCGTGGCCACGCCGTGCTGCCCCGCGCCCGTCTCCGCGATCACGCGCTTCTTGCCCATGCGCCGCGCCAGCAACACCTGGCCGACGGTGTTGTTGATCTTGTGCGCGCCGGTGTGCGTCAGGTCCTCGCGCTTGAGCCACACGCGCAGGCCCGTGGCGTCCGACAGGCGGCCGGCGAATGTCAGCGGCGTGGGCCGGCCGACGTACGTCCTCAGTTCCTCGTCCAGCGCCGCGCGAAAGCCCGCGTCGCGTCGCGCCGCCGCGTACGCGGCCTCTAATTCGCGCAGCGGCTCGATCAGCGTCTCGGGCACGAAGCGTCCGCCGTAAGGTCCGAACCAGCCGGGCGCGCGGGATGTCCCGCGGGAGGGGTTTCCCATGGCCCACGAAGGATAGCAGAGGGGGTCCGGCTTGTCCATTCAGGCCGCCGCGCTAAAAAATGCGCGCAAGGCCGCGGCGTCCTTGACGCCGGGACGGCGCTCCACGCCGGAGCTGACGTCCACGGCGAACGGGCGCGCGGATTGCACGGCCGCCGCGACGTTGTCCGCCGTCAGGCCGCCCGCCAGCAGGACGCGGACACCGCGCCGACGCCACGCGGCGGCGATGCGCCAGATTTTTTGCCGTGCGGCCGCGGACACGGGACGGCCGGCGCGGCGATCCGCGTCGGCGCGCGCAGGTTCCACCAAGATGTAATCAGCCGGGCCCAAGCGCGGCGGGCGCGCGCGCGCGGCGCCGATTTCCGCGACGACGATCGCGGGTACGCGCAGGCCGGACGGAACGGCGCCGTAGATCTGGACCAGGTCGAGCCGCAGCGCGCGCACCGCGGCCAGTAGTTCTTCCCGGTTCGGATCTCGAAAGACGCCGACGGCCTTCACGCCCTTCGGGATCGCGGCGCGCACGCGGCGCGCGCGCGGGCGTCAGGAAGCGCGGCGTGTTCGGCACGAAGATCATGCCGATCGCCCACGCGCCAAGCCCGGCAGCCAGGCGCGCGTCGCGCGGGCGCGTGACGCCGCAGACCTTGACCTTCATTTTAATAAGTCGGCCAGCGCCGCGCCGGGCCGCGGCGACTTCATGAACGCGGTGCCGATCAAGAAGCCCTTATAGCCCAGCGCCGTCAATTCATCAAGTTCGGCGCGCGCGCGCAGGCCGCTCTCCGCGACGGCGGCCGGCGCGCGGCGCGCCAGCGGCGCCAGGCGGCGCGCCACGCCCAGGTCCGTCTTGAGCGTGCGCAGGTCGCGGCTGTTGACGCCCAGAACCTCGGCGCCGGCCGACAGAGCGGCCTCGGCCTCGACTTCGTCATGCACCTCGACCAAGGCCGACAGCCTGCGCTCGCGCGCGGCCTCGGCCAGCTCCGGCAGGCGCGGACCCAGCAAAGCGGCAATCAGCAGTACCGCGTCGGCGCCGCAGGCGCGCGCCACGTCGCATTGATAGGCGTCGATGAGAAAATCCTTCATCAGCAGGCAGACGTCGGGAAGGCGCGCGCGCGCCGCGGCCAGGAACGACGCGTCGCCGCCGAAGAACTGCGGCTCGGTCAAGATCGATATCGCCGCGGCGCCCGCGCCGGCGTAAGCCGCCGCGACTTCCGCCGCGGCGCCGGGCGACGCCCCCGGCCGCAGAACGCCTTCCGACGGGGAGGCGAATTTGACCTCCGCGATCACGCGCGGAGACGCCCCGTTCAAGGCCTGGGCCAGCGAGCCCGGGCGACGCGCATACAAAGGTTCGTCCCGAAGCGCGGCAACGGGCCGTTCGCGCTTTCCGTGCGCGACGCGCTCCTCGGCGCGCGCTCCGATGCGCGCCAGCACCCCGCCGTCAGCGTTCACGGCTTTCCCGCGCCAGCGCCGAAAGTGCCGCCAGCGCCCGCCCCGAGTCGACGGACTCCGCGGCCAGCGCCGCGCCCTCGCGCCAGCTCCGCGCCAAGCCCGCCGCGCGCAAAGCGGCGGCGGCGTTGAGCAGACAGACCTCGCGCGCCGCGCCGGGACGCCCTTCCAGCACGCCGCGCATTATGACCGCGTTGCGCGCGGCGTCGCCGCCCTGGAGCGCGGACAGCGGCCGGCGCCGGAACCCCGCGTCCTCGGGCCGGAACTCCGACACCGTCACGCGCCCGTCCTCCAAGCGCGCCACCACGCTGGGCGCCGAAAGCGACAACTCGTCCAAGCCGTCGCGGGAAGCGACCACGAACGCCCGCCGCCCGCCCAGCGCCAGCAGCGCCTGCGCGACCGGCCGCACCAGCGAGAGCGCATACACGCCGAGCACTTGGTGCGGTGCGCCCGCGGGATTGGCCAGCGGACCCAGCAGGTTGAAAACCGTACGCGCGCCCAACTGACGCCGCACCGGTCCCACGCGCGCCACACCCGGATGGTGCGCCGGCGCGAATAGAAAACCAATGCCGATTTTTTCGATCAGCCCCCGCACGCGCTCCGGCGCCAGATCCGTGCGCACGCCCAACGCCTCCAGCACGTCAGCCGAGCCCGCGCGGCCGGACACCGCACGGTTGCCATGCTTGGCCACCGCCGCGCCCGCCCCGGCCGCGATGAACGCCACCGCCGTGGAGATATTGAACGTGCCCGCGCCGTCGCCGCCCGTCCCGCACGTATCAAGCAGGGGCGTGCGCTTGACGTGTACGCTCAGGGCCCGCGCTCGCAAAGCCTCGGCAAATCCCACGATCTCCGGCACCGTTTCTCCGCGCACGCGCAGCGCCGCCAGAAATGCTCCAACTTGCGCGTCGGTCGCTTCGCCGTCCAGCACCGCGCCCATCGCCGCGCGCGCCTGCGCGCGCGTCAACGGCGCGCCGGCCAGAACCGTTTGAAGTCGTTGGAGGAATTCCTGATCGACCATAGTGTCCGATGGGTATTCTACGAAAACAAGCTTCCCGCCAGGACTCCGTCGACGCTTCTCCCCGGCGCCCGAGGATAAGTAGAATACCGCGATGTCCTTCAAGGAAGCCTCGCGCCGCGCCTCGATGACCGTCGTCTCCGCGCTGTTCGCGGCCGGCGCGGCGTTCCGGCGCAAACAGGAGACCGACCCCATGCAAGCCGAGAAGACCGCCGGACGCGTCTACGACTTCGAGATGAAGACGATCGACGGCAAGCTCCAGAAGCTTGCCGTCTACAAGGGCCACCCGTTCCTGATCGTCAACACCGCGTCGCTGTGCGGCTTCACGCCCCAGTACACCGATCTGGAAAATCTCTATAAGAAATACGCCGCCCAGGGCCTCAAGATCGCCGCGTTCCCGGCCAACGAGTTCGGCGCGCAGGAACCCGGTTCGGACGCGGATATCAAGAAATTCTGCCTGACCAAGTTCGCGCTCTCCTTCGACCTCTACTCCAAGATCGCGGTCAAGGGCGACGCCATCCATCCGCTGTATCAATACCTGACCAAGGAGTCCGGCCATCCCGGAGACATCCCCTGGAACTTCACCAAGTTCCTGGTCGACAAGAAAGGCAAGGTCGTCGCCCGCTTTGCGCCGCAGGACAACCCCGTGGGCAAGGCCGTGACCGCCGCCGTCGAGAAGGCTCTGGCCGAGTAGCTCAGCCGCGCAGCAGGCCGTCGACGACGCGGCCGACGTCGCGGTATCGCCTCGGCGCGAAGGCGCCCCAGCGCAGGCGCAGGACGCCGGCGCGCGCGGCGCGTGCGGGCGCCAGCAGGACCGGCGGAACGAACGTCGCCCACCACAGCGCGGTCGCGCGCGAGCGCGGACCCAGCTCGCGCTCGAGCAGGCGCCTGGCCGCGTCCGGCTTGAGCGCGCGCCACAAATAGCCGGCGACCTCGCGCGCGATCCGCGCGCGCAAAACGGCGGCGACGTCTTCCGGCGCTCCGGAACTCTTTAGCGCCTCCATGGACTCGGCGAAATCCCGCTCATGGTCGCGCGTGATCTGGCCCTCATGCAGAAAACGCACCGCCAACGGCTCGCGCAAGACGCCGACCTCCAGACCGTCGCCCAGCATCCGCGCATATAGCTCCGTGTCCTCGAGTATGCGCAAATCCTCGCGGAAGAAGCCGGTGCGTTCAAAGGCCTCGCGCCGCACGCAGACCATCGTCGTCACGTAAGGAAGCTGGCCGTCGCCGACCGCATACCAACCTGGGACCTTCCCCTCCGGTATGTCGCGGGCCGGATCGAACAGAAGCCCGACGAGCCGGCCCCACCGGTGCACGTAGGCGTTCGTGAACCAGAAGCCCACCGCGGGCCGCGACGCGATCGCCGCCGAGAGAGCCTCCAATCGGCGCGGCAGGAACAGGTCGTCGGAGTCCAGGAAGGCGATCCATTGTCCGCGCGCGGCGCGGAGGGCTTGGTTGCGGCAGGCGTGCTGGCCGCGATTTTTGTCATTCCAGAAAAAGCGCAGGCGCGGATCGGTGAAGCCCGCCAGCGCCGCCTTCGTGCCGTCGGTCGAGCCGTCATCGACGACCAGGCATTCCCACCGGGCGTCCGTCTGCGCCAGCACCGAACGCACCGCCGCGGCCGCGGAGGCCGCGCGGTTGTACGTCGGGATCACCACCGAAAAATTCGGCTCGCTCAACGCGGCCCCACGTCGGGCCAGCCGTCGTCGAATCGCGCGCGATAGGCGGCGGCCGCCGCCGGCGCGAACAGCACCGTCTTGCGCACCCCGCCCGGCACCTGCGCCGCGATCGCGGCCGCCACGCGCCGCTCCGCCGCGCGCAGAGCCTCGCGACCGCCGGCTCCGACTTTCACGTCGACGACCAGGCCTTCGGGGGCCAGCGTCTGCCGCCAGGCGATCACGCCGTCGACGTCCAAGGACTCCAGCGGCGCCTCGCGGCGCGACAAGCTGTAGCGGTCGACCTCCACGACGGCCGCCTCGACGCGGCGGGACGGCGCGGGGCCGGCCGTCGGCGTCGGGCGCGGCGGCGGCGGCAGGATCGGCGCCCTTTCGGGTTTGGTCTCGGAGCGCTGAAGCTCCACCTCGCTCAGAAGAAGACTGGGCGTCACCACGGAGGCCGGAGCGCCCGCGTCCACGTCCGACACGGTGGGGTCCTCTCCCGCCGCCAACTCGCTTTCCGCCATCACCAACGGCGTGCCGACCGCGTCCAAATCGCGCACGCGCAGGGATTTTCCGGTCGCGGCCTCGATCATGTAGACGTCCGCGAGCATGCGAATAGAACCCTGATCGCCCCCGCTCGACTGGCTCCAGCCGCGCAGATTCTTAATCCAAAGTCCGTATGGCTTGCCTTGTCTGCGGCACTCGTCGCGCAGGGCCGAAAGGAGCTGCGCCGCCGACAACGGCCGAGACGTCGTCAGGAAGAGATTGCCGGGAACGCCCGTCGGCATCTGCCCCAGGGGGGCACGGCCGTGGCCGTTGGAGAGCGGGAATCCTTTGACCGGGTAGCGCGAGAGCAGAAACCCGCGCAGAACCCCGCGCTCGATCAGCGGCGCGCGCCGGGCGGGAACGCCCTGGTCGTCATGGTCGTAGGCGCCAAACAGCAGGCGGCCGCGGAAAGAGTCGACGCTCGGGTCGTCGACCAGCGTCAACGTCTCGGGCAGAACGCGGTCGCCCAGGCGGCCGCGGAAGGTCTGCGCGCCGTTGGGATTGCGCTGCTCCTCCCCGGACAGGCTTTGTCCCAGCGTGTAGACCAACGCGGCCGCGGCCGACGGATCAAGAAGAGCCGGGGCGCTGAACGGGGAGGTCGTCGCCGCGACGCGCAGCTCGGCCAAATCGGAGACCATGTCGCGGCCCGCGCGGCGCAGCTCCGCTTCGCTCGGCAGGGCCTCGGGCACGCGGGCATGCCAGTCGCGCGAAACCGTCTCGCGCAGGCCGTCGGGGCTCAACGCGACGGCCTCGATTTCGATCTTGGCCCAATCGTCGGTCTTGTCGACAGACAGGCCGTCGGTGCCGCGCAGGCGCGTGCGCAGGCGGCGCAGGCCCACGTGAGACTCGGCTTCCAAGAGCCCCGACGCCGCGCGCAGAGGATCGCCCAAGGCCGCGTCCAGGCGCCGCAGCCGCTCGACGCTCCAGCCCCGCGGCGCCGCGTCCGACGTGCTGACCGTCGGCGGCTGCGCGGAAAGATCGTCGGTGTCGTAGCCGGCGCGGCCACGCGAGACGAGCTGGGCCTGCTTGCGCAGGAAATCGGCCGAAGCGTTTTTATAGCCCTCATCGAAGATGCGCCACAGAGCGTGGCGCAGGGCAAACTCATCGTCGGCCATCGCGATCGGCGTGCCCAAATAGTCGCCGCGCGGTGAATTCGGATGGTTGTCGAGCGCGGGAGAGCCGACGCGCACGTCGGCCAGCGCGATGCGCTGGGCCATGGTCGCCTCCGCCCGCGGCGCGCCCAGCACGCTCCACTCGTCCCAGTCCGCCAGGTCCCAGACCGTGAGCTGGGCGAAGTAAATCGGAGGATAGCCGTCTTCCTTGAGCTGGCTCTTCGCGCGGCCGAGCTCGGCCTGGATCGCGCGCTCCAACGCCGGCGCGTCCGTCTCGGGGGCGGGGCGCGCGGGCGACGCCAGCGCGAGCAGGAGCAGGCTAGCGGCGATCATGGAGCGGGGACGGCAGGATCGGCGGCAAAAGGCGGTCCTCCGGAAGGCGTTGAAGCTCGATCTCGGACACCAGCAGGCTGGGCGCGATTTGGCTGACCGGAACCCAGCCTGACTCCGCGCCGCAGACGAAGCCGTCGGCCAGCGTGTCGTCGTCTCCGGCCGCGACGATGCGGTTGAGGATCACCAGCGGCGTGCCGACGAGCTTGACGCCGCGCACGAGCGTGCGCGCGCCCGTCGCCGCGTCCACGCGGTAGACCAGGCGCGGCCGCACCTCCAGAGTCTGCGGCGACTCGCGATTGGTCGGGTTCTCTCCGCCCGACGAACCGACCAGGATGAATCCATAGGGCTTTCCCTGCTCGCTCAGCAGGTCGAGCAGGCGCTTCTGCAGCCGCGCCAGCGGCACCGCGCCGTCGGCCTTCACGATCAGGTTCGCCATGCGTCCGGTCGCGTGCGAGCGCCAGTCCGCGCGGCCGTGCCCGTTCGTCTCCGGAAAGCCCTTCACCGGCCAGCGCGACATCAAAAAGCTTTTCAGCACGCCGCGCTCCACCAGCACGACGCGCCGGGCCGGAGAGCCTTCGGAGTCGTACTCGTAGGAGCCGTGCAAGGGCGAGCCCTTAAACGACTTCAGCGTGGGATCATCGATCACGCTCAGAAACGCAGGCAGAATCGGCTTGCCGACCAGGTCGCGGAAGAGCTGGCTTTCGTGCGGGTCGCGCTGACGCTGGCCTTCCAGCTTATGACCCAGCGCCTCGTGAAACAGCACGCCCGACATCTCCGGGTCCAGGATGGCGGGCGCCGCGGCCGCGTCCTGCACCGGCGCGCGGCGCAGGGCGACCAGCTCGTCGGCCAGCGCGCGCACCATTTTCTCCAGGGTCGCGGCCGAAGGCGCCTGCGAAAAATCGCTCAGCGGCAGATACAAGTTGTCTTCCAGGCGCATGCCGTCGTCGGCGCGCGTCGCCGCGTTGACGCGTAGTTCGTCGGGCATCTCCTCGGAGCGCGTCAAAAGACGCGTGCCCTCGCTGGTCACCAGGAAGCGCCTCACCCACCACGCCTCGATGGCGACGTTCGATTCCTGTATTTCGGGATAGTCGCGCAAAATCGCGCTCAGCTTCAGCGCCAGCCCGCGCAGGCGGGAGCGGTTCAGGCGCGGGCCCGGCAGGCTCTCCGTTTTCTGCACCGGCGGCTCCGGAGAAAAGTCGTCCAGGCGCTCGGCGACCAGCTCGGTGGCGCGCTTGGCTTTTTTCTCAAGCCACCCAGACAAAGCACCCTTGTAGGCCTGGTCCGTCAACTGCCAGAACGTCTGTCGCAGCACGTCCGGAGCGGTCGGCGAGGGCAGGCTGACGCCTTGATAGCTGAGGTCGACGTTGTCGAACGCGCGGTCGCCGTAGCGCGCCTCCGCGTAGGCGACGCGGTATTGCTCCAGGTCGTCGGTCGTCAACGCGCCCAGCGTGGCGACCGCCTCGTAGTGGCGCGCGTCGTGTAGGCGGTAGGCCAGGAAATAGGGCGGACCGAACTGACCATCGCGCAGGCGCGCCAAACTGCGCGCCATCTCGGCCTGGAGCGCGTCGAACACCTGCGCGGCCGGCTGGGGCGCGTCGCCCCAACGCTCGGCGCGCGCGGGAGCGGCGGCCGACGCCAGGGCCAGCGCGAAGGCCGCGCTAGCCCTTGCTCGGAACGACCTCATAGCCGGTAAACCAAGGCTGGCCCGGGGCCGCCTGCGGAGCCGGGCCCGAGACGGGCTTCAGGCGCTTTTCCATCTGCGCCAGCCGATAAACGACCTGGAGGTTCTTGCTCGCCTGATCGTAGGTGGGCACGAAGCTCAGCGCCAGGCGGTAGTCGCGCTCCGCGGCCTCCAAGTAACCGTGCGCGTGCGGGTCGGCCTGATGCGCGAGGAACTCCGCGTTGGCCAGGTTCGTGTAGACCTCCGCGGCGTCGTGCGGCTCCTGCGCGTCGGCGTGGCGATGCACCCAAACCTCTTGCCCGGACGCGTCCTTCTCGCGCACGTAAGGCTGGTAGGACAGGATGGTGCGGCGCAGAAGTTCGTGGGTCAGCAGTTTGGGATCCACCGCGCAGGCCCGCGCGGCGATCAGCTCCTGGTAGGTGCGAATGGCCTGCGGATACTGCTTGCGCATCATGTAGATCTGGGCGATGCGGAAATAATTCGGCGGATAGACCGGATCGACCTGTTCGTACATCCGAAAGCGGGTCATGGCCAAATCCAAATAATGCTCGACCTCGGCCTGCGGACGATGGTTGTCCATGGCCCATTGCGCGCGGCGCAGGTGCAGGCTGCCGACCTGGTGATGCATCTGCACGTAGTTCGGCGAGAGGCGGCGCACCTCGTTATACCAGTACAGCGCGCGCTCGTAATCGTCCAGGGGATCCTTGCCGGGATCGCCCCACTCCGGCATGGACACCTTGGTCATGTTGAAGCGGTCGTTGAAGACGTTGCCCAGGAAGTATTTCGACATCACGAAGTCGGGGTTGAGCTGGGTGACCCGCAGGTAGTTCGAGATCGCGGGGCCCCACTCGTGATCCTTGGAGAAATAGATCGCGATGTTGTGGTGCACGTCGGCGCGGAAGTAGCCCCAGAACTGGTAGAGCGGCGACAGCGCCGCCAGCACGATCGCGGGCACCACCGGCGTCTCGGATAGGAAACAAAGCCGGATCAGCGCCCAGCCCAAGGAGAGCATGCAGCCCGCGAACACGAGCCACGCCAGCCACCACTGCAGGATCTCACCGCTGGGCGCGGCCATGGCGTGGTCGAGCGGACCCAAAATGGAGGAGAACTCGCCGAACATGCCGCCGATCATCGCCCCGGGCGGGGCGGAGGCGCGGTCGCGCAGGAAGGCGAAATAGAAGATGCCGCCGACCGCGGCCAGCCGCGCCGGCCAGATCAGCAGGTCGGAGATCGTGCGCCACGGTGAAGCGGCCGCGCCCTCGGCGGCGGGCGCGCGCGGATGCAGCTCGAAGAGCGCGCGGCCCCGCGCGACGTTGACGATGAGCCCGCACAGCAGGCCCAAATAAACGCCGGAAGAAACGAAGCGCAGGCTCACGTCGAAGAAGTTGTGGCCCAGCATCCCGCACAAGGAGACCAGCAGTCCGGCCAGGTCCCACGCGCGCGGCGGCGGACGGCCGTCCTTGAGCGACAGCGACGCCGTGAGCTGCCCGAGCGATCGAAAGCCGACGGTCAAGGTGCTGACGATCAGCCATAGGAAGATCCCGAAACCCAGTATGCCGTGGTCGAGAAACTCCTCCAAATATTCGTCCTCGGCGTGGTCGGTCTCCGTGTTGTGCTTGCCCTCGATGTGGAAGATGGGCGGGCGGCGGAAGGCGGGATACAGCGGCGGAAACGCCCCCACGCCGGAGCCGATCCAGGGCTGGGTGCGGATCATCTCCCACGTCGCCTCCCAAGTAAACAACCGGAAGTTGATCGAGACGACACGCGTCTCCAGGTCCCGCGCGGTGTAGCCGATGAGGCCCAGCGCCCCCGCGGCCGCCGCACCCAGCACGTACTTGCGGTAGGGGCGGCTCTGCTCACGGAAATAGGTCAACGCGAACACGCCGAAAAGCATGCAGACGAACGCAAAGCCCAGCCACGCGCCCTTGGTGCCCGTCGCGAATAAGTTGACCAGCAGCATCGCCATCAGCGGCACCAGGCTCCAGCGCCGCGTCTTGAAGAACTGGGTCAGCAAGATGGGGAAGATGATGACCAGGAAGTCGCCGTAGAAGTTCGGGTTGCCGTAGGTCGAGAACACGCGCGGTCCGAACGCGCCGCGCCAAACGAACGGATCGATGCCCTGGCCTACGCCCGGAGGGAAGGCGCGCGTGTCGATGAACTGCAGCGTGCCGTAGCCGATCGCCACCCAGGCCGCGCGGATCAGCCAGCGAAATAGGCCTTCAACGGATGGCTGGTCCAGCTCGTAGATCGCGATCAGGGCGGCGATCATGTAGAACATGTGGCGCAAGAAGAAGTCCACGCTCGCCATCCGATATGGGGCGTGAATGAAAGAAGACACGCCGATAGCCAGATACGCCAAGAACGGCGCCAGCGTCACTAGATCTTCACGGTTGAACGCCGCGCGTCCCGCCAGCGCCAGGCGGCACAGCCACAGAGTGAGCAGGCCCAAACCGCCCATCTGCATCATTGAAATCTTGACCTGCGCGGAGTCGTAGGTGCGCAGGAAGAACACCGAGGAGATCAGGAAATAAAGGATCGGCAGCCACAGCGTGATCGCCTTGTGCGCGAACGCCTCGGCATCGGGGCGAGCGTACGCGGCGCTGCGGCGGCTTTTATCGGCCATGCGCGGGCATTCTACTTAATCCAGGTTCATACGACGCGACGGCCTAGCAAAGCTTCCCCGATCAAATGGCGGGTGAACTCAACGCCGGTGGGCCAGGAGTGCGCCGTGCTCTGCCCGCCCAGGCGCGGATGCTCGCAGGTGGGAATCTCTCCCAGGCGCAGGCCCAGCTTCATCATACGGATGGACATCAGGTACTCGATAACGAAGCCGTCGACGCGGCAATCGCAGCGCCGCAGGCTGTCGGCGCGCACCGCGCGAAAGCCGTTGATGGTATCGGTCAGATACGGACCGCGGTTCCACAGCGCGTTGGCCAGGAAGGTGAAGGCCTGGTTGACCCACTTGCGCAGGCGGAGGACCTGCTCGTCTTCCTCGTTGTGCGCGCCCTGCGACATGCGCGAGGCCACGACCAGATCGTAGCCGCCTTCCTCTAGCTTCGCGAAGACCTTCGGGATGTCGCCGGGGTCCTCGTTGCCGTCGGGGCTGTAGTAGCACAGCACGTCCGCCGACGTGGCGTCCAGCGCGACCTGGAACGCGCAGCCGCGGCCGCGGCGCGGCTGGCCCAGCACGCGCACGCCCTTCGACTGCAAATACTCGACGGTGCCGTCCTGGGAGCCGCCGTCGACGGCGAAGACCTCGTCGGCGGCCGAGAGCGGAATGCGGTCGAAGAGCTTGGGCAGGGCCTCGATCTCGTTGAACGTGAGCAGGACCAGCGCGCGCCTAAGCTTCATGTTCACGATACCAGGCGATGGTCTTGGCCAGGCCCTCCTCCAGGCCGACCCGTGCCTGAAAGCCGATCGCGCGGCGGGTCTTCGTCGTGTCGCAGCGTCGCCGCGGCTGACCGGAGGGTTTGGACGGATCGAAGACCAGGCGCGCGCCGGTGCCGGCCAGGCGGACGACCGACTTGGCCAGCGCGCCGATGGAAATTTCCTCGTCGGCGCCGACGTTCAGCGCGTCGGGCTTCGGATGCTTCTCGGCCACCTCCACCAAGCCGCGCGCGAAGTCCTCCACGTATAAAAACGAGCGCGTCGCGCTCCCGTCGCCCCAGACGCGCAGCGGGTTCTCGCCGTCGCAGACGCGCTTGATGAGCGCCGCGATCACGTGCGAGCGCTCGGGGTCGAAGTGGTCGCGCGGGCCGTAGGCGTTGTAGGGACGGGCCACGGCGACTTCCAGGCCGAATTCCTCGTGATAGGCACGGCCCAAATACTCGGCCATGCGCTTGGCCCAGCCGTAGCCCTCGTTGGTGCGCTCCGGCGCGTCGCGGAAGCCCTCGCTTTCCGGCGTGGGGATGGCGCAGTCGCGCGGGTAGACGCAGGCGGAGCTGACGACCAGGAAGCGGCCCACGCCGGCGCGGCGCGCCGCCTCCAGCGCCAGCACGGCCACGTTCATGTTGTCGCGGAACAGGGAGCCGTGATGGACGCTGTTCCAGCCCACGCCGCCCACGGAGGCCGCGAGGTTGAGCACCACGTCCTGGCCGCGGTAGGCTCGCCGCACGTCTTGCGCGTCGGTCAGGTCCGCGGCGATAAAGCGCACGTCCTTCCAAACCGCCGCCAAATTGCGGCGCTTGATCGGCGAGGGCCGGTCGGCCACGCTCACGCGCACGCCGCGACCGGCGGCCAACAGCCGCTCGACGACGTGGCTGCCGATGAAGCCGCCGCCGCCCGTGACCAGAACTTTCTTGCGGTCCCAATAGCCCACGCGGCCGCGATTCTAGCAATTCGCCTCAAGCCGTGCGGGAAGGGAATGCTACAATCGCCGCCGTGACGGAGCTCGAACTGTCCGTGGTGATTCCCGCGCTCGACGAGGAGCGCACCATCGCCCATTGCGTCGAAAAAGCCTTGGCGGCGGTCGCGGCGCTGGGCGGCCGCGGGGAAGTTCTGGTGGCCGACAACGGCTCCACCGACCGCACGCGCTCCATCGCCGAAAGCCTGGGCGCGCGCGTGGTGGCCGTCGAAGGCCGGGGCTACGGACGCGCGTTGCGCGGTGGGTTTTCCGCGGCGCGCGGCAAATACCTGGTGATGGCCGACGCCGACGGCTCCTACGATTTCGCGCAGGCGCCGCGCTTCGTCGAAGAGCTGCGCGCGGGCCGGGATTTCGTGATCGGCAACCGCTATGAAGGCGGCATCGCGCCCGGCGCCATGCCCTTTCTCAACCGCTACCTGGGCACGCCGGTGCTGACCGGGGTGATGAACCTGCTTTTTTCCACCGGCATCGGCGACGTCAACTGCGGGATGCGCGGCCTGACCAAGGAAGCCTTCGCGCGCCTGGGATTGAAGGCCGACGGCATGGAGTTCGCCACGGAGATGGTGGTCAAGGCCTCGCTGCTGGGCCTGAGCATCGCCGAGGTTCCCTGCCCTCTGGCCAAGGACCTGCGCGGGCGTCCGCCGCACCTGCGCCGCTGGCGCGACGGCTGGCGGCACCTGCGCTTCATGCTGCTGTTTTCCCCGACGGGCACGTTCCTGGCGCCGGGGGCCGCGCTGTGCGCGCTGGGCGCGCTGACGCTGCTCGCGGTGACCGGGCGCGACGCGCTGGCGCCGGACGCGGCCGCGTGGCTGGGCTCGCGCCACGCGCTGACCGGGCTTCTGCTCTGGCTGACGGGGACCAGCGTGCTGGGTCTGGGCGCGGTCGCGCAGGAGGCGGACTATCAAGAGCGCTTCGACGCGGGCAACGCGGTGGCGCGCTTCCTGCACAAGACCTTCCGGCTGGAGCGCGGCCTGATCCTGGGCGCGGCTTTGAGCGCGGCGGGACTGCTGGCGCTGGCCTATTTCCCGATTTCCTTTTATACGAACCTGCTGCCGCGCGGCGGCGAGGCTCTGCGCCTGGACCTGGCCGTGCTCGCCATCGCCGCGGTCCTGACCGGCGTGCAGTGCGCGTTCGCCTCCTTCGCGCTGGGCCTGCTGACCTTGCGCGTCAAATGACCGAGACGCACTCCGAGTTTTACGAGCGCTGGTCGGCCGCGGCGCGGCCGTATTTCGCCTGGCAGTTCGCCCAGTTCAAGCCCTACCTGGGACGGCGCGTCGCGGACGTGGGCTGCGCGCTGGGCAGCTTCGTGCCGCACTTCCTGGACGCCGGCGTGGAGAGCTACCTGGGCGTCGAGCCCGACGCGGACCTGCGCGCGCGCTTCAGCGCCCGCCACCGCGACCCGCGCGTCGGCCTTTCGCGCGTGGTCGACGCCACCGATCCGCGGCTGATCGAGGAACTGCGCGCGGCGCGCACGGACTTCGCCTTCAGCGTCAACGTGCTGGAGCACATCCAGCGCGACGACCTGGCGCTCAAGCACATGATCGAAGGCGTGGAGCCCGGCGGCCGAATCGGCCTGCTGGTTCCCGCGCACCCGTTCTTATACGGCACGCTCGACGCGCTGGACGGCCACTTTCGCCGCTACACGAAGGCCTCCCTGCGCGCGCTCGTGGCGCGCGCCGACGGCGACAAGACGGAAATCCTCGACCTCTACCACTTCAACGCGCCCGCGTCCTTCGGCTGGTTCTTGAAAGGCCGCGTCCTGCGCGCCAAAGCCCAGACCGACGACAACTACGCCCTGATGAACGCCGTTCTGCCCTTCGCCTCCCGCGCCGAGCGCCTGATCCGCCCCCCGTTCGGCCTGTCCTTGGTCGCCGTGTTGCGCCGCAACTGATCAATCAAACAGAGGTCATTATGTCCAAAGCCAAAACGCCCAAACCGTCCGACGAATCCATCACCGGCACCTACCGCTACGACCGCGCCACCGGCCAAGTCGTGCGCGTCAGCGACCGAACGCCGAAAGTCGCCTCCAAGGGCGGCTCCCTGCCCTGCGGCGAATCCCCGTCCTCCTGCGACAATGGCGGCGGTGGGTGCTGCGGCGGCGGCGGTTGCGCCAACTGAAAACGGCTTGTCGGTCTGCGTCCAACCTGGCGATGAACGCGATGCGCGGCCCGCAAGTGTCGTAGAATTCCCCGACGCCCCCGTAGCTCAGTTGGTCAGAGCAGCCTGCTCATAACGGGTTGGTCGCTGGTTCGAGCCCAGCCGGGGGCAACTTTTTACCAGGCGGCGCGAGCGCAATGAAACGAGGTGTGTACCGCCGGGCGCGGGCCGCGGCACTCGCGGCAGGATTGATTCTGTGGTGCGCCCCGGCGCGCGCGTTCTGGCTGTTGGGGTTTTCGCCGGCGGACACGCTGCCGGCCGGGGAGCTGGGGTTCATCTCCGGCACCGGCGGGCAGTTGACCTCGGTCGGACCGCCGGACAAGACCAGCTACACCCCGTCGCTGGCGCACGCGGGCATTCGTCTGGGCTTGAGCGACGACGTGGACGCGGGCTACCGGCTGGTGCAGGTGGCGCTGCCGTTCAGCGCCGCCGGGCCCACGCTCGCCTCCGAGGCGGACGTGAAGTGGCGGCTGACGGCCAAGACGTCGCTGTGGCAGGCGGCCGTGGTGCCGACGGTGGCCTACGGCTACGTGACGATCGGCGGCGTTGCCAAAAACGCCTGGAGCCCGGGATTGGACCTGGTCTTCAGCCGGCCTCTGGCATGGCGCGACGCGCGCCTGTTCACCGAACTGCGCTACCTCTACGCCGCCGTCGACAGCGCGCCTGGGGGTGCGGCGAACACGTACCTGCACGCCGCCGGAAACGACTGGGGCCTTAAGATTCCGCTGACGTCGCAGATCAGCCTGATTCCGGAGGTGGGACTGTTCGATTTCATGGGCCGAGACCTGGGCGCACGCGCCGACGGCCTGGGCTTTCAATACGGAGCCGTGCTCTCCGTCACCGGACTGCCGCGGCTATGGGGAGGCCGGTAGCCGGGGCTTTGCTACAATTCGCGCGGAGACAGACATGAGCGACACCCTCAAGGGAATCATCCTGGCCGGCGGCTCCGGCACGCGGCTGTACCCGGTCACGCGGGCGATCAGCAAGCAGTTGGTGCCGGTGCACGACAAGCCGATGATCTACTACCCGCTGTCGACCTTGATGCTGGCCGGCATCCGCGACGTGCTGGTCATCACCACGCCGGAGGATCAGTCCGCCTTTCAGCGCCTGTTGGGCGACGGCGCGCCGCTGGGACTGCGGATTTCCTACGCGGTCCAGCCCAAGCCCGAGGGCTTGGCGCAGGCGTTTCGGATCGGCCGCGACTTCGTCGGCGCCCACCGCGCCGCGCTGGCCCTGGGCGACAACATCTTCTACGGCCACGGCCTGCCCGAACGCCTGCGCGCGGCGGCCGGGCGCGCGCAGGGCGCCACCGTCTTCGCCTATCAGGTGCGCGATCCTCAGCGCTACGGCGTGGTCGGCTTCGACGCGCAAGGCCGCGCGACCAGCCTGGAGGAAAAACCCTCCGCGCCCAAGTCCAACTACGCCGTCACCGGACTTTACTTTTACGACAACTCCGTGCTGGACATCGCCGCCCGGCTCAAGCCCTCGCCGCGCGGGGAGCTGGAGATCACCGACCTCAACCGCGTCTACCTGGACCAGAAACGCCTTCACGTCGAGAAGCTGGGCCGCGGCGTGGCGTGGCTGGACACCGGCACGCACGACGCGCTTCTTCAGGCCTCCACCTTCATCCAAGTCATCGAGGAACGCCAAGGGCTGAAGGTCGCCTGCCTGGAGGAGATCGCCTTCGGCCTGGGCTACATCGACGCCGACCAATTGCGCGCGCTGGCCCAGCCCATGCGCAACAACGACTACGGCCGCTACCTGCTGCGCGTCGCCGACGAAGGCCGTTAGACCCGCGGGTAAACACGCCCGGCGGTCAAGGGCGCGTCGTATCCGTTGAGGCGTCGAGCCATTCGAGCAGTTCGCGCCGCGCGCGCCCGCGCGTCAGCGCCGCGTGGCCGCGGAGTTTTCGCAAGTCGGCCGCGACGTCCACGTCGAAATCGGTCTCGAGCGCCGTCACTGGTCCCCGTTCGCGGAGCTGGGCGATGAGGTCGGCGCAGGTCGTCGCCGCGCTGTAGCGAATCGAGGTCCACAGTTTCTCTTCGATCGGTTCTTGAGCCCCGAAAAGGTAGTAGCCCCCGTCTTCGGCTGGTCCGATCACCGCTCCGGCTTTCTCCTGAAGAGTTCGGTGCGCGCCGAGTATGCGCGCGGCTTCCAATTGAGGGCTGTCGGTACCGATGAGGATCACCGGTCGGTGCCGATGGAGGAGTGTCGAGTAGACGCGGTTCTGACGCTCTCCCAGTCCCCCTTCACCCGTCCAAATTCTATCAAGACCCGCCCAGATTGAATGCTCCAGCGCCTCGCGTTCGGCGACGGCCCAACAGGGGACGATGTCGCCGCCACTGAGGGCGTGGACTTCCCGTGCGAGTTCCTCCATACAGCCGACGCTGCGGCGGTAAAACTCCGCGGCCGTCCTCTCGCCGAGCTGCCTGCCAAGGCGGGTTTTGACGGGCGAAAGTCCCGGCGTCTTGGCGAAGATCGCCAGGGCGGCGCTCATCGGGCGCCCCATGTCGCAAGAGACTTACGCCATTGCGGCCAAGCCTGGACGAGAGTTCGCGCGAAATGAAGGCGCGTGGTGCTCAGCCAGCCGCCCGTCCGATATTTTCGCGCGCTCGTCAGAAGCGGCGCGCGGATGGGCTGTAGCTTTCGGCCGCTGCGCCGGGCGCGCCAAACCAGCAGATGATCTTCTCCGTACGAGGCATCCTCCGGATAGCCGCCGAGATCATCGAACGCGCTCTTGGATAGGCACAATCCCTGGTCGCCGAAAGGCAAGCCGAGAAGGCGCGAGCGGATCCACGCCCCGGCCTGGTTGAGCCGCATCAGAGGCGTCGCGTCGCGCGCGAAGACGAGGTCGGCGTAGAGCAGGTGGTCCGGATGCTCCGTGGCCGTTCGCAGCAGCGCCAGCGTCGTCGCGGCGGCAAGCCGCGAATCGGCATGAAGAAACCACAGGAATTCCCCACGCGCGGCGCGTGCACCGGCGTTCATCTGCCGGGCCCGGCCGCGGCCCTCGCGCGTCTGCCTCACGCACGCGCGCAGGCCAGGAGCCGGCAAGGGGAGCATCGGCGCGCCCTCGGAAGCGGCAAGAATGATCTCGTCGTCTTCGGAAAGCGCCGACAAGTCGGCGAGAAGCGCACGCCACGCGTCCTCGCCGTCGGCCAACGGCACGATCACGGAGAGTCTCACGGCGTCAGCAGCAGGCCCCTGCCGCGGGCGTCGAGGACGCCGCGGGATGCGCGGGACCGCAGGGGAACGCGCCGTAGTGGGTCGAGAAATCGCCGCTGAAGGCGAAATGCGGGGCGAAGCGCGTCTCGGCGAGCATCTTGTAGGTGTTGCCGCAGACGCGTTCGGGCATCCCGGTTCGGAACAAATGATGATCGTCCAGGTGGAAGGCGTGCGGCGCCTCGGCGATCGTCCCTTTGTAGGTCGCGACGTGTCCGTAGTCCTCGCAGAGGTCCTCGAGGTCCAGCTTGAAGGCTCGTACGGTCATCGAGTGGAAATCCACCATGCCCGCCTTGCGCTCGATGTCCGGATCATCGAGGCCGACGCGCCGCCGGCTCATCACCCGGTAATCCAGGCAGCCGATGTCTCGCAGCGTTCGGCGGAAATCCTCGATGTACATGGCGCCGCCCAGGCATTCGCCGATCAGCTCTCGGTCGCGCTGCAGCGCCTGCGGCAGTCTGCGTCCGGCGAACACGTCCGAGAAATAGAGCTCTCCGCCGGGCTTGAGGACCCGGAATATTTCCCGGAACACGGCTTTCTTGTCCGGCGAGAGGTTGATGACGCAGTTCGAGACCACGACGTCCATGGATGCGTCGGCGACGGCCAGACTCCGGAGGTCCTCGATGTAACCGTGATGGAACTCGACGTTCGTGCGCGAGTAGTGGAACGCGCTCATTTGATCTTGAAGGTGGCGCTGGGCTAAGGCGAGTTGGCCCTTGGTCATGTCGATGCCGACGACTTTCCCCGCCTCACCCACCAACTGCGCGATCAAGTACACGTCCCGTCCCGTGCCGCAGCCCAAATCGATGACGGCCTTGCCGTCCAGCGCGGGCGGGATGGGCGAACCGCAGCCGTAGAACCGATCCTGGATTTCGGGATGAATCTTTCCCAGGAGAGGGCGAAGATGGCTCGGCATCGACTCCGTCGCGCAGCAGGCACCGGTTTTCAAGTCGGCGCTGCTCCGTAGCACTTCCCCATAATATTGCTGTACGCCCTTCTTGACGGCGTCCGCGGTCTCGCTCATGATTCTTCTCCTGTTTTGGAAGTCAAAGCGCCGCCGCAGGAGCTTCCCGCGCCGGCCGTGCAGCCGAAGCAATGATCGGCGAAAGCGATGCCGGGTCCGACCGCTTCGAAGGAATCGATGTTCCAGATGCTTCTCGCACGACGGCCTAGTGGAATCTCGAGCATCTGATTGAAGTCGCAGTCGTGCAGGGTTCCGTCCCATGAGACGGACACGAGGCTTGCGCACATCACGCGCGCCGCAGCTGCGGGGTTGAAGTTTTCCGCCAGCAGGCACCGATAGCTTTCGGCCTTACCCTCGCGCTCCAGCGCGCGCGCGAAGCGCTTGATGGGCATGTTCGTCATCGCGATGAGTTCGTTGAAGACGATCCCATATTCATCGCCTAGATGTTCGCGATACGCGGCTTGGAGCGCCGGTTGGGGCGGAGGCAGTCCAGCGCCGATGGGGTTGTAGACGAGATTCAAATCAAGCCCGCTTTCCGGCCTGCCGTAGCCCAGAGTATTGAGACGCCGCAGCGCCGCGAGACTTTTCTCGAAGACGCCGTGGCCGCGCTGGGCGTCGACGTTGTCTTCCAGGTAGCACGGCAGAGACGCGACGATCCGCACGCGGTGCGCCGCGAGGAACTCCGCGGTGTCCTCCTGTCCCGGCTCGAAGAGGACGGTCAGGTTGCAGCGGTCGATCACCGACTTCCCGGACCGGCGCGAGGCTTGAACTAAAAAGCGGAAATGCGGATTCAGCTCGGGCGCTCCACCGGTGATGTCGACTTCCAAGACCGTCGGCGAATGCTCCAGTAGTTGGAGGACGCGGTCGATCGTTCGCTTCTGCATCAATTCGCGCCGTAGCGGGCCCGCCTCCACATGGCAGTGGGCGCAAGCCTGGTTGCACAATCTGCCGGTGTTGACCTGCACTGTCGAGACGGCCATGCGTCGGATGTCGAGAGAATGCCCCGCGAGCGTCCGCTCGAAGTCGGATTTCGCCTCGCGCCTGACGGCAATGGGCGTCTTGCGCTCGTTCATCGGAGAGGTTCTCCCGCCGGGAACAACCAAGAGCAGAAGGCCGCAGCGGCGAGCGCTCCCGCAAGCTGCGCTGCGATGAAAAGCGGCGCGGAGGTTGGGGCTATCCCGGCGAACGTGTTGGTCAGCGTGCGGGCCAGCGTCACCGCTGGGTTGGCGAAGGCCGTCGACGCGGTAAACCAGTATGCGGAGGTGATGTAGAGGCCGACCATAATCGGAACGGAGCCCGTTTTTGAGCGCAGCGTTCCGATGATCGTGGCGATGAGGCCGAACGTGGCGACGAATTCTGAAAAGCCTTGGGCGGACCCGCCGCGCAGCTTGGTCGACATTTGCACCAAGGATTCGGCGAACATGACGTGCGCCTCCAAGACCCCGAGTACGCCTCCCGTGATTTGCGCCGCGGCGTAGACCGCCGCGTCCGTCGCGCGGATTTCGCGTCTAAGCAGGAAGACCATGGTCACGGCCGGATTGAAGTGAGCGCCTGAGACGGGGCCGAATATCGTGATCAGAACGATGAGCGAGGCCCCGGTCGCGACGGAGTTGGCGAGAAGCGCCAGGGCGGCGCTTCCTCCGGATAGGGCCTGCCCCATGATGCCGGATCCGACCACGGCCGCCAGCAAAAGTCCGGTTCCAATGAACTCGCTCGCGCCGCGCCTTAGTATCCCACCGTCGTTCATCCGCTTCCTCCCTCCGCCGTCCGCAATATGTCCGCGCCGGAGGCGATCCGTTACAACGGGTGCCTGCGCCGGCCGTTCATGGCGTGGGTCTTAGGATTCCACCGATGCAGTTCGAGCACCGGTCCTCGACCGGGGCGCACTTTGGACACCACAATTCTCCGCATTTATCGCATTTTTTCCAGCCCGTCTGGCCGGATTCCGCATTCATGTTGCAGCGGCTGCAGGTCAGTGCATTGTCTTCCATGTCTCCTCCGTCCGGCTTCCAGCTTTCATGGCTTCACAGCAGAGCAATGGCGGGTGAGGTCCGCTGGATCAGCCGCAGCGGCGAAGCAGCCAGTAGGAGGCAACGCCAAGCAGTCCCGCCGCGGGCACCGTGAGCGCCCAGGCGAAGGCGATCTCGGCAACCGTTTTCCAGCGCAGGGCCTTGCCGCCCCGGCGCGCGCCGATGCCCATGATCCCGCCGCCGGCGACATGCGTGGTGGACATGGGCCAACCCTGCGTCGCACCGAAGACGACGAGAAGCGTCGTCGATAAATTGGCGGCGAAGCCCTCAAGGTGGTCCATCGCGATCACTTCGACGGCAAGGGTCTCGGTCGTCTTGAATCCCATCGTGATCGCGCCGGCTGCCATCGCGGCTGCCAGCGCCAGGAAGAACCAGCGCAGGGCCACGCTCGCGGCCGCATCCGCCAAGCCATAGAACGCCAGTCCCAGCGCGGCGATCTTCGGGGTGTCGTTGAGTCCGCGCGCGAAACCGCTTGTCATCGCGCTCATCCAGTGAGACCAATGACAATTCAGGCAGTATCTTTCG
Source organism: bacterium (assembly GCA_021782205.1). Taxonomy (GTDB): domain Bacteria; phylum Elusimicrobiota; class Elusimicrobia; order UBA1565; family UBA9628; genus GWA2-66-18. The sequence continues at coordinate 53,782 of JAJXVH010000001.1, read as the reverse complement.
CGGCAAATCCAGTTCAGACCCCGGAAGAAAAGAATCGACACGCCGTAGGCGACGAGCGGAGACAGCAGCAAGGGAACCGCGACCTTCCGGGTCAGGCTGGACCATAACACGCTGTCGAAGCCGAAGGCGTACGCTCCGGTGAGAACCACGCTGCCGACTATCGCGTGCGTGGTCGACACCGGCCAGCCGAAACGGCTGGCCAGCGCCACCCAGCCGATGGCTCCGGCCAGCACCGCCATGGCGAAGAGCTCATTGAGCTGGACCTGCGGCGACAGCATACCGTGCGTGAACAGCAGAGTCAGCTTGACCGCCCAGGCCGAGGCGAGCACGGCTCCGGCCGCGGTCGCCAGGGCCGTCAAGACGACGGCGCGCCGGTAGCTCGACTCGCCGCTGCCGACCAGCGTGGCGATCGACTTCGAGATGTCGTTGGCTCCGTTGACGAAGGCAAGTCCCGTCGCCGCCGCAAGGCCCAGACCCGTCGCCGCGTTCATGATCGCCTCCCGCTCTTCGGCATGTCTGTCCCGGGAAATCGGATTTTGTTACGGCTGCTTGGCTGGGCTATAGGAGTCGACTGTAGCAGCGGAGTTTACACGCTTAAGCTCGATGAACCGCCGGCGATCACCGTTGAGACGGGAGCGCCGGCGAAAGAAGCCGCCGGCGCTCCCGCGCAACTCAGGCCTTCTTTTCGCTTTCGCGGCAGCACGAGTACGTCTCGCAACACCGGCAGCCGTCTCGGCAGCAGCATTTGGATTCAGTCATCGCAATCACCTCCTGACCCTCCGCGTCGCGGGACTGGCGGGGCCTGCCGGCATTGTAGACCCCGGACCTTGGTATCAAGTCAAGACCCGTTTATCCCCACAATTCCTAAAAATCACCCATTGACCCGATACCTGGGTATAGGGTCTATAATGAGGCTGTGAGCGAACCACTGACCGTCGGCCGCGTCGCGCGCCTGGCCGGAGTCAATCTTCAGACCGTCCGGTATTACGAGAAGCGCGGGCTCCTGACACCCGAGCGACGCACTCAGTCGGGCTATCGGCTCTATGGGCCGCAGGCCGTGCAAGTCATCCGCTTTGTCAAGAGCGCTCAAGCGCTGGGGTTCACCCTCGATGAAATATCCAAGCTCCTGCGCCTGCGCGTCGACCGGAAAAGCCGCTGCGCGTCGGTCCAGGGGCAGGCCCGGGCGCGGCTTGCGATGGTGCGCGAGAAGATCGCGGGATTGAGGGCGATCGAAAGCACTCTGCGGCGCCTGCTCAAGACCTGCGCCGTGCGCGGAACCACGGACTTGTGCCCGATACTGGAAAGTCTCGAGTTAGGGAGGCCGTCCCATGGATAGAAAATTCTCCGTCATGGCGGCGCTGGCTTCGGCCGGGCTCGCCTCGGCCTGCTGCCTGGGCCCGCTGCTTCTGACCGGTCTGGGGCTGGGAAGCTTGGGACTGGCCGCGGGTCTGGCCAAATACCGACCGCTTTTCCTGGCGATGACCGGAGTGCTGCTGGCCGTCACGTTCTATCAGGCCTACCGCAAGCGAAAGGTTTCCTGCGCCGCTGAAAGCTGCGAACGGCGCTCCACCGGCGCGGGCGTGAAGGCCGGTCTCTGGGCGACGGCCGTTCTGGCCGCGGCGCTGGCCACGTTCCCGAACTGGTCGGCGCGACTGTTCGCCGGCGGCCGCCCCGCGGTCCCTGTCGGAGCGCAAGTCCTCGCGTTCAAGGTCTCGGGCATGGACTGCGCGGCGTGCGTTCCGGAAATCGAGCGCGCCTTGGACAAGGTCCCGGGCGTGCTTTCCGCGAGCGTCGATTTCTCCGCGGGAAGCGCCAGCGTCGTCTCCGACGGCAAGGCCGACGCCCACGCCGTAATCGCGGCCGTCGCGGCCGCGGGCTACAAGGCCGAACTGCTCGGGGACGGAGGAAACCATGGAAAACCACGCTCCTGATGAACACGAGGCGTGCTGCGGCCTGCCCGCCGCCGCGCGGACATGCCCTGACTGCGCGAAGCGCGGTCGAACGGTGGGCCGGGAGACCTTGGACCGCCAGCTCGCGCCGGACGCGCGCGCCAAATTCGGCGACGTGGCGGGCTTCTGCGCCAACCCCGATTGCGCGGTCGTCTATTTTTCGGGCGGTGCCATCGTGCGCAAAGGCGAGACCCTTCGCGCCGTGACCCAGAAAGACCCGGGAGACGAGGTCAACGTCTGCTATTGCTTCGACTTCAAGCGCGGCGACATCCGCCGCGACTTGGCCGCGCGCAGTGTCACGGACATTCCGGTCCGCATCAAGCATGAGATCGACGCGGGACGCTGCGACTGCGAGCGCATGAACCCGCAAGGCGCCTGCTGCCTGGGCAACGTGGCCGCGGAGGTGAAGCGGCTCGCTGCGGAACGCAAAACGAGAGCGTGAATGCTAACATCGGCGGCATGCCGGATCAAAAGACGGGGGAGTGGAGCGTTGCGGATCTGAAAGCGCGTCGGGCCGGGGCGCTCGACGCGCTCGTTTCCGAGAATCTCCCGACGCTGCTGGCGGGCGCTTTGGCCATCGGCCTCTCCCGCTCCGACGCCGAGGAGGTCGTCCAGGAGACCTTCGTCGCGTTTCTTTCCGGGCTCGACCGTTTCGAGGGCCGGTCGAGCGTGCGCACCTATCTGTTCGGCATTCTTTATCACAAGGCGTCGAACCTGCGCGCCAAAGCGCGGCGCGAGGAGAGTCACGACGACATCGAAGCGGTGCTCGACGCGCGCTTCGACGCGGCCGGGATGTGGGCGCGGCCTCCGCGCGGGCCGGAAGCCGCGGCGCTCGACGGCGAGATCCGCGCCTGGGTGGAGCGTTGCGCCGAAGGGCTCTCCGACGATCAACGCGCGGTCTTTTTTCTCAGAGAGGTCGAGGGTGAGGTGCCGGAGGCGATCTGTAACGCTTTGCGGATCTCGGCGACAAACTTGCGGGTGCTCCTGCACCGGGCCAAGCTCAAGCTGCGGGAGTGCCTGGAAAAGAATTGGGAAAAGAAGCCGCGATGATGAACTTGATGGCGCGCCTCATGCCTTCGTGCCGAGAGGTGACGGGCTTGCTCGCGTCCGGGGAGCTTGAGTCCGTTCCCCGCATGAAGCGCCTTCTCGTGCGCCTGCATCTGTCGATGTGCGCGCATTGCTCGCGCTTCGCGCGCCAATTGCGCGTGATCTCGCGGGCGCTTCGCGCCGCCTGGGTGCCGTCGGCCGCGCCGGGCGCCGACGCCTTGAAGAGCCGCATCCTGGAGCGGCTGCGCTCGATCTAGGGCGGCGGGGGTGACATGCCCATTTGGCTCTGGCGTCTTCTGTGGCCGCTGCGTTCCCGACTATCGCCGGGTACCGAGGTCGGCGGATGCTTCCCAGACTTCCGTTTGCGGGACTTGGAGGGAAAGACGCACTCCCTTTACGCGGCCGCGCCGGGCGTGAAGACGGTCCTGTGGCTGACAAATTTGTGCGAGGATTGCCGCGCCAAAATCCCGCTTCTCGAGGAACTGGCGCGCGCCTCCGCAGGCAAGCTTCGCGTGCTCGCGGTCAGCATCCTTACCGTCGACGACCCTTTGCCGCGCGAGATCGGGCCCGCCTGCCCCTTCCCAATCCTGCTTGACCCGCAGGATGTGGTCGGCCGCAAACTCGGTCAGATTCATCCGCCGGGAGTCTGCCCTTTGCGCAACGTGTACATCCTCGATGGAGGCGGTCGAATCCTCTTTAAGCACCATCTGTCCGCGGTCGATCCCGAGGATTTCCGCCGGGCCTGCCGCGAGTTGTCGGCCTGAAAGTGTAACGTTGAGGGCCGCGGCGAGACTGACCCTCATGAGCATGCTTCCCGTTCTGCTTGCTGCGGTGTTTGTCGCGGCTCCGGCCGCGGCCACCTCGCGCGAAAACGACCTTGCGGCGGTCCTTCGCGCGCGGGTTCACGACGGCCGCGTCGACTATGCCAGCCTCAAGCACCATCGCACCGACCTTGATGCCTGGCTGGTTTGGGCAGCGTCGGTGCCTCAAAAGAGGTTCGACGAATGGCCGCGCGCGCGGCGGCTCGCGCTCCTGATCAATGTCTACAACGCGACGACTCTACGCTTGGTCATAGATCACTATCCGATCGCCTCGATACGCAAGGTCGGCGCGTTCTGGGACCTGAAGGGACCGTGGCGCCTGCCGGTCGTTCGCCTGTTCGGCCGGACGATAACCCTAGACGAGTTGGAGCAAGGCGTGATCCGGCCGCAATACGCGCAGCCGCGCGTCCACTTCGCGCTGGTCTGCGCGGCGAAGGGTTGCCCTCCGTTGCGCGGCGAACCGTACATCGGGACGCGGCTCGACGCGCAACTCGACGATCAGGCGCGCGCGTTTCTTTCGCAGAACGGGAAGAACCGGGCGGATGCGAAAAATCGCACAGCCCACCTATCGCCGATCTTCAAGTGGTATATGGCCGACTTCGGCGGCTCGCGGAAGTCGGTCCTGCGGTTCGTCAAGAAGTGGCTGCCCGTTGAAGAAGATTGGGGCGTCTCATGGACCGATTACGACTGGTCGCTCAACGAGGACAAGAGATGAAGGCGTCGCTCGCGTCGGCCTTGGCGTGGACGGCCGCAGCGGGCCCCGCGGGCTGGGCGGCCTTCGTGGGACTCTATGTCCTGGCCTGCGTGGCGTTGCTTCCCGGGTCGGTGCTGACGCTGGGAGCGGGGGCGGCGTTCGGACTGTGGAGGGGGTTTTTCCTGGTTTCCGTCGGCTCGACTCTGGGCGCGTGGGCCTCGTTCATGACGGGCCGCCACCTCCTGCGCGGCTGGGTGTCGAGGCGTCTGGAAAATATTCCCGCGTTCGCAGCGGTCGCCGGGGCCGTTGGCCATGAAGGCTGGAAAGTGGTGCTGCTGACGCGCCTGTCGCCGGTGCTGCCGTTTAGCCTGCTCAACTACGCCTACGGCCTGACTTCGGTGGGTGCCGGCGAGTACACGCTCGCGTCCTGGATCGGCATGATGCCGGGCACTTTTTTATTCGTCTATCTGGGCGCGGCCGCGGGCGAAGCCGCGCGCGCGGGCGCGGGCGCGCGCGCACGCACCCCCGCCGAGTGGGCGCTGTATGCCGCGGGCCTGGTCGCCACCGCGGTCGCGGCGTGGCTGGTGGGCCACACGGCCAAGCGCGCGCTGTCCGCCAAGGTGCCGAAGAATCAAAAGGAGGGCTGATGTCTCAAGAAACGAACGCCGCCGATCTCATCTCGCCCCTGGACGAACATAACCGCACGCTGCTTGCCAACGTCCACCCTGGAGGCTGGGTGAACCCCGAACCGGCGGGCCGCTACAATATGGTCGTCATCGGCGGAGGCACCGCGGGACTTGTGACGGCCGTCGGTGCGGCGGGTCTGGGCGCCAAGGTCGCCTTGATAGAGCGGCATCTGATGGGCGGCGACTGCCTCAACGCAGGCTGCGTTCCGTCCAAGGCGCTGATCCGCGCCTCGCGCGCCGCCGCCCAGGCGCGCGGCGCGCAAGCCTACGGCGTCAAGGTGGACGGGGTACGCGTCGATTTCCCGGCGGTCATGGAACGCCTGCGCCGCTTGCGCGCGCAGATCAGCGGAAACGATTCGGCGGCGCGCTATAAACGCCTGGGCGTGGACGTGTTCGTCGGTCAAGGCCGCTTCACGGGCGGCGACGGCGTCGCCGTCGGGGGCAAGACCTTGCGCTTCGCCAAAGCCGTGATCGCTACCGGCGCGCGCGCCGTCGCCTTGCCCATCCCGGGTCTTATGGCGGCCGGCGCGCTCACCAACGAGACGGTGTTCAACCTGACCGAATTGCCCCAGCGCCTGCTCGTCATTGGCGCCGGCCCCATCGGCGTGGAGTTGGCTCAGGCCTTCGCGCGTCTGGGTTCGCGCGTGACTCTGTTCGAGGCCATGCACGGGCTGCTGACACGCGAAGACCAAGACGCAGCCGAGATCGTGCGCAAGGCGCTGGCGCGCGACGGCGTCGAATTCCAATGCTGCGTCGACATCGAGAGCGTGAAAAAAACGGGCGACGCCAAAACAGTCGGTTTCAAGAGCAAGCACGCCCCCCCCGGCACGAAGGAGTTCGACGCGATCCTGGTCGGCGTTGGGCGAGCGCCCAACGTGGAAGGCTTGGATCTGGACAAGGTCGGGGTGGCTTACGACAAGTTCGGCGTCAAGGTCGACGACCATCTGCGTACCGCTAATCCAAAAATCTACGCCGCTGGCGACATCTGTTTGGCGCAAAAATTCACGCACACCGCCGATTTTTCGGCACGGATCGTCATCCAAAACGCGCTGTTTCTCGGGCGCAAGCGCTTCAGCGCGCTGACGATCCCGTGGTGCACCTACACCGACCCCGAGATCGCGCACGTCGGGCTGTACGAAAAAGAAGCGCTGGCCAAAGGTTTGAAGGTTCGGACCTTCGTCCAGAAACTAGACGAAGTGGACCGAGCCGTCCTGGATGGTGAGACCGAGGGCTTCGTCAAGATCATGGTCGAAGACGGCGGCGACAATATCCTGGGCGCGACCGTCGTCACAGCCCACGCCGGCGACATGATCGGCGAGATTTCCGTGGCGATGAACAACGGCGTGGGTCTGGCGGGTATCGGGGCGACCATCCATCCCTATCCGACCCAGTCCGAGGCGATCCGCAAACTGGGTGACGCCTACAACCGTACGCGTCTGACTCCCACGGCCCGTTCGATTTTGTCCCGCTGGCTGGCGCTGACCCGCTGATCCTTCTCCGACGCGCTCGATAGCCGGCACTCCAGTAGGACGCGCGGAAGAAGTAAAATCCGGCGATGAAGCGCGCTCGATTCTGGCTGAAGGCGGCGGCCGCGGCCGCCGCTTTGGGCGCGCTGGGCGCGCTGGCGGCGGCGGTGCTCCTGCACGCGTATTTTCCGGAAGCGAAACTGCGGGCGATGGCGGTCGACGCCGCGCACCAAAAGCTAGGGCGCGAGGTGCGCCTGGCCGGCGCCGACGCGGGCCTGGGCGGGCTGGCCTTGCGCGGACTGGAGATCTCCGAGAAGCCGGATTTCGCGGCGGGGACCTTCGTGCGCGTCGAGTCGCTGCGTCTGCGGCCGTCGTGGAAGGCGCTTCTGCGCCGCCGCCTGGTGGTGGCCAGCGTCGTCGCCGACGGGTTGGCGGTGCGCGTCATCAAGGAAAACGGCGGGCGCTTCAACTACGAGTCGCTCCTATCGTCCGCCGCCGCGGCGCCGGCGGCCGCGCCCGCCGCCGGTGCCTCTGCCGAACCCGCGCTCGACGTCAAAGAAATCCGCGTGACGCGCGGAGCCGTCGACTACCAGGACCGCGCCGGCGGCGCCGCCTGGTCCGCGACGGGGTTGGACATGAATCTGCATGATTTTCACGCGCTGTCCGCGTTTTCGGCGGACGCCTCCGCGCGCGTGCGCGGCAAGGCCGGCGCGCGGCCGGTCGACGCGGCGGTGAATTTCTCGGGCCGCGTGGACCTGGCCGACGGCTCGCGCGCGGCGTTCCGGACCACGATCGCGCGCCTGACGGTGACGGCGGAGGGCCTGGCTTTGTCCGCGTCCGGGAAAGTCGCGGGACTGGACGCGCCGAAAATCGACTTCGACGCGGCGCTGTCGGCCGCCGGCCGAGAACTGCTGAGCGCCCAGGGCACCGCCACGCTTGGGGCGGCCGCGGACGCCGATATAAAAGCCCGCACCCCCGGACTGAACACGGACTTTCTGGCCGCGCTGATCCCGAAAGCGGGAATTGCCGCGTTCCAACTGCCGCCCGTGGAACTGTCGGTCTCCGCGCGCTATGCGCCGGGATCCCTTGAGCTACGCGCGCTGCGCGCGTCCTGGCCCGCGGGAAAAATATCCGGCTCCGGCGCCCTGCGCGGCGCGGGCGGGCCGTCGCCGCGCTTCGACGGGAAAGCGACCATCGGCGTCGATGTTCCAGAGATTCATCCCGGCGAGTATCCGTTTTTGCGCCTGCCGCCGAAGCTTCATCTGCCGGCGGCGCGCGTGGACGGGGATTTGGCGCTGTCTGGCGACACTCTGACGGTCACCGCGCTCAAGGCGGCGCTGAAGGCCGGCAGCGTCGCGGTGACGGGGACGGTGCGCGGCCTGCGCTCGGCCAAGCCCGCGGCCGACGCGACCGCGATGCTGGCGCTGGACCTGCCCGCCTTCACGGCCGCCGACCTGCCTTTTGCCGTCGAGTCCTTGCCCCCGTCGTTGACGGTTCCGGCCTCGCGCGTGGACGGCACGGTGCGCCTTCGCGGCGACGACGTGCAATTGGACGGCCTGCGCGTCAAAATGAAAAACGCGGCCGTCCAGCTCGACGGCCTGGTGGCCAACGCCTTGGCCGGCGCGCCTCGGCCGAACTTGGCCGTGAAAGCCGATGCGTCCCTGCCGCCGCTCACCGACCGCGACCTGCCGTTTGCGGGCGTGCCCGCCGGCCTGCGCGCTCCCGCCGCCCATTGGAGCCTGGACGCCTCCTACTCCGCGCGCGAGGTGAAAATCCGCACCCTGCGCCTGATCGCGGGCCACAACGACGTGGACGTCTCCGGCGCGGTCGCAGATCCCGTCGGCCGCGCCGGGCTGGACCTGCTGGTCAAGTGCCGCTCGTTTTCGCTTGACGAGTTGGCGGACCTGACGCCGCGCACGCGGGCTCTCAAGCCCGGCGGCACGGGATTTTTCGCGCTGTCGGTGACCGGAGCCAAGACGCACCCGGTCTACGCCGGCAAGCTCCGTTTTCAAGGTCTAGGCGCGACGGTGGCGGGGCTTCCGCTTTCCGGATTCGCCGGGACGGTCTCCTTCGACCAGACGCGCGTCGACGTGCCCAACCTGACGGGCCGCGTCGACGACGGCGCGTTGAAAATGGACCTGACCGTGAAGGATTACGCGCGCGCGCCCGAGATCCAGTTGGAGGCGTCCCTGGACCGCTTCGACCTGGGCCGCTGGCTGACCGCCAAAAGCCAGGTCCAGGCCGACCGCCAAGCCGCGAGAGAAAAGACGGCGCCGGGTACGGCGGGCAAACCGCCGGTGATCGCCACGCGCGGCCACTTCCGCGTCGGCACGCTCATCCACCCGAACGCGACGGTCGAGAACGTGGCGGTAGGCTGGGACCTGCGCGGCCTGTCGCCGGACCTGGGCGGCCTGGACGGCGACGCGCGCCTGCAGGTGGGCGGCGGCCGGGTGCGCTCCGTGGGCGACATGACCACGGAGTCGAAACTGGTGAAGGTGCTGATTTTCCCTCTGCTGGTCGTGCAGAAGCTGGGCCGCCTCGGCGGCCTGCATCTGTTCCCGAACTTCAACGACATCACGCTCCACCAGATCGTCGGCGAGTATTCCTTCAAGGACGGCGTGATGACGTTGCGCCGCTCGGAAATGGACTCCGACGCCGCGCAAGTCTCCGCGCGGGGCACCATCGACCTGCCCCGGGAGCTTTTGGACCTGGTGGTCACCGCCCAGGTGGGCCGCGTGGCGCCCATCGACGTGGCGGTCACCGGCACCGTGGCCGACCCCAAGACCAAGGTCGAACTGCGTCAATTCATCATCGACCAGCTGAAGCCGCGTTGACGCCGGATCTTCATCGCGCGCGTCTTGACAACACCGACCCCGCGGCCCTAACCTAAACGCGAATGGTCCTGCCCCAGGTCGTCGACTATCTTCGCGCCCATCTGCCCACTTTCGACGCGGAGGACCTGCGCCTTCAACTCCGCGAAGAGGGCATCAGTGAACAGGATTTTCAGGACAGCCTGGCGGTCGCCCGCAGCAATCCCAAAGCGCCGCCCGCGCCGACCGTACGCCTGAAGGCGCCGCCCGACCGCAAGAAGGCGATGATCCTGGCCGCCGCGCTGGGCTCCGTCCTTCTGCTGGTTCTGGCCGCGATGATGATGATGAAGCCCGCGACGGAGAAGCCCGCCGCCGCGGCGTCCTCCGGCGAATCCGGCTACGTGGGACACGCGGGCTGGGTGGTGCGTCTGCCGCCCAACTACGTCGGCGTCAGCGCCTATCGCGACGCGGAAAAAACGGACGAGGTCGTGCATTTTTGCCCGCGCGGCACGGACCCCACCAATTTCATCGACAAGGAGCTGTTCGGCCAGATGGGCATCGTGCGCCTGGAGGCCGCGCCCAGCGAGTTTCCGCCCAACCCCGCGGGCCTGGCCCGCCTCTCCCAAGCCGTCGCCAGAAAACTGCGCAACACCAAGTTCACCACCAAGAATATACAGATCGCGACCTTGCCCGGCGTGCAGGCCAACATCTTGTCGCCCACCCCGCACATCGAGACCTACGTCCTGGGCCAGAACGAGCTGTATTTCTTTTACGGCGGCCAGGAAGACGAGATTTGGCGCGCGATCGTCCTCAGCCTGCGCGACGCGCACTCCGAAAACTGAGCGGAGGTCCGTGCGCTCCGGGCGCTGGTGACTTATAATTCAATGTGTGAATGGAAACTATTCAGATGAAGAATTAAATTTTTCGCCCCGCAGGCTTGCGCCTCATTGGGCCCACCTCTCCGCGGGCCCAACGGTCCGCGCGCCTAGGCCGAAGTTCCCTGGCACGCGCCGCGTTCCCGCAATATCCTCAATTATCATGAAGAACACGAACTCCTTCCTCCTGTTGATGGTCGGTCCCGTTCTGATCGCCTCGTCCGCCGCGGCGGGCACGATGGCGGACGTCCGATCCAGGATGCAGGCCGTCGTCGCCGGCGGCACCCAGGACTTCGCGCCCACGACGATCGGCTTCCCCTCCCAGGGCGGCGTCGACGAACCGTCCTCGTCTCCCGCGGAGCCGCCAGCGAAGACGTCCGGTTGCAAGAAAAAGGACTTTCCGGACCCCTCGCGCAGCGCCGAAGCCTGCGCCGACTACGCCGTCTGGCGGGCGAAGAACGAGGCTCAGGTTCGGGTTCCAGACGCGCTCGCGGAGCACCTCGACGAGGAGATTCCCGCCCTTCGCGCCGCCTTCGGGGATCTGGATGCGCTCCATTGCCGCGATCTGTCGCCCGATTATCTCGCCGCCGCCGTCGACCGTCTGCTCGCGACCGGCCCCTCGGACGTTGCGGATTGCTCGGAGACCCCGGCCCCGGTGCCCCCTCCGACGCCGGCGCGGACGTCCATCTTCCGCGACCCGAATTTCCTGAAGTGCCTCTCGATCTACAGCAACTCACTGGCGTCATCCGACGCGGCCGACGAGTGCCTTCAGCAGGCGCGCAGCTTCAGCTTCGTCGACAACGCGAACTTCGACGCCTGCTACGCCATCTACTCGGAGAGCCTGCCCAAGTCGGACGCGGCCGGCGAGTGCATCCATCGGTCTCGCAGCTTCAGCTTCGTCGACAACGCGAACTTCGACGCCTGCTACGCCATCTACTCGAAGAGCCTGCCCAAGTCGGACGCGGCCGGCGAGTGCATCGCCCGCCTGGAATAGCTCTGCGCTCGGTAGAGCGGCCGCCGCGGGCCTCAAGCCGGCCGTTTCACCCGCTCTGAGAGCGCGGGGGCTCGGTCGACGCGGACCAAGATACAAGATAGGAATTTTTCCAACCGACGCCCCTTGCGAAAACCGGGTTCGCGGCTTACACTTCAAACGCCCCCGCGGCGCATCAGCGCCGCGAGTCCGGGCAGGGAGGCTTATCGCATGAAAAAGAAGACGCAAAAGGCCGCGAGGCCCAAGTCTCTTTCCGCCGCGCGCAGCCCCGCACGCCGTCCGCGAGCCGTCGAGACGACGCCCGAGGAGGTCGCGCACCTGGAAGCTCTCAGCCAGCGCATCGAGGAGAGCGAACGCGCCTGGGCACGCATGACCGCCGCGCCCGAGGGCGACGAGACCTGGACGCGCGTTGAGGAGCACCTTCTGACGCGCGTCAGCGCCGATCAGGACCGGCGCTGGAAGTATTTTTCGAAGTAGCGCGCCGCGCGCCGCCGCCGCCCGCCCCCGGAGTCGCCCGCCGGGGGCGGGCCCTTTTCTATAATAATCCCATGCGCGAATCCCGCCGCACGAACCTGGTCATCGCCGCGTCCTTGCTGCTGATCGCCGCGGCCTTCGCGGCCTACGCGGGCTTGGTGCTGCGCTGGTTCTCCGGTCCCGCGACCGAGACCGCGCCCGCGGCGTCCGTTTCCGCCGACCGCGCCGCCTCCGCGCAGGCGCTCGAAGACGCGCGCCGGGACTATCGCGACCGCCTCTTGGACGTCGACGCGCATCTGCGCCTGTCGCAGGCTCTGTGGCGGGCCGGGCGCCCCATCGACTCTTTTTACGTGATGTATGCCGCGCGCCAACTCTTTTCGGAAGATGATTTTCGCCGCGCCCAGGCGGGGATCGTGGTCGGCGCGGGCGGTCCCGCGGCGCAGTCGCGCGCTCGGCTCAAGGGCCTGGGCGATCCGGCCCTGGCCATCCCCATCCACGCGGAGACCGCGCGCGACTACCCCGACAGCCCGGAAGGGCGCGACTCGCTGGAACAGCTCGCCCGCCTGGCGTCGGGCGATCCGGACGGGGCCGGCGGACAGCCCGCGGCGCTGGCGCTCACCGCGCTCCAGGACCTTCACACAGGGCAGCCCAAGAATGCGGCGGCGCTGGAGTCCTTGGGCGACGCGCTGATCGCGCGCGGCGAGGACGCCCAGGCGGAAGCCTTCGCGCGTGAGGATTTGAATCGGGATCCTTCCAGTCCCGGGGCCGCGCACGTGCTGGGCGAGCTCGCCCTCAAGAAGCGCGACTACGACGGCGCGCGCCGCTGGCTGGACGCGGCGTGGGAGCACGACGCCGCCGATCTCTACAGCGCCGCCAAGCTGGCCGAGATCTACGACAAGCGCCTGGGCGACCCCGAGGCGGCCCTGCCATTCTATCTGGCGCTCTACCGCGAGAATCCCTATTACGCGGAGAACGGCGAACTCATCGAGACGCGCATCCGCGAGGCGCTGGACGCGCGGCGCGAGCGCCTGCTCAAGGGTGCGACGGTCGCCGGCCTGGGCGGACGCTTTGATTTGGACGACGCGTCCCTGCGCGCGCAGGCCGCCCTGCGCGCCGCTCGGTTCAAAGACCCGCGCTGGATCGACGCGCTGGGAGGTCTGCTGGACGATGATTGCGAGATCGTGCGCCGCAACGCCGACTACGCGCTCTACGAGATCGGCCAAGTCCAGCCCGACGCCGTGCGCGCGCGCCGCGACGAGTGGCTGGGCTCGGACAAACCGCTGACGCGCATTCGCGCGCTGAACCTTTTCGCCGACCTGGACGGGATGAACGCCCTGCCGCGCGCGCTCAAGGCGCTGGACGATCCCGACCCCGGCGTGCGCGCCTACGCCATCGTCATGGTGCTGGACCACTATTACGCGCGCGTGCCGCAGGCGGCGCGCGCCCGCGCCCGCGCGCTGGCCGCGGAAAAAGACGCCGCGGTCGTCGAGTTCGTGCGCCGCGCCTCGGTTCTCCCTCGGTGAGCGCGTTCGTCGACACGCACGCGCACCTGTGCGACGCCGCCTTCGACGCGGACCGCGACGCGGTGATCGCGCGCGCCGCCGCCGCGGGCGTGGCGCGTTTCGTGGAAATCGCCGACAGCCCCGACGACTGGGCGCGCGCCGCCGCGTTGGCCCGCGCGCATCCCAACGCCGCGCGCTGCGCGCTGGGCCTACACCCGTATTATGCGGATCGTTACGATGACGGATTTTTGGGTCGTCTGCGCGCCGCGCTGGACGCGGCCCCGCAAGCCGTCGCCATCGGCGAGATCGGCCTGGACTACGCGAAGGCCCAGGTGCCGGCCGACGCCCAGCGCCGGGCCTTCTCCGCGGTGCTCGCGGCCGCACGCGATTGGAATATGCCGGTGGTGATCCACTGCCGCGATGCCTACGCCGATCTTCTGCCCATGCTGCGCGATGCATTCTCCGGACCGCCGACGCGGCGTCGCTTCCACGGCGTCGTGCATTGCTTCTCCGGAACGCCGGAGCAGGCGCAGGACTGCGCGGCGCTGGGCTTCGCGCTGGGCGCCGACGGCCCGGTGACCTATAAAAAGAACGACGCTCTGCGCGAAGGCCTGCGCCGCGCCGGACCGGACGCCGTGGTTCTGGAGACCGACTCGCCCTACCTGCCGCCGCAAAGCGCGCGCGGCAAGCGCAACGAGCCGAGCGCCATTCCGGAGATCGCCGCGGCTCTGGCCGCGGTTTGGGATATGCCGTTGGAGGAAGTCGCACGCCGCACCTCGGCCAACGCCGCCGCCTTGTACGGCTGGCCCTGAGCGTCAGTCGCGCAGGCGGCCGAACTTGCCCGCCTGGTAGTCCTCGACGGCCTGGTTGATCTCGTCGCGCGTGTTCATCAGGAACGGTCCATAATGATACAGCGGCTCCTCGATGGGCGCGCCGTCGAGCAAGAGGACCGCCGCGTCCGTCTCGGCCGCGACCACCAACTCGTCGCCGTCGTTCTTCAGGAGGACCGATTCTCCCGCGGACGCGCGCGCGCCATCGACGACGACCGCGCCTTCCAACGCCAGAACCGCGGCATTATGGCCGCGCTCAATGGCGAAGCGCGCGGATTTGCCCGCCTTCAGGCGCGCGTCGATCATACGCGCGGGGCTGAACGTGGCCGCCGGACCCTGCGCGTCATCGAGCGCGCCAGAGATCACGCGCGCCGTGCCCGCCTCGCCGGACAACTCCACGCGCGGAATATCCGCGTCCAGCACGGCCTGATAGCGCGGCGCGTGCATCTTGTACTTCCGGGGCAAGTTCACCCAAATCTGGACCACGTGCAGGGGGCCGCCCGAACTTGCGAAGGATTTCTCGTGATACTCGCTGTGCAGGACGCCGGATCCGGCCGTCATCCACTGCACGTCGCCGGGCCGGATCACGCCCCCGTTGCCCGCGCTGTCGTGGTGGGCGACGGCACCTTCATAGGCGAGCGTCACCGTCTCGAAGCCGCGGTGCGGATGCGGTCCTACGCCGCGGCGCTCGTCTGACGTCTGCGGGTACTCGAAAGGCGGATGATAGTCGAGCAGGAAAAACGGGCTCATCCGCTTGAGCAGGTCGCTGACGGCCGGGAAATGATTGCTCACGCGAAAGCCGTCTCCGACCATGTGGAACGGCGCGCCCGAAAACACCTTCTCGACGCTTCTCAGCATGGCGCCCCCTTGCCGAGCGTGCGACACAGAACCCGCAGGCGCTCCTGCTCCTCGGCGCTCAGCACGTCGAATTGCGCGCGGATGCGGCGCACGTGGCCGGGCAGGATCTTGCCGACCAGCGCTCGGCCGCGCGCGGTCAAGCTCAACGTCGTGTAGCGCCGGTCGCGGCCCGCCTTCGCGCGCGCGACCAAGCCCTTGCGCACCAGGCCGTCGGCCACCGAGGTCACGCTGCCGTTGCTGCGCATCACCTTGCCCGCCAAGTCCCCGGGGCACAACGGACCGCAGTGATACAGCGCCTCCAGCGCGCCGAATTGGCTGGTGGTCAGGCCCGCGGCCGCCAGCGCCGAGTGCGAGCGCGCGATGACCGCGTCCGCCGCGCGCGTCAGTGTGATGAACGCGTTCAGCGCGCGCACATCCGCCGCGCCGCCTTTGTATCGGGTTCCCATATTAATTTGATATCAAAATGATACCCCCCCGCACCACCCCGCGTCAAGGGCCGGTCCGGGTCGTCCGCGGCCGCGTCAGCGGTAGCCGCGCGCCTGGAGCTCGAAGAGGCGCGCGTACGTGCCGCCGCGGCCGACCAACTCCGCGTGTGTTCCCAGCTCTTCGATGCGTCCTTTTTTCAGCACCAGGATGCGGTCGGCCATGCGCACCGTGCTGAAACGGTGGGAGACCAGCAGGGCCGTGCGGCCCTCGCTGAGGCGGCGCAGGCGCTGGAACACCTCGAACTCCGCCTCGGCATCCAGCGCCGAGGTCGGCTCATCCAAGATGAGAAGATCGGCGTCGCGCATGAACGCCCGGCTCAGCGCGACTTTTTGCCACTGTCCGCCGGAAAGCTGTTGGCCGTCCTCGAACCAGCGGCCCAGGCGCGCGTCATAGCCCTTGGCAAAGGACCGCGCGACCGCGTCCGCGCCGCCCTTGACCCCCGCCGCCTCCACCGCCGCCCGGTCCTCGACGCGCCCCACGTCGCCGAAGCCCACGTTCTCGCGGAGGCTTCGCTGGTAGTGGACGAAATCCTGGAAGATGGCGCCGATGCGGCGGTGCAGTTCCTCGACGGTGAAGCGACGCAGGTCCACGCCGTTGAGGCGGATGACGCCGCTCGTCGGCTCGTAGAGTCCGGTCAGCAGCTTGATCAAGGTCGTCTTGCCCGCGCCGTTCTCGCCCACCAGCGCCAGCTTCTCTCCCGGCGCGATCTGGAGCGAGAAGTCCTCCAGAATCCAGTCCGTCGCGCCCGGATAACGGAAGGACACGTTCTCGAACTCCACGCCGCGCGCGCGGTCCTCGGGCGGACGCGGCGACGCGTCCACGACTTTTTTCTCCGCGGGGATGGCCAGAAAATCGAACAGATTCTTGAGAAAAAGACCGTTTTCGTAGAGCTCGCCGACGTCGTTGAGGAGGCCCTGGAACGCGCTTTGGCTCTGATGAAACAGCGACAGATAGAACGTCATGCCGCCGAGCGTCAGCGCGCCCGCGAGCGTGCGCCGCACGATCCAGGCCCACGCGCCGTAATAGCTCAACGTCGACAGCGAGCCCCAGGCCACGCTGAGCGCGGAGCGCCGGCGCGCCAGCGCCGCGTCTTCCTGATAGACGCGCTCGAAGACGTCGCGGTGGGACTTCAGCAGCGGCTCGCCTAATTCAAACAGCTTCACCTCCTTGACCGCGTCGTCCTGCGTCAGCAGCTGCTCGATGTAGTTCATCTCGCGCGTCTCCGGCGCGCGCCAGGTCTGCAGGCGGAAGAGCAGGCGGCTGTAGCGCGTCTGCACCACGAACGTGGGCGCCGCCGCCGCGCACAGCGCCAGAGCGATCCACGGGTTGAACGCGATCAAAATGGCCGCGATGGAGACCAGGGTCAGCGCGTTCTGCAGGGCGAAGAAGCCGTGGCGCACCGCCGCCGTGGCGCGGTATTCCGACTGCCGGCGCGCGTTCTGCAGCTTGTCGTAGAACTCCGCGTCCTCGAACCAGCGCGTCTCAAGCGAGATCGCCTTGCGCACGATGCGGCTGGTGACGAGGTAGCCCAGGCGCAGGTCGATCAGTCCGTAGAGAAGCTGGAAGCCCTGGTTGACCGCGGCGCTGGTCAGCGCCAGCGCCAGCTCCACGATGATGTACGGCACGAGCGCGCGCAGGCCCGCGGCCGGCGCGCGGCCAAGCTTAATGGACGTCACCACCCCGTCGAGGATGAGCTTGGCCACCCACGCCTGCGCCGGCGCGATCGCCGAATTGACCGCCGTGATCACCGCCAGCAAGGACGCGCTCGTGCGGTCGGCCTCCCAGAGCAGGGCGAACGCGCGCGGCACGTTGCCCAGCGCCTCGCGCGCCTCTTTCCAGCGCTCGGACCAGGACTTCGGTGGCGCGTCCTTCTGGGGTCCGCCTCTCACGGCCGCCTAGACGCCCGAAACGAAGACGCTCTTGATCTCGGTATAGAGGTCGAGCGCCTTGAGTCCCAGCTCGCGGCCCACGCCCGAGGACTTGTAGCCGCCGAACGGGGCTTCCAGATGGACGCTGGAGCTGGAGTTGACGGAGAGCACGCCGGTCTGCACCGCGCGGCTGACGCGCAGGACGCGGCCGACGTCGCGCGTCCACAGGGACCCCGACAAGCCGTAGGGGGAATCGTTGGCCAGCGCGATCGCCTCGTCCTCGTCCCTGAAGGGCTGTATCGCGACGACGGGCCCGAAAATTTCCTCGCGCGTGATCTTCATGTTCGCCGCGGCGCCCGCGAACACCGCCGGCGTCAGGTAAAACCCCTTCGCCAGCGCGCCGCCCGGAAGCTTGCCGCCGCACAAAAGTTCCGCGCCCTCGGTCTCGCCGATGTCGATGTAGCGGCACACGCGCTCGCGTTGATGCAGGGAGATCAGCGGTCCGATCTGACTGCCCTTCTTCTCCGGCGGGCCCAAGACGATCTTCTTGGTCCGGGCGACGAAGCGCGCGACGAATTTATCGTAGACCTTTCGGTGCACGAGCGCGCGGGAGCGCGCGCAGCAATCCTGGCCCGCGTTGCCGAACACGGACCAAACCGATTTTTCCACGCACAGGTCCAGGTCCGCGTCGTCGAAGACGATGTTCGGGGATTTCCCCCCCAGCTCCAACGACACGCGCTTCATGGTGTCGGCGGCCGCCTTCGCGATCCACGTGCCGGTCTTAGTGGAACCGGTAAAGGATATCTTGCGCACCAGCGGATGCTCGACCAAGGCCGAGCCGCAGCCGGGACCGGGGCCGGGGACCACGTTGAGCACGCCCTCGGGAAGGCCCGCCTCGGCGGCAAGCTCCGCCAAACGCAGGGCGGTCAGCGGCGTCTCGGGCGAGGGCTTGAGCACGACGGTGTTGCCGCAGGCCAGCGCCGGACCCAGCTTCCAGGTCGCGATCACCAGCGGAAAATTCCACGGCACGATCAGGCCGCACACGCCCACCGGCTCGCGCAGCGTGAAGGAGACGCCCGCGGGGCCGACGGGAATCGTTTCGCCGAACTGCTTGTTGGCCGCGCCGGCGTAATACTCGAACACGTCGGCCGCCAAACCGATCTCGTCGCGCGAGTCCGCTAGCGGCTTGCCGGCGTTGCGCGTTTCCAGCAACGCCAGCTCGTCCAGGTTTTCTCGGATCAGCGTCGCCAGGCGCAACAGAATCTTGCCGCGCGCGCGAGGGGTCAGACGAGACCACGGGCCCGTGGCCGCCTCGGCGGCGGCGCGCACCGCCGCGTCGATGTCCGCCGTCCCGCCCTCGGCGACGCGCGCGACGGGCTTGCCGTCGGCGGGATTGATCGCGTCGTAGGTACGGCCCGACGCGGCGGGAACGGACTTGCCGCCGATCCAGAGCTTCCAGGTTTTAAGAGCGGTCATTTTGTCCTTCTCGCCGTCATGGTTGTCTTTCCCGCGGACATCGGAACGAAACCATTCCCTCGCCGGGGCTCCGTCAAAAATAATTGGAAGTAATGCCGCCGTCAACGACGAGGGCGGCGCCGTTCGTCCACGACGACTCGTCGCTGGCCAGGAACAGGGCCGTGTTGACGATGTCCTCGGACTTGCCGAAGCGGTTCATCGGGATGCGGTTGAGGCGCTTGGCCTTCTCGGCGGGCTCCTTGAAAAGCCAGGCGCTGAGCAGGGGCGTCTCGATGGGACCGGGGCAGATGGCGTTGGCGCGCACGCCCTTGGGGCCGAACTGCACCGCCAGGGACTTGGTCAGCGCGATCACCGCGCCCTTCGAGGCCGTGTAGGCGTCCTGCGGCACGGAACAGCCGACGAGTGCGACGAAAGACGCCACGTTGATGACCGAACCGCCTCCCGCCGCGAGCAGCTCCGGAATGCCGTGCTTGCAGACCAGGTAGACGCCCTTGACGTTGACCGCGAGCACCTTGTCCCAGACCGTCTCGTCGGTGTCGACGACGGAGTGGTCCGCGGATGGAAAAATGCCGGCGTTGTTGTAGAGCACGTCGAGCTTGCCGTAGGCCTTGATGCCCGCGCGCACCGCCTCGCGCACTTCCGCCTCCTTGGAGACGTCGGCGCGCACGGCCAGGGCGCGGCCGCCGGCGGCCTCGGCCATGGCCACGGACTCGCGCGTGGCGTCCAGGTCCAGGTCGCAGGCGATCACGCGCGCGCCCTCGCGGGCGAAGCGCACCGTCGCGGCCCGGCCCATGCCGGAGGCGGCACCCGTGATCAGCGCGACCTTCCCGTCCAGGCGTCCGCTCACGCGATCACTTCGAAACCGGCTTTCGCGACGGCCTCGTGCAGGCGCGTGGTTACCAGGTCGGTGTCCAGGCCGCGGTCGGTGGTCACGTTGAGGCCGCGCACGCGGATGCGGTTGCCCTGGATCTTTCCGACGAGCGCCTGGATGTCCTTGGCCGCGCGGCGCACGTTGGTCACGCCGCTGCCCCCGAACCAATTGATGGGCACGGTGCCGCTTTTGCGGCTGGGCATCAGCTTGAGCGTGAGCGCGCTGCCGGTGACAAAAAGGTCGCCGACCTCGTATTCCTGGTCCGTCTTCGGTTTTTCGGGCATAGGACTCTCCTTCTCGGCGGACGGTCACTTTAGCGCATGGGGCAGGCCTCTGTCAACGGCGCGGCGAATGTTATAAAATGCGACGGACGTTCAATTTCGACGGAGGACGAACCGCCATGGCCAGCCTGAAGAAGTCGGAACTATTGAAGGAACCCATCGAGCACATCGATATCGCCAAGTTCGACGCGCGTCCGCTGGTCGACGCGTATTCGAAGATGGCTTTCTCCGCCCGCGACCTGGCGCGGGCCAGCGACATCTACGACCGCATGCTCGCCGACAAGGACTGCTCCGTCATCCTGTGCCTGGCCGGCTCCCTGATTTCCGCGGGGCTCAAGAAGACGCTGTGGCAGTTGGTCGAAAGCAACATGGTCGACGCGATCGTCTCCACCGGGGCGAACATGGTCGATCAAGATTTCTTCGAGGCGCTGGGCTACAAGCACTACAAGGGCTCGAAGTGGGTCGACGACAAGGCCCTGCGCGGCGCGCGCGTGGACCGCATCTACGACACGTTCATCGACGAGGACGAACTGGGCGAGTGCGACCAGACCATCGCCGACATCGCGGGCTCGCTCAAGCCCAAGCCCTACTCGTCGCGCGAGTTCATGGAGGAAATGGGCAAGCACCTGCTCAAGAACTCCAAGGTCAAGGACTCCATCGTCCTGTCCGCTTACAAGAAGGGCGTGCCCATCTTCATCCCGGCGTTCTCCGACTGCTCCGCCGGCTTCGGGCTGCTGCACCACCAGTGGCACAACCCCGACGAGCACGTCTCCATCGATTCCGCCAAGGATTTCCGCGAGCTGGTGCGCCTGAAAGTGGAGTCCAAGGACTCTGGCCTGCTCATGATCGGCGGCGGCGTGCCCAAGAACTTCGCCCAGGACGTCACCGTGGGCGCGGAGATGCTGGGCCTGGACACGGCCATGCACAAATACGCGGTGCAGATCACCGTGGCCGACGAGCGCGACGGCGCGCTGTCGGGCTCCACGCTGCGCGAGGCGTGCTCCTGGGGCAAGGTGGACGTGGTCGACGAGCAGATGGTCTACGCCGAGGCGACCTTGGCCCTGCCTATCCTCGCCTCCTACGCCTATCACAAGGGCAACTGGAAGAAGCGCCGCGAGCGGCGCTTCAACGCCCTGCTCAACGACGCGCGCGCCGCCGCTCCGGCCGCCACGCGCTGAGCCTTCCGTCGTGGCCAAGGTCTTCTGCGACCTGAAGACCGCGCGCTACGGCGCCCCGGGACACCCCGAGGCGCCGTTTCGCGTACGGCGCACCCACGAACGCCTTTTAGCCGCGGGGTTGGCCCCGGAATTGCCGCCGGTGCGCGCCGGTGCCGCGGACGCCGCTTTGCTTCACGGCGCCGGGCATCTGGCGTCCATCGCCGGCGGGACCTTCGACGATCCCGACACCTCCGCCGAACCCGGCATGGACGACGTCGCCCTGATCAGCCTCTCCGGTGCGCTGTCGGCCGCCGACGCGGCTTTGGCGGGAGACCCCGCTTTCTCTTTGATGCGGCCGCCGGGCCACCACGCCGGCAAGGACCGCGTGGCTGGGTTCTGTTATCTCAACAATGTGGCCCTCGCCTGCGCGCGGCTGCAAAAGAAAAAACCCGGCCTCAAGATCGCGATCGTGGATTTCGACGTGCACCACGGCGACGGCACCCAATCCCTCGTGCTGGGACGAGAGAACACCACCTTCGTCTCCCTGCACCAGTTCCCCCTCTATCCGGGTACCGGCCGCGAAAGCCTCGGCAACTGCGTCAACGTTCCCCTGCCCGCCGGCACCGACGGCGACCGCTACCTTCTGGCCTTCGAGCCCGCGCTGGAGGCCGCGCTGGCCTCCAAGCCGGACCTGCTGGCCGTCTCCGCCGGGTTCGACGCCTACAAAAACGATCCTCTCGCCGGACTGAAGCTCGACCGTTCCACGTTCCGCGACATCGGCGGTCTGTTGGCCTCCACGCGCCTGCCGCGCTTCGCCGTACTCGAAGGCGGCTACTCCGAGGACCTGCCCAAGATCGTGGAAAGCTTCCTGAACGGATTTTTTTAAATACTATTCGTAGTATTTGCTGATATTCGCATCTCCCGCGACACGATACCTCCTGGCCATCGTATCTTCGTCCGATTTATACGGAATCTTTTTTGTGACGCCAAGAGATCGAAGCTCTCCTCGAATTCTCATGACATCAGTTTTATCTTGCCAGTCATAGGTATAGACGCAAATGACTTTTTCATCTGAGTTCCCATGTATGCTTGGCTGAGCTGTGGAAGTTTTCGCGGAATCGCCCAGCCGACCTTCTTCTGTGGCTTTTTTTATGTATGCCCAAACTTCATCCACTTTATCTAAATGAACGAAAACAAGCCATTTCCCGCTACGGCCCGTAGCTGCATGATATCGCCCTTTTTTTGGAATCGCATATATCCAACGTGCTTGGGTTACTTGGGATGGTTTTCTGTCTGCGAAAGGTGCTGCCAGTAATTGCTGCTGTTTTTTTATTGACTCATGCACAGGAGTGGACTTCGCACCCAACTCCCGCGCCAACGCACGGAACTCCCAGCGCTCCAGTCCCGCGCCGAGCGTCTCCGGATCGGGTGCGGTCGCGCGGCAGTCCTCGGGCTCGACGTCGAGTGGGACTTTATCGTCCAGTGCGATGAGCTTAAGCGCGAGCGCGGCCATCTTTTCCCCGTCCTTAAGCGCCTGAGCCAGCTTTGGTGTCAGAGCCGCATCTCCATTCTTGGCCGCCGTAATCGCACCCTGGAGCGAGCCATAGGCCTTGATCAGCTTCACTGCCTTCACCGGGCCCACGCCCTTGACGCCCGGCACATCATCCGAGTTGTCGCCAACGATCGCCAGATAGTCTCGCACGGAGGACGGGGCGATGCCAAACTTCTCCTCGACCTGGGGCGGGTCCATCCAGAGGTTCTTCAAGACGTTGAATACGCGTATGCCTGGGCCGACCAATTGGAGCGCATCCTTTTCGCCGGTGACCAGCACCGCGTCCCAGCCGTGCTTCACCGCCTTGCGCGCCATGGTCGCCATCACGTCGTCGGCCTCGAAGCCCTGCTTCTCCAGGCACTTGAAGCCAAGCGTCTCCGCCAGCGGCCGCGCCTGCTTGAGTTGCGCAATCAAGTCGCCGTCGATCTCCTGGCGCGTCGCCTTATATTTTTTGTACATCTTGTTGCGAAACGTCGGGCCCGGGACGTCGAAGCAGACGGCCACGCCCTCGGGCTTGTCGCGGCGCAGAAACTGGATCAAAGTGCGCGCAAAGCCGTACAAGACACCGACCGGCTCCCCCCGGGAGTTCGTCAGCGGGGGAAGCGCGTGATAGGCCCTATGGAGGTAAGCGTGTGCGTCGACCAGATATAGGCGGGGCTTCATGGATTATAATTTCAGTCGGTTTTGAGCGTTGCGATCTTAGCTTTGCCTGATTAGCCTTTGGTGCAACGTCGATTTTATGATAGTAGGACCGCCCTGGGCAGTCAAAACTGGCGTCAACCTGAAATGATACGCCCCGCCGAAAGCAACCAGTGGCGCAGGTTTATGGCTTTTGCCCATAAGATAAGGTCGGGGCAAGGCAACGGGCGGTTTGCTAAAATCCCCCCATGCTCGACTTCGACCCCAACGCCGCGCCCGGAGAGGACGCCGGAATCTTCGGACTCCCCCACCGCGAAAAAGACGCCGCGCTGGTGCTGCTGCCCGTGCCGTGGGAGGCGACGACGTCCTACGGCGGCGGCACGTCGAAAGGCCCGGCGGCGATCTTGGCGGCCAGCGGGCAGATCGATCTGTTCGACGGCGACGTGATCAAGCCATACGAGCCGGGAATTTTTCTGCGGCCGGAATCGAAGCAGGTGCGCGCGTGGAACTCAAAAGCGAAGTCCGCCGCGCGGAAAGTGCTGCGCGCCGGCGGACGGACCGGCGGAAAACCTGCCCTGCAAAAGGCACTGAAGACCGCCAATGACTTGGGCGGCGCGCTCAACGGCTGGGTCTACGCGGAGACCAAAGCCCTGCTGGGCGCGGGAAAGATCGTCGGCGTGGTCGGCGGCGATCACTCGGTGCCTTACGGCGCCTTTCGCGCCGCGGCCGAGGCGCACGGTCCGTTCGGTCTCCTGCATTTCGACGCGCACTCGGACACGCGCGTGGCCTACGAGGGCCTGACCTGGTCCCACGCCTCGATCATGTACAACGCCCTGGAGAACATTCCGAACATTTCCAAGATCGTGCAGGTGGGCATCCGCGATTACTGCGAGCAGGAGCACGAGTTCCTCCGCGCCCTGGGCCCGCGCGCGCGCGTCTTCTTCGACCGCGACCTGGATGAGCGCCGCTTCAAGGGCCACCCGTGGTCGCAGACCGCCGCCGAGATCGTCGAGGACCTTCCCGACAAGGTCTGGATCACCTTCGACATCGACGGCCTGGATCCTAAGCTCTGTCCGCACACCGGCACGCCAGTGCCCGGCGGTCTGGACCTGGCCCAGGTCGGGCACATCCTGTCCCTGCTGGCACGTTCGGGCCGCACCATACTGGGCTTCGATCTGGTGGAAGTCGCCCCCGCCCCCGGCGGCCGCGACGAGTGGGACGCCAACGTGGGCATGCGCCTGCTCTACAAGCTGGCCGCCTGGACCTTCGTCAGTCGCGGTCTGTGCCGCCCTCGCCGCGGCTAGGCCGCGCTACTGCTGCCGCCGCCAGCGGCGCCGGCGCGCTTTTTTCAGGGGTCGATGGTAGGGCCTGATGTGCGGGCGCACGCGCTGGATCGGCGTCCGGAACGCCCGCGGATAGCGCCGCCGAACCTTGGGCTCGAAAACCGACCACGTCGCCGGCGTTGAGCGCAGGCGCGGATTGCGCGCGTAGTAGACCTGCATCGGCCGAATCACCGGCGTGACGTTGCGGAGATAGACCTGGGTCTCGTAGGAGCCGGGCGCGTAGGCGCCGGGCGGCGAGAGGATCACGACCTGCTTTTGGTAAAACACGTACTGGCGGGCGAGGAAGAAATCGACGTCGTTCGACACGACCGGGGGTGCGGCGGGATTTTGGGCGGATTGCGGGGCCGCATTCTCGGCGGAGCCGCCGGCGCTCACCACCTCCGACGCGTTGTCGATGAGCTCCTGATACCTCCTCAGCTCATCCGTGAACGGCGCGCTGGCCAGCTTTTTGATGTCCGCGGGCTGGACCGCCTGCTGAGCCTCTTCGCACGTTTGAAAATCGACGGCGACGCTGGCGTAGGCCTCGAAGCCGCCCTTCGCTTTAACCCGGAACTGGTTCTCGACGCGGGCTCCCTTCGGCACGAAAGAGCACTCGTTGGCCAGGTCCTGAATGGCCGTCCCGTCGGCCGCGAGCTGCGCCGCGCCTGGGTCGCCCTCCAGGCCGCTGCCGGTGTAGACGATGTAGCCGTTGTCGACCACGCGCGCGGGCTGGGACGTCCAGTCGGGCAGAGCCGGGGCGGACGCGCATCCGCCGAGAACGGCCAGCGCGAACGCCGACAACGCCGCGTATTTCCGCGCCTCCGGCACGATTTTTTCTCGCATCAGATGCGTTCGAACAGGCGGCCTTTTTCCCAATCGGTGACGGCGCGGTCGTGCGCGGCCAGTTCCGCCTTGGCGGCGTGCAGGTAATGCGCAAAAACCTCCTCGCCGAACGCCGCGCGCGCCGCGCGCGAACCCTCGAAAAGCGCGACAGCCTCGGCCAGAGTCTTGGGCACGGGCTGAACGGAGGACTCATAGGCGTTGCCCTCCAGCGCGGGCGGCGGCTCGATTTTGTGCTGGAGGCCGTGCAGTCCGGCCGCGATCGTCGCGGCGAAGGCCAGATAGGGATTGGCGTCCGCGCCCGGGATGCGGTTTTCGACGCGCAGGGAGTTTCTCTCTCCCACCACCCGGAAACCGCAGGTGCGGTTGTCGCGCGCCCAAGCGATGCGGGTGGGCGCGAACGTCGCGGCCTGATATCTTTTATAGGAGTTGGTTGTCGGCGCGAACAGCAGGGAGAACTCCCGAGCCAGTGCCATGGTCCCGCCCAGGAACCAGCGGAAATTGTTGGTGGGCTTGCCCCCCTCCCAGAACGCGGATTTTTTCCCGGCCGCGTCCCAAAGGCTGGCGTGGATGTGGCAAGAAGAGCCGGCCAGGCGCGAGTCGAACTTCGCCATGAAGGTCAGCGCGCAGCCTTTCTGCATGGCGATCTCCTTGGCGCCGTGCTTGTAGACGACGTGGCGGTCGGCCATGTCCACCGGCGTGGAGTACTCCAGGTTGATCTCGTGCTGACCGGGGCCCCACTCGCCTTTCGAGCATTCGACGGGGATGCCGGCGGCCTCCATCTGATTGCGGATCTCGCCGATCACATGCTCCTCGCGCGTGCCTTGCAGAATGTGATAGTCCTCGATATAAGTCCCGTGATGCTCCAACGCGGTCCAGTTTTTTTTCTGCGCGCTCTCATACGTCTCGCGGAACAGATAGAACTCCAACTCCGAGGCCATCTTCAACGAGAACCCGCGCGCTTTCGCGCGGGACACCTGGTCTTTGAGCACCTGGCGCGGCGCGACCTTGACCGGGCCGAGAGATTCGTCGACGGCGTCCGCCAGAACCAACGCGGTTCCGGGCTGCCAAGGCAAGGCGCGCCACGTGGCATAATCCGGCGCGAGGGTGAAATCTTGATAGCCCTTGGACCAACTGGTGAGCGCGAAACCGGGGATGGGCTCCATTTCCATGTCGACCGTCAAAAGATACGCGCAGGCGTGCGTACCATGGGCGGCCACCGCCGCCGCAAAATGGCGCGCGGTCATGCGCTTGCCAACAAGACGGCCTTGCATGTCGGGCATGGCGACGATCACCGTGTGAAGGTGTCCCTTCTTGATCTCGCCTAGAAAAAGCGCCTGCGCTCTATTGTTGTCGGTCATGGCTTGAGTGTAAGAAAACGACGCCGCGCTGTCCAGCCTGACGCGCACACGACGATTAATGACAACAAACGATGCAATATAGTATTTAACGGTGTTATACAATTATATATGGATTCAGGTTTTGGCTTGACATCGTGACAACAACCTGCTAAAGTCAGTTTTCACGTGAAAACAGTCTTTGTTTCGAGGAAAAGTTTTCACGTTTGAACTTTATGGGCGAAATCATAGCGATCGCGAATCAAAAAGGTGGGGTGGGGAAAACCACCACGGCCGTATCTTTGGCGGCAGCCCTGGCCACACTTGGCCACGAAACTTTACTTATAGACATGGACCCACAAGGAAATGCCACATCGGGTCTTGGCTTTGATAAGCGGGAATACGATCCAAACCTATACGATGTTCTTGTCGACCTTCTCCCACTTGAAAAGACCATCAAAGAAACCAAGCTTAATAAACTCCACGTCTCTGGGGCGAACAATGACCTTGCTGGTGCCGAAATTGAGCTAGTTTCGGCTTTAGCCAGAGAAAGCCGCCTTAAGGGAGCCGTCTCGGCCGTTAAACAACGGTTTAAGTTCATAATTGTCGATTGTCCCCCATCACTTGGCCTTTTGACGGTGAATGCGCTCAACGCGGCAGACCGGATTATCATACCCATTCAAGGAGAATACTACTCCATGGAGGGATTGGCACAATTCACAAGCGCTGTGGATAAAGTGAAGAATGCTCTGAATACGCGCCTAGAAATCGAAGGGGGGGTACTCACCATGTTTGACTCACGCATGACCCTCTCGAATCAAGTCAAAGACGAAGTCATGCGCTTTTTTGGGCCAAAAATGTTCCAGTCGATCATACCCCGTAATATTCGATTGGCTGAAGCGCCCGGGTTTGGCCAAAGCATTTTTCAGTATGACCCGAAGTCCCGTGGTGCGGAAGCATATCTCAATTTCGCACGTGAATTTCTCGCGCGGCGCGGCATGGCACAACCCCCGCAACTGACTGAAAATGAACTATCCACGGAGAATCCCGCATGAGCAGAAAAGCACTCGGCCGCGGCCTTTCGGCGCTTATCCCCGAAGCACCCGCACAAAGCCCTCTCTACGCGGCAGGTTCTGAATCGGACGGGCGCCCGCTCAAGGTGCCCATCGATAAAGTCCGTCCGAACCATTTACAACCCCGACGCCATTTTGATTCAGCGGCGTTGAGCGAGCTCGCCTCTTCGATAAAACAGCATGGCCTTGCTCAACCCATCGTCGTTTCATACGACGCCACAACTCGCTCTTACGAATTGATCGCCGGCGAGCGCCGTTGGCGCGCGACTCAATTGGCCGGATTCAATGAAATTGAAGTCGTGGTGCGAACGCCCAAGGATGATCAGCAGCGCATGGCTATCGCGCTCATCGAGAATCTTCAGCGTGAGGACCTCAATCCTATCGAAGTGGCTCTTGGCTATTTGCGCCTGATGAAGGAATTCGGCATCAATCAATCGGAACTAGGCCAAGAAGTGGGAAAATCAAAATCCGGCATTTCGAACACATTGCGGCTGCTGGAACTGTCCGAGGAAATTCAAAAGTCTCTTCAATTCGGCCAGATCAGTGAAGGGCACGGCCGCGCCCTGCTGACCATCACGGATCCGATCCGCCGCCATGAAGCTTTTTTAAAGATCACGGAAGAAAAGTTATCGGTTCGAGAGACGGAGACCCTTGCCAAGCAAATCGAGTCGGGAGACATTCCCGTTGAGCCGAAACTCGTGCGGCCAGCTCTTGTCCCGAAGTCGGCCGACCTGGTCGCTCTGGAAGAATCACTTCAGCATCTCTTGGGGACGAAGGTGGAAATCCGTACGCGGAAAAATCCCGCCAAGGGCTCCCTGACCATTCACTACTTCAGCTTCGACGACTTCGATAGAATCATAAAAATCATTAAAAAATAATGATTTTTTTATTAATTTCCTCGCTCATTTCTGGGGCGGCGCCAGCGCGCGCGCTCCCCGCCGACGGGCTACCACCGGCATTGTCGACCAGCGTCGTGGTTCCGACCTATTTGACGCTCGCCCCGACCGTCCATGAATACACGCGCTTCGCCGACGGTGGTCCCGACGCGAACTGGTACATCGGCTTCAACAACGCCTGGATCGTGAAGCTACCCCCGGCGCCTCCGGGCGAGTTCCAGCGCGCGTTCATTGGCGCCAAGATCGGCCGCGCTAAGACGCGCCCGAATCCAGACAAGCCCTGGCTACGCGAAATCATTCCCGGAAAAGTATACATCGGGCTATCGCAAACGCCGGCATGGAGCTCCGAGCAGAGCTTTTTTCTGGCCGAGACCTCCGATATCCCTGCGGAGGCCGACCCACAAGACCGCGTGGACGGCATCGGTGCCGCCGAATGGTTCTGGGCGGAGGTGCCGCTTTCCTTGGTCAGCTCCACCGTAGCGAACTACCTCGTGGTTTGGTCTCCAACGGACTACTTTGTTTCCGCGTCCAGCGCGCCCATACTTGCGGCGGCCGACGCACCCGACGACTCCGGCCACACGCGGGCCTGGAATAACCGTTCGATTCTGGGCGTGCCGCCAAGATCGCCCGCGCTATCGCTGGAAACCCCGATCAGCAACATCGCCCCAGCCATCGCCATCAAGTTGGTCCCCCCTGCGCCCGATGAACCCGCCGTGACCGTCGACGACCTCACTCTCGCCCGCGCCGGACACCGCGCCTTGGTCCGCTTCTCCGCCGCCGGCGAGGACGTCACCGAGGCGTGGGTGGAGTCCTCGCGCGACCGCCTTGACTGGGAGCGCGTTTCGCGCTATCAGCGGCGTCCGCCCTACGTCTTCGCTCTGCCGTTGGAGCATGCGCTCGCGCCCGGCATGTACCTGCGCGGTGCGGCGCGCGACATTTCCGGAGCCATCGGCTACTCCGATCCGGCCATCATCCCTTATGCGCCCCAGCCATAGAGGTCTCGTCGTCGGCATGGTCGGAGCCACCGGCATGGTGGGCCGCGAACTTCTGCGGCTGCTTGAAAATCGCCGCTTTCCCGTCGCGCAACTGCTCCCATTCTCGTCGGGTCGCGCGGGTGCCGCCGCACGCTTTCGGGGTCGAAGCCTGCCTGCTCCGGCGGTGGATTTTTTGGCGCTTTCATCCTGCGACATCGCCTTCCTGGTGAGTTCCGATGAAGTCGCCCGGACGCTGGCCCCGCGCCTGGCCGCGGCCGGCGTATGGACTATCGACGACAGCGCCGCCTTCCGCCAGGACCCGCGCGTGCCCCTGGTCATCCCGGAGGTCAACGCGGCCGCCCTGCGCCGCGACGCACGACTGATCGCCGGACCGAACTGCACGATGACGGGCCTGGCCGTCGCCGCCGGCCGCCTGCACCGCGAGTTCGGCGTGCGCGAGGCGCGCGTCGCGTCATACCAAGCCGTCTCCGGCGCGGGAAAAGCGGCGCTGGGCGAACTGTTCACCCAGGCTCGGGCGCTGGCGCGAACGAAACTGCTCTCCGACGGAAGGGCCCCATCCCTGGGTCCGGGACGCGCCTCGGCGCTGCCGCGCGCGATCGCTTTCAACGTCGTGCCGCAGGTCGGCCGCCTGGGCGCGGACGGCTACAGCGGGGAGGAAAACAAGGTCCGCGACGAGCTCAGAAAAATTTGGTCGGCGCCGCGCCTGCGCGCGTCGGTCACCGCGGTGCGCGTACCGACGATCCGGGGCCACGCGCTGGCCGCGTGGCTCACGCTGGCCCGCCCCGTGTCCGTCGCTCGCGCACGCGCGATTCTGGCCAAGACGCCGGGACTTGTCCTATCAGAAGCCGGCGACTATCCAACGCCGCGCGCGGCGGGGGGCACGGATCCCGTCTATGCCGGGCGCGTGAGACAAGGAACCGGGCCGCGCGAGATCGCACTTTGGATCGTCTCCGACAATCTGCTGAAAGGCGCGGCGCTCAACTCCGTGCAGGTCGCCGAGGAGTTGCTGCGCCGCCGCTGGCTTGTGCCGCGATGACCCGGGCCGCCGCCTTTCTCTGCGCCGTGTTGTGCGCCGCCGCGGCGTCCGCCCGCGCCGCCGACCCGCTAGAGGCGAAGGCCCGGACGTGGGCCGAACGCGGATACTCCCTGAAAGAGCGCGTCGCCCACGATGTGGGGGGTCTTCCCGTCGCCGTCGCGGTCTACGCATCGACTGCGGGAGCCGGAGACCGCCTGGAAGCCTACGTCGTCGTGAGCTCGGCGGCTTACCTGGGCTATACCCATCCCGGGCGCGGAGACCGGCTGGAGCTCGATATCACGCCGGCCGGCCGAGGCTTCCACGATCTGCTCGGCGACGGCTCGCGCATCATCGCCTATCACGCGACCATCCCCGCGCTGAACGCGTCCAGCTTGGAGCTCTTGCGGTATAAAAATTTCCGCTTCACGCGCGCGGCCTCTTTTTCCGAAGGCCGCTTCGCGCAGGACGACGGCCGCGTTTTGATCTTCTCGCGTGACCTCCCGCTCGGGCGCTTCTTGTCCGTCGGCTGCTCCGGCTTCGGCACGATCTCGCAGACGGCGTTTCGCACGCGGCTCTACGCCGCGTCCCGCGGAAAGTTCGTCGAGGTCACCGGCCTCCATCCGAGGCTGTTCGACGAGGAGATCGCACGCAAGGAAGCCGCGCTCGAACGTCTGCGCGGCGACCTGCAGAAGAACGCGGGGGAATACCTGGGCTTGGCGCTGTCGCTCTATTACGATTACGCCGCGCGCGGCCAGGCGCGCAAAGGCTGGGAAAGACAGGGTGATTTTTTTCGCCTGCCTTCGTCCGCGCCGGGTTCCGTGCGCGCCTGCTTCGCCGCGATGCGCGGCGATCTGCGCCGCCGCCTCGACATTCCTGCCGATTGGCCCTAACGGCCTGTCATTTTACTAGGACTTTAGGGTAAAATAACTTCATGATCAAACACCTCTCAATCGCCCTTGCCGCCACTTTCCTCGCCGCCGCCGCGTCCGCCGCGCCGTCCGCGGCCGTGCTGATCGATCATGCCGCAGCGCTGGCCGCGGGCCTCGGCGTCAACGCCGCCGCCCCGGCCGCTCCCGTCGCACCGCCGGCCGCGGCCGCGGGCCCCGTGCATTCCGCGCTGCCGGTGAAGGCCGACCCGCTGGGCGCGACGATGACCGCGGGCACGGCGTCCGGCCCGCTCTCCGGCTACGTGAACGTGACCGGAAACGGCTTTCTTCAGTGCTCCGGAGGGCCCGCCGGCATGGGCAGCATGAGCGGCTGGATCAACCTCAGCGCCAACGTGCAGATCACCACCGGCGACGGCGGCGCGGGAAGCATTCCCGTCTCCGGCACCGTCTTCCTCAACGGCAGCTGTCAGAACGGCGCGGGCTTCGTCTCCGGCAACGTGTTTCTCAACGGCAGCGGCGCGGTCTACAACGGCGGCCGCTACGTCGGCAACGCCCAGCTCTCCGGCAACGTTTTCATCAATCAATACGTCTCCGGCGGCTTCGCCTGGATCAACCAGAGCGTGTATCTGTCCGGGGAGTACAGCGCGAACTGAGCGCGAAGCTCAGCGGCGGCCGAGCGCGTCTTTTAAGAACTGCGGCAGGGCGAACGCGCCCGCGTGTACGTCGGCGTTGTACCAGCGCAGCGGCAGACGCGCCGCGCGCACGCGCGCGGGCTTGAAGTCCCGCACGGGCCGCAAGCCCTTGGACGCGTAGGTGAACGTCCACAGGCCGCCGGGATAGGTCAGGTTGGTGAACAGGTAGGCGTCGACCACCGGGAACACCGGCTTGAGCAGGCGCGCCAGGTTTTTGATGGTGGCGATCTCGTAGAAGGGGGAGCCGGCCTGGCTGACGACGATGCCGTCCTCGGTCAGCACGCGGCGCACGTCCTTGTAAAACGCGGGGCCGAACAGCTCCTTGGCCGGGCCGAAGGGCTCGGTCGAGTCCACGATCACCACGTCAAAGCGCTCCTCCGTCTCGCGCACGAACGCCACGCCGTCGCCGATCTTCACCGCGCAGCGCTTGTCGGATAATTTGGCGGCGGTGCTGGGCAGGTAGCGGCGCGAGGCCTCCACCACCAGTGGATCGATTTCAGCCAGCACGCAGCGTTCCACCGAGCGATGCCGCAGGACCTCGCGCACGCTGCCCCCATCGCCGCCGCCGATCACCAGCACGCGGCGCGGCCGCGGATGAAGGAACAGGGGCACGTGCGCGATCATCTCATGGTAGACGAACTCGTCGCGCTCGGAGACCATGGTCATGCCGTCGATGAGCAGGAGCTTGCCGTGGCCGGCGGTCTCCACGACCTCGACGGCCTGGAACGGGCTGCGGCCCTTGAACACGCGCTTTTTAAGGCGAAAGCCGGTGCGGACGATGCCCTGATACTCCTCGTCGATCCAGCGGGGCTTGGCGTTCATAGTACGATCTCAAAGGCCGGGGCCGCGCCCTCGACGGGCTTAAAATGATGATCGAAGCTCACGCGGTAGCCGCAGGCCAGGCTTTGACGGACCGCGCGCTTGATCGGGTAGCGGCAGCGCACCTTGCGCCGCGCGCCTTGGGGCTGAAACAAAACCACGTCGCAGGACTGCGGCTTGAACACGTCGAGCACGCGCGAGATGGTCTCGTCGACGTCGTCCTCGATGCAGTTCGTCTCGAAGCTGACGTAGGAGCCGATCTTCTGCGGAGTCACGTGCACCGTGTAGTAGCGCGCGCCGCGGATGGCGTTGAGCGAGTAGCCCATCGGTTCAAAAAGATGATCGTCGACCTGGAAGCCGGGTCCAAGCAAGGTCCAGACGCCGGATTTCTCGCGGATGAACTCCTTCTTGCGCTGCGGGCCGGACATGAAAACGCGCGCCGCCTGGGGATCGATGCCGTGCATCAAAATCTCAAGCGTGACGTCGTCGGCCGCGGGAGCGTAGGGCTTGTCGAGGTGGAACAAGAACACATGGTGGTCGTCGCCGTCGCCGAAGCGGAAGGATTTCCCGGGCATGGACTCGGACAAGCGGCGCGCGTCATCGAAGAAGTTCGACGGCTGGTACTCCTGATGCTGGGCGTTCTTGCGCTCGTAGATCAGGTACTGGAATTGGGCCGGACCCAGATCCGCGCATAGCTGAAGAACCGCGGCCACCAGGTCCGTGCGCCCGCAGGTGATCATCGTCAGCCATTGGTCGGCGACAAAAAGGCTGGACTCGGAGAGCAGGTGCGCGTCCAGGTGCTCGTTGGAAACGGAGGACAATATCTGCGCGCGCGATTTCGCGACGATTTCTTTCCAGTAGTCGACGCCGCGTGAACGCAGGGACGGCTGTCCCGGCGCCAGGCAGAGCTCGACTTTCTTCTCGGGGCCCTCAAAAAACATCCGCTATCCCGCCTTGCGCGCGAGCCGCGCCTTCCCGGCTCGCGACCGCGCGGCCACGTCGCGCGCGCGCTGGGCGCGCTCCGCGGCCTTGATCGTCTTCCAGTGCGCCAGAACTTCCTCGGGCGAGGAGAACGTGCGGTCGCCCTTGAACACGTGCGGGTGCCTGCGTTCCAGCTTCACCGCCTGGCTCTCGGCGACGTCATCCAGGGAGAAATGGCCGTCTTTCTGCGCCAGCTTCGCGTGTAGAAAAACGTGGAAGAGAATGTCTCCCAGTTCGTCCTCGATCTCGTGCCAGCGCCCGCCCGCCAGCGCTTCCTCCAGTTCCTTGGCTTCCTCGCGCAGGTAGGGGATCAGCGTCTTGTGCGTCTGGGCCTTGTCCCAAGGACATCCGCGCGGCGACACCAGGCGCGCGACGACCTTGCGCAGATGGGGGAGGCCTCGCGCCATATCAGGAAACCGCGATCCTTTCGGCGCCGAAAAAAGGCGCCAGCGCCCGCGGCAGGAGGACGGAGCCGTCGGCTTGCTGAAAATTCTCCAGGACCGCCGCGGCCAACCGCCCCACGGCCACGCCCGAACCGTTGAGGGTGTGCACGAATTCCGGCGCGGCCTTCGCGTCGCGGCGAAAGCGCGCGGACATGCGCCGCGCCTGGAAATCCGAGCAATCCGAGCAGGAGGAAATCTCGCGGTAGCGGCCCTCCGACGGCAGCCAGACCTCGATGTCGTAGGTCTTGCGCGAGGAAAAACCCATGTCTCCGGTGCAGAGCTGTATCGTCCGGTACGGAAGCTCCAACTCCGCGAGGACGGCCTCCGCGTCGCGCGTCAACTGCTCAAGCGCCGGCAGAGAATCCTCCGGCTTCGTGATCCACACCAGCTCCACCTTGTCGAACTGATGATTGCGGATGACGCCGCGCACGTCCTTGCCGTAGGAGCCGGCCTCCTGGCGGAAGCACGGCGTGAACGCCGTCAGCTTCAGCGGCAGGCGCGCGACGGGCAAAATCTCCTCGCGCACCATGTTCGTCAGGGAGATCTCCGACGTGGAGATCAGATACAGCGTCGTGGTCTTCTCACCTTCGGTGTTCACCGTCTTATACATGTCGGCTTCAAACTTCGGAAGCTGGCCGGTTCCTTCCATGACCTCGGGGCGAACCAGGTAGGGCGGATGAACTTCCAGATAGCCATTTTTCTCGTGGCGGTCGAGCAGGAAGTTGCCCAGCGCGCGCAGGAGCTTCGCGCCGGAACCCTTCCACAGCGCGAAACGCGACCCGGACAACTTGGCCGCGGCCGCGAAATCAAGAATGCCCAACTTCTCGCCGACGGCCTGATGGTCAAGGGGCTTGAACTCGAACGCGCGCGGCGTCAACGCACGACGCACTTCGGGATTCTCACTCTCGTCCTTGCCGACGGGAACGCTCTCGTGCGGCGCGTTGGGCAGTTCCAGCGCCGCGGCGCGCAGCTTGCCCTCAACGACGGCCAGGCGGGTTTCTTTCTCGGCCATCGCCGACTTCAGTTCGCCCACCTGCGCCATCAACTCCGCCGCCTTCGTCTCGTCCTTGGTCGCCTTCGCCTTGCCGATCTCCTGGGATGCCGCGTTGCGGCGGGCGCGCATATCCTCGACGATTTTCAGCGCCGATCGGTGTTCCTCGTCGATCAAAATCAGTTGATCAAACGCATCCGCCCAACGCGGGTGTCGAGAAGCCAGCGACCGGCGGGCGGCGGCAGGGTCCTTGCGCAGGACCGCAAGATCGTTCATCTTGAAAACTCCACCACGTCTTCCGCCGTTTGAAGAGACGCGGATCCCGCATGAGGCTCCAGCATCACCTGCATCTTCAAGCGGTCCGGCCACCAGCCCGCGCGCGCCAGGCGGCGCAGGTAAAGATCGAGCGCGGGACTGGAGTCGAGCACGACTTCCACGGTCTTACCGGGAGCGACGAACGGAACGCGCTTCTCATCGACCGCGAAGGGAATCGCCCACGTCCCCGCCGCGGCCGCGCCGCCGGGAAGCACGCGCGCCGTCATGCTGAAACGGATGAGAACGCCCTCCACGGCGTGCGCTCCGCGGTTCTTTAAGAACAGGTGCACGCGCAGCCGGTCGTTCAGCTTCGGCGGCGCCTCTGCAACCACTTTGACGTCCTGCCACGCCGCCACACGGCCATGCTCCACCCGCCCCGCCTGCCAGCGAATACCATCGAGCGCCAACTGCGCCGACGCCCGTCCGGCGGCCGCGGCCAGCGCCGCGGAAAGAACAACAACCCTAACGCGCATCACACCGAGTCCTCACTTCTTGCTTCCGTCGACCGGCAGTTCCGGGTTGACCGGCGGCTCCGCCGCGATGGGCGCCACGCGCGCGACCTTGTCCGTCTCGTCAAGCCGCACCAGCCGCACGCCCTGCGTATTGCGCGAGATGGTCTTGATGTCCGCGCAGCGCAGGCGGATGGCCTTGCCTTTCTCGGTCATCACCATCAAGTCGTCATCATTGGTCACCAGCTTCACTCCCAGGACCGCCCCGTTGCGGTCGGTGGCCTTGATCGTGATGATGCCGCCGCCGCCGCGGTGCTGTCCGCGATACTCGTTGACCTCGGTGCGCTTGCCGTAGCCGTTCTCGCAGACGGTCAGCAGGGTCTTCTTGGTGTCCGGCGCGAAGACTTCCATGCCGACGACCTGGTCTCCGCCGTCCAGGCGAATGCCGCGCACGCCCGCCGCCGCGCGGCCCATGGAGCGGATGTCGCCCTCCGGGAAGCGTATGGCCATGCCGCCCTTCGTGGCGATGAGCAACTCATCCTTGCCGGACGTATGCTGGACTTCCACCAGCACGTCGCCTTCCTCCAACGTGATCGCGATGATGCCGGAGCGGCGGATGTTCTCGAAGTCGGACAGCGGCGTCTTCTTGACCGTGCCCGCGCGCGTGCACATCGCCAGGAAGCTCTCCTGTCCTTTCTTTTCTTCAAAAGAGCGGATCGCGATCGCCGAGGTAACCTTCTCCTCGCCGGTCAGGGCCAGCAGATTAACCACGGCCTTGCCGCGCGACGTGCGGTTGCCCTCGGGAATCTCGTAGGCGCGCAGCGCGAACACGCGGCCGCGGTTTGTGAAGAACAAGAGCGCGGCATGCGTGTCGGTCACGAAGAAGTGCTCGATCCAATCCTCGTCCTTGACCTCGGCGCCGGTGATGCCCTTGCCTCCGCGTCCCTGCGCCTGGTAGGTGGCCGCGGGGATGCGCTTGACGTAGCCGGTGTTCGAGAAGGAGATGACGACTTCTTCCTTCTGGATCAGGTCTTCCAAAGACATCTCGGCTGCCTCGGATGTGATCTGGGTCTGGCGCGACTTGCCGAAGGCTTCCTTGACGCCCTCCAGTTCCTTGATGACGATCGCGTAGACTTTCTTGACGTCGCCCAGGATCGCCTTTAACTCGGCGATCTTCTTGACCAGACCGTCGTACTCCTCCTGCAGGTCGCCGACCGACAGCTTGGTCAGGTTGGCCAAGCGCATTTCCAAGATGGCATTGGTCTGGGCCTTGGACAGCTCAAAGGCCTCCATCAATTCCGTGCGGGCCGTGTCGGTGTCCTTGGCGCCGCGGATGATCTTGATCACGCGGTCGATGTTCTTGATCGCGATGATCAGGCCTTCTAAAATATGGGCGCGGTCCAGCGCTTTGCGCAGTTGGAACTTCGTGCGACGTGTGACCACGACCTTGCGGTGCTGGATGAAGTGGCCCAGCATGTCGCGCACGCCCAGCACGCGCGGACGTCCGTCAACCAGAGAGAGCAGAATCACGCCGAACGTCGTCTCCATCTGAGTGTGCTTGAGCAGTTGGTTTAAGACGACGTTCGCGTTGCCGTCGCGCTTGACCTCGATGACCACGCGCATGCCCTTGCGGTCGGACTCGTCGCGGATATCGGAGATGTCGGGAATCTTTTTGTCGCGCACCAGTTCCGCGATCGTCTCAAGCAACGTCGCCTTGTTGACCTGGTAGGGCAACTCCGTGATGATGATCGCCTGGCGGTTACCCTTGATGTCCTCTATTTCGGTCTTCGACTGGATGCGGACAGAACCGCGGCCGGTCTCGAAGTAGTCCTTGATGCCGGCGCGGCCGCGTACGATGCCGCCGGTCGGAAAATCGGGACCCTTGATGATCTTCATCAGGTCCTTGCTTTCGGTCTTAGGCTCCTTGATGAGCGCGATGGCGGCCTCACAGACCTCGGAGAGGTTGTGCGGCGGGATGTTGGTGGCCATGCCGACGGCGATTCCAGAGGAACCGTTGATCAGCAGGTTGGGGACTTTCGCGGGCATGACCAGGGGCTCGGTCGTGGTGCCGTCGAAGTTCGGCGTGAAGTCCACCGTGTCCTGGTCGATGTCCGCCATCAGGTCTTCGGATATTTTTGCCAGGCGGCACTCGGTGTAGCGGTAGGCGGCCGCCGGGTCGCCGTCGACGGAGCCGAAGTTTCCTTGGCCGTCGATCAGCGGATGCAACAGGGAAAAATCTTGGACCATGCGCACCATGGCGTCATAGACGGCGGAGTCGCCGTGCGGGTGGTACTTCTTGAGCACCTCTCCGACCACGCCGGCGCACTTCGAGTATTTCTTATTCGACGCCAGACCCTCGTCGTGCATCGCGTACAGGATGCGGCGATGCACGGGCTTGAGGCCGTCGCGCACGTCGGGCAGAGCCCGACCGACGATGACAGACATCGAGTAGTCGATGTAGGAGCCGCGCATCTCAGCACCCAGGTCGCGCTGGATGATGTTCGCGTTCTGGGGCTCAGGAGTGAGGTCCGGCTGCTCGGGCTTGCTCATGGTCTTTTCTCTCTCCGGAAATTAGATGTCGAGGTTCTTGACTTCCTTCGCATGCTTCTCGATGAACAGGCGGCGCGGTTCCACCTTGTCGCCCATGAGCGTCGTGAAGGCGTTCTCGGTGTCGCCGGCGTCGACGACCTTGACCTGCAGCAGGCGGCGGCGCTTGGGGTCCATCGTGGTCTCCCACAACTGCTCCGGGTTCATTTCACCAAGACCTTTATAGCGCTGGATCTGCGCGCCGGCGCGGCCCGCGTCGCGGACCATCAGCAGAAGGTCCTTGAGGCTGTAGCCGTCCGTCTCGGTGTGCGGGGTCTTCGCGCGGAACAGCGGCTTGGTCTTCTCGTCGCGCACGACCTCATACCATTTGAGATCCAAACCCATCTCCTTGAATTTTTCCGACAGCGCGTTGAGTTTCACCATCTCCCAAAGCTCTTGAAAGTCCGGCTCCAAGGACTCCTCATCGGCCTCGCTGAGCGCGGTGTCCTCGGACGCGGCCTCGCCTTCCGGCGCGGCGTCCTTGGCCGGCTTCTTGGACGCCTTCTCGGCCCGCTCCGCCAGCAACTTGCGCTTCTGTTCGGCGACGTAGGCGTCGCGGTAGGCCTTCCACTCCGCCTCGGTGTAGAAGAACTCGTATTCGCCGGCGCCCTTCTCCACGCGATACAGCGGCAGCTTGCCGGCGGTCTGGTATTCGATGAAGTCGTCGAGGTGCAGGCTCTTGCGCTCGATGTGCCGGATCAAGGATTCCAACTCATTGAGAAGCTTGAGCAGATACTTCAGGTCGTCGGGATCCAGTTTTTTGGACTTGCCGCTGGCCGGGTTCATGGCCGTGACCTCAAGGGAGTTGCGGCCCTCGTTGAGCAGCCAGGCCTCCATTTTCTCCTCGGTGTCGATGTACATCTCGGTCTTGCCCTTCTTGACCTTGAACAGCGGCGGCTGGGCGATGTAGATGTGGCCGTTGTCGACAAGAGCTTTCATCTGCCGGTAGAAGAACGTAAGAATCAAGGTGCGGATGTGCTGACCGTCAACGTCGGCGTCGGCCATGATGATCAGCTTGTGGTAGCGCAGTTTGTCGATCTTCAGGCCGTCCTCACCCTCGCCGATGCCGGTGCCGATCGCGGAGATCAACGTGCGCACCTCTTCGTTCGAAAGAATTTTAACCAGGCGCGCCTTCTCCACGTTCAGGATTTTTCCCTTGATGGGGAGAATGGCCTGGAACACTCGGTCGCGGCCCTGCTTGGCCGAGCCGCCGGCCGAGTCTCCCTCGACGATGAAAAGCTCGGACCGCTCCGGATCCCTTTCCTGACAGTCGGCCAGTTTACCGGGCAAACTGGAACCATCCAGAACGCCTTTGCGCCTCGTCAAGTCCTTGGCCTTGCGCGCGGCCTCGCGCGCCTCGGCGCCGGCGATGGCCTTGGCGCAGATGGACTTCGCCGTCGACGGGTTCTCCTCGAAGAAGGTGACTAGCACGTCGCCGACGATGGACTTGACGATGCCCTCAACCTCGGCGTTGCCGAGTTTAGACTTCGTCTGCCCCTCGAACTGCGGATTCTGTATCTTCGCCGACAGAACGGCGCAGAGGCCTTCGCGCACATCGTCGCCGGTCACATTAAAGTTCTTACCCTTAAGCAGGTCGTACTTCTTAATATAGTCGTTGATGACGCGCGTCAGCGCGGAGCGGAAGCCCGCCAGATGCGTGCCGCCTTCCGGTGTCTTGATGTTGTTGACGAAGGAGAACACCGTCTCGGAGTAGTCGTCGTTGTACTGGATGGCGAAATCAACGACAACCTCCTCCTTCTCCTTCGTCATGGAGATGGGTTCGCGATGGACGACCTTCTTGTTCGTGTTGAGGTGCTGGACGAACTGGGAGATGCCGCCCTCGTAGTGGAACGCATGGCGCTTGTCCTCACGCTCATCGACGATGGAAATCTTCGCGCCCGCGTTCAGGAAAGCCAACTCGCGCAGACGGTTGGCTAGAATCTCGAACGAATATTGGTGTCCATTGAAGATATCCGGGTCCGGTTTAAAGGAAATCTTGGTGCCGTGGTCGTCGGACTTGCCGACGGCCTTCACGTCGGCATCCGGTTTTCCGCGTTTATACTCCTGGATCCAAATCTTCCCGTCGCGGTGGACCTCGGCCTTAAGCCACTCGGACAAGGCGTTGACGCACG
Source organism: bacterium (assembly GCA_021782205.1). Lineage (GTDB taxonomy): Bacteria > Elusimicrobiota > Elusimicrobia > UBA1565 > UBA9628 > GWA2-66-18. The sequence goes on along the minus strand of JAJXVH010000001.1, from coordinate 12,676 downwards.
TGACGCCGACGCCATGCAGGCCGCCGGAGACCTTATACGCGCCCTTATCGAACTTGCCGCCCGCGTGCAGGACGGTCAAGATGACCTCCAGCGCCGACTTGCCCTTGAACTTGGGATCCTTCATCGGATCGACGGGAATTCCCGAGCCATCGTCCTTGACGGTGATCGAATTGCCCTGGTGAATAAACACGTCGACGGTGGTGCAGCGTCCGGCTAAAATTTCGTCCACCGAGTTATCGACGACCTCGTAGACCAGGTGATGCAGACCCGAAGGCCCCGTGCTGCCGATATACATGGCGGGGCGCTTGCGCACCGCCTCCAGGCCCTCAAGGACCTGGATATTCGACGCGTCGTATTTCTTATCTTCCTTCCCCATATTCGTCGTCTCCATCGCGGCTTCGGACATAAATTCTCCTCTTGAGCGTCAGCGGTACGTCGTTCTCACCGCGACGATCCACGGCCGGACGAAATACTTATTAAGGGACTTCACAAGTCCCTCCGAACGCATATGCAACTCCTGCGCGGCGGCGGCACTTTTCGGCTTCACGTACAAAACGCTCTTCTTCACGCCGACCAACGCCCAATGCTTGGCGAAGGCGCCGCACTCCTTATCCCAGACCGCGCTCAACAGCGCCAAACGGTCGTTGACTATTCCCGAACGATACGAAAAACTTCGGACCAGGTCCGCCGCGGACGAAACGCGACCGTCTTTTGCCCCGCTCACAGCCTCATCGGCATGACGACGAAGCGGTAATCCCCGCCCCCAGCCGGCTCAAACAGCGCCGGATTGACGGCCGACGTCATGGCCACGGACGTCTTATCCGAGTCCACGTGCTTGAGCGCGTCCACCACGAATTCCGGGTTAAAAGCCACGGCAAAATCGGCACCCGTGTATTCGACGGCTAGGTCCTCAGCGAACTCATTGTTCTGGCTGGAGGAAGACACGTGCAGAACACCCTTGCCCAGAGCATACTTCACCGAACCGCCGCGGTCCACCGCGCACAACGCCGCGCGTTTGGTCACCGCCAAAAGGTCCTTGGTCGGCGCGATGAAGACGACCTCGCGCTTGGTCGGGATGACCTGCTCATAGTTGGGAAAAGCGCCGCCGACCAGGCGAGACAGCAACGTGGTTCCCTTCAACTGAAACGTGATCTGGTTTTCGGTCACGGCCACCAGCATCTTCTCGGCGTCGCCATCCTTAATGTCCAAAACAGACAAGAGGCGCAAAAATTCAGATAACACTTTCGTCGGTACGATCACCGAGAAGTCCTTGTCCTTGGCCGGGATCGTTTTTGCGCAGGCCGCCAGACGACGGCCGTCGGTGGCCACCATCTCTAACGTTCCCGCCTTCGCCGACCAGAAGACTCCATTCAAGACGTGGCGCGTCTCATCGGACGAGGAGGCGAAAATCGTCCGACGCACCATTTCGCCGATCTGAGAAGCGGGGAGTTCAAAAGCACTGGCTTTATTAAAATCCGGCAGCACCGGGTACTCGGACTTCGGCGCGCCGACCATACCGAAACGAGAACGCCCGCACTTTAAGGATATTTTGCCGCCGGCATCCACCGACAGTTCCACCTCCTCCGCGTCCGGAAGGCTGTGCAGGATGTCGGAAAATTTTTTTGCGGGAATCGTGATCGCCCCGTCGCTTTCAATCTCGGCCTTCAGGTAGTGCTTGACGCCCATCTCTAGGTCGGTGGAAACAACCTTGACCCGACGGTTCTCCGTTTCAAGCAGGAAATTCAAAAGAATGGGCAAAGTGGTCCGCGAACTCAGCGCGGACTGGATCGTCTGGACTCCTTGCGTCAATTCTTCCTTGCTGATGGTTATTTTCATTCAGTCCGTCCTCTTCTTCATCGTCCGGGGGACGGCGGGGACAGCGCGCAACGCGCAGGAGTATTCTTCTGACACGGCGGTGGATAAGTCGACGTATTTATCCACGCCGTCCACAGGCGCGCGCGTTGTCCACGGCCGAACGCCGTTATCCGCAGCCAGTCCACAATTCATCGTTCCGCCGCCTTGATGTCGGACTGTAATTTATTCATCAGTTCAAGAAAGAAAGGATCTTCCTCGACCTTCTTCTCTATTTTCTTGCGCGCATGCAGCACCGTCGAGTGATCCTTGCCGCCGAATGCGCGTCCGATGTCCGTGGAGGAAAGTTCGGTCATCACGCAGGAAAGATACATCGCCACCTGGCGCGGCAAGGTGATGGAGGCGGTGCGCTGATGTCCCTTAAGATCCTTGACGTCCACCGAATATTTCTGCGCGACGATGCGCAGGATGGTCTCGGCCCGAACCGGGTTGGAGTCGTCGTAGACAATCGTGTCCTTCAGAATGTCGCGCGCCTCGTCGACGGATAGAGGCGCGCCGGTCATGGATTGAAATGCCTTCAAGCGGATCAGCGAGCCTTCCAAGGACCGTACGTTGGTCTTCACGGAGGAGGCCACGAAAAGGATCACGTCGTCGGGCACGGAAAACTGCTCCAATTCACCCTTCTTACGCAGAATCGCGATGCGCGTTTCCAAATCCGGCGGCTTGATGTCCGCGATGAAGCCCCATTCCAGCCGGGAAATCAGGCGCTGCTCCAGGGGGGTCATCTCCTTGGGCGAGCGGTCCGAGCTGACGATGATCTGCTTGCGTGAGTCGAACAGAGAGTTGAAGGTGTGAAAAAATTCCTGTTCGGACCGTTCCTTGGCGATCAGGAACTGGATGTCGTCGATGAGCAGGCAATCGAGGGAGCGGTATTTCGCGCGGAAGGCGTCCAGGCCGTTGTTCTGCACGGCGGAGATGTATTCGTTGACGAACTGCTCGCTGGTGGTGTAGAGCACGCGCGCTTTCGGATGCTGGCGCCGCATCGCGTTGCCGATGGCGTGCATCAGATGGGTTTTGCCCAGGCCGACGCCCCCGTAGATCACATATGGGTTGTATTGAGTTCCCGGAGATTTTGCGATCGACTCGGCCGTCGCGCGCGCCAGGCGGTTTGATTCTCCGATGACGAAATTCTCAAAGGTGTAGCGCGGGTTCAGGTCGGAGAGGGCGAAGTCGGATTGCGGCGAGGCCTCCGGCACGGGGTCCGAGGAGGGTAGCATGCGCGTGAGGTCCTTTTCGACGCGAAAATCGAGACCGATCTCTACGCCAGACAGGTCGCGAAAAGTTGCCACCAATCGTTTCTGGTATCGTTCCTTGATTCCCTCGGAAAAAAATTTATTGGGCACTTTTAGCGTCAAGACCCCGCCGTCCAACGCGATGGCCTCAATGGGCTTGAGCCAGAGGTCGGCGTTTTCATCGCCCACCTCCGGGCGCAAGCGATCCACGGCCTGCCTCCAAAGCTCCGCGGCGCTCGTGTTGTTCACAAGATTTCCACAAACGTGGATAAGTTTTTATCCACAGGAAAAATCATTATTTTTATTATATTATTGTTGAATATAAAAATTCAGCTAAACCACGATATACCATGCCGCCGATTTCGCCGGAACAGCATCCGCGCCGCGCGGAGTTCATACTACCGAATTTCTCTCGACGAGTCAACGCCAAGGCCAAGAAACCGCGTTGACAGGATGGGCGGCAAGCGCTAGAATCTGATCCTATGGAAATCCAGCTCACCGCCAAGCAGCTTAAAGTCACGCCAGCCCTGCGCGAGTACGTCCAGCAGAAAATGGGCAAGGCGCAAAAATATTTCGACCACATAGTGTGGGGCCAGGCCTTCCTATTTGTGGAGAAGCGCCTGCACAAGGCGGAAATGATCGTCCACGCTCCCGGGCAAACGTTCCGCGCGCTGGCGACCGCGGCCGATCTGTACTCGGCCATCGACCTGGCGTCGGACAAGGTCGACGCGCAGCTCAAGAAGCACAAGGAGCGCGTCAAAACCCGGCACAAGGCGAAGACCTCCGAGACCATGTCGGAGGCCGTGCCGCCGGCGACGACGACTTTCGCCGTCGTGCGTCAGCCCGTCGAGCCGATCTCTCCGGAGCGCGCCATCGAGGATTTGGATGCGGCCGGCGGCCGTTTCCTGGCGTTCTTGGACCGTGACTCGGACAATATTCACGTCGTCTATCGCCGCGATGACGAAACGTTCGCCGTTGTCCAGCCGGTTCGCAAGACCAGGCGCTGACGGCGTGCTGGCCGCGGAACTGACCGTCGGCGACCTCCTGAAGGAGCAGGGCGAGAGGCTACGCCTCGAATTGCTGTCCGGTGAAAAAGCCCTCGGCCGGCGCATTTCCGTGGCCGATTTGAACCGCCCCGGCCTGGCTTTATCGGGTTTTCTCGAGCGCTTCCGCGCGGAGCGCGTGCAGGTGTTCGGCGCCGGCGAGCAGGCCTACTGTCAGAAGTCGGAAGCCAAACGTTTGGCCGCGGATCTCTCGGCGATGTTGTCCTCGCCGGAACTGCCGTGCGTGATCGTCACGCATAACGCGCCGATTCCTGCCGCACTAGCGCAGGCCTGCAAGAAACACGGCGTTCCGCTCCTGCGCTCCGCCTTCGATACCGCGACGTTGACACGGGAACTCGCGGAGTCCCTGGAAGCGCGGCTGGCCGCGACGACGACAATTCACGGAGTGCTCGTCGATGTTTACGGCCTGGGCGTGCTGATCCAAGGCGAGGCGGGCATCGGCAAGTCCGAGTGCGCGCTCGAACTTCTCAAGCGCGGCCACATCCTCGTTGCCGATGACGTCGTCCAGATCCAGCACCGGCGCGGCGCCTACCTGCGCGGCACCTGCCCGGAACCGCTCAAGAACTACATGGAAGTCCGCGGCCTGGGCGTCATCGACGTGAAGCTTCTGTTCGGAATCGGGGCCATCCTGGACCGCACACGCGTGGAGCTGGCCATCCGGCTGGAGCCGTGGAGCGCGCTCTCGGCCGTCGACCGCACGGGTCTGGAGACCCGCAAGATTGCGATCCTTGACGTGGAGATACCGCTGATCCGCATTCCGGTGAGCCCGGGACGCAACCTCGCGGTGCTCATCGAGGTCGCTGCCCTTAACCAGCGCCTGCGCACGCAGGGATATTTCTCGGCGGAAACGTTCAACCAGCGCTTGATCGAGCGCATGAACGCCAAGGAACGCGCATGACCCCGCCGTCCGACGAAAAGAAAATTTTTTTCATCTCCGGCGTCTCCGGCGCCGGCAAGAGCCAGGCGCTGAAGGTCTTCGAGGACTTCGGCTGGTTCTGCGTCGACAACCTTCCTATCGCTCTTTTGGACCAATTCGCGCGGCTGGCGCTTAAATCCCCGCGCATGACGCGCGTCGCACTCGGGATGGACGTGCGCGAAGGACGCCTGCTGGCCATACTGCCGCCGCTGATCAAGGAGCTCAAGGCCCAGGGCCTCAAGGTCCACGTGCTCTTTCTTGACGCCTCCGACGACGCGATCGTGCGCCGCTTCTCGGAGACGCGCCACCGCCATCCGCTAGGCGGCAAGGTGGCCGACGCGGTCAAGGCGGAGCGCAAACTTCTGGCGCCGATCAAGGCCGCGGCCGACCGCGTGATCGACACCACGCACCTGGCCTTGGGCGAACTCAAGGAAAAGATATCCGAGACCATCGGCCTGACGCGCACGCGCGAGATGACTTTGCAGGTGGTCAGTTTCGGCTACAAGAACGGCATGCCCATCGATGCGGACATCGTGATGGACGTGCGCTTCCTGCCCAACCCGCACTACGTCAAGGGACTGCGCGCCAAGACCGGCCTCGACGCGCCGGTACAGAAATATATTCTGGCCCAGCCCATCGCGCGCCGCTTTCTTGAAGAATGGCGGCGGGTGATCACCATGCTCCTGCCGTATTACGTCAAGGAGGGAAAGTCCTACCTCACGATCGCCGTCGGCTGCACCGGGGGCCGCCACCGCAGCGTGTTCTGCACGCGCTGGCTGGCGCAGAAGCTGCGCAGCTCCGGCCACCCCGTGCAAGAATTCCACCGGGATATCTCCGCGTGATCAACTTCATCGTCGTCACGCACGGCGAGTTTGGAGCCTACCTCATCGAGGCGGAGGGCATCGTCGGCCGCCAGCCGCAGGGCGTGCGCGCCATCGCCACGTCCTCGCGCCAGTCGGTGCCTGAGATCCGCGCCAAAATCGCGCGCGCGTTGCGCGAGCTGGACGGCCCCGACGGGATCGTCGTCTTCACCGATATTCCCGGCGGCACGCCGAACAACCTGGCGTTTCCGTTCGTCAAGGACGCGCCGAAGGCGGAGATGATCAGCGGGGTCAATCTCTACATGCTGGTGTCCGCGTTCGGAAACCGCGACCGGCTGACGCTGGAGCGGCTGGTCGAAAAAGTCGTGGCCGACGGGCAGAAGTCGATCCGCGACGTGCGCCGCATGTTCCTGCTCGCCGCGGCGGGTGAGCGCTGATGGGCGTGACGCTGCTGCGCGTCGACGACCGCCTGGTCCACGGCCAGGTCGTCGAGGGGTGGGTTCCGCACCTGCGCGCGGACTTGGTCGTCGTCGTCTCGGACGCGGCCGCCGCCGACCCCGTTCAGGGCGCGTTGATGAAGATGGCCCTGCCGCCGTCGGTCGGCCTGCTGGTGCTCGCTCTTGACGGCGCGGCGGCGGCGTTGTCGGCTCCGGCGATGACCGCGCGGCGGGCGCTGGTCTTGGTTCCCGGGCCGGGCGAGGCGCTGGCGCTCCTGGAAGCCGGCTTGACTGTGGACCGCGTCAACGTCGGCGGACTGCACTTTACGGTCGGCAAAGTGCAGCTCGGGCGCGCGCTGTTTCTCGACGAAAAGGACAAGGCGTCCTTGCGCGCGATCGCCGCGCGCGGAGTAAAGCTGGAAGGCCGCCCGCTTCCTTCCGATCCGGATGAAGATTTGCGCGCAGTCCTGGAGGCGCGTTGAACCCCTCCTCGGTTCTGGGCGGCGCGGCGGCGCTCGCCGTTCTGGAGCTTGACGCGGCCTCCATCGGGACGTTCCTGCTTTCGCGCCCGTTCGTTGTCGGTCCGCTCATCGGTTGGGCGCGCGGCGACGCGTGGTCCGGCGCGGCGCTGGGAGCGGCGTTCGAGGCGCTGACGCTGGCGGAGTTGCCGTTGGGCGGGCGCCTGGATTTGTCGGCCTGCGTCGCGGCGGGAACGGCGGCTTGGCTGGGTTGCGGCAGTCCAGGCATTTCGTTGCCTGCCGCGTTTTTGGCGGGCTTGGCGGCGGGCTGGATTCAAGCGCGCGTCGAGCGGCGCCTGCGCGGTACGCGCGGCGCCCTGGCCCGCGGCGCGGAGCAAGCTCTGCGCGACGGCCGCGCGCCGTGCCTCGGCGCGCGGCTGGCGGCGGCTCTTTCGGCGCAGGCGGCCGCGACGTTCGCCGTTTGCGCCGCAAGCCTGGCCGTGGGCGCTGCGGTCCTGCCGTCGGCGTGGGCGGCATTGCCGGAGGGCGTGCGCGTCGGCGCGAGCTCGGCTTTTTTCGCCGCGCCGTGGATCGGAGTCGGTGGTCTTGCCGCGACTTTGGGGAGGCGCGCGTGAACGTTGGCCTGCGCCCGCGCCTGTTCCTGCGCTCCCTGCTTCTTCAGGCCGGTTTCGGCGACGAGCGGCGTCAGGGCCTGGGATTTTCCTGGATCATCGACCCGGCCCTGCGCGCGGCCTACCGTAGCGACGCCGCGGGTTTGCGCGCGGCGCGCCTGCGCCATTTGGAAGCATTCAACACCCAGCCTTGCGCCGCGGGTCTGATCGTCGGCGCGTGCGCGGCGCTGGAAGGCCGCGCCGCGGCGGGCGACGCGGGCGCGGAAGAGCGCGCGCGGGCGTTCAAGAATTCGATCGGTGCCGCTCTGGCCGGCAGCGCGGACGCTTTGTTCTGGGGCGCGCTGCGCCCGCTGGCGGCGGCGACCGCCGTATTTGTCGGCATCGTATTATACCGGGCGCGCGCCGCTTCGCCGTTGCTGATCGCAGCGGCGGCGGGACTTCTGGTGTTCAACGCTCCCGCTTTGACCGCGCGTTGGCTGGGAGTCGCCCGCGGATTGGCCGCCGGCGACGCGGCGGCGCTGGAGGCCTGCTCTCTGCCCGCGCAGGCCTGGATACGAGTGGCGCGCGCAACGGCCCTGGCCCTGGCTTTGGCCGCCGGCGCGGCCGCGCTGGCGCTCCCGGAAGTGCGCGCTCACGCGGCCCTGGCCGCGGCGGCGCTGGCCTTCGGGGCGGCGTTCTCGCGCGCGGCGGGCGGACCGCTGAAGCTTGTCGCCGCGGCGGGGCTTCTTGGGACGGCGGCCTCGCTGGTGCTGGGGTGGGCGCTGTGACCGAGCGCGTCTTCGTCGTCAAGAACAGGCTGGGCCTGCATGCGCGGCCCGCGGCGCTGTTCGTCAAGGAAGCGGCCAATCACAAAAGTTCGATCATCGTCGTCAAGGATGGGTTGGAGGTCAACGGCAAGAGCGTGATGGGCCTGATGCTTCTGGCCGCGGAGAGCGGCTCGCGGCTGACGGTCAAGGCCGACGGCCCCGATGAGCTTAAGGCCCTGGACGCGCTGGGCGCCATCTTCGAGCGGAACTTCGATGAAAATTGAAGAGAGCTCATCGCGGATGTTTATGAAGGGAAGTCATCGGTCGCTTGATGGCGGCCGGAGCGGCGACTGATGATCGTCATCAAGGGCATCGCGGCCAGCCCCGGTATCTCCATCGGTAAGGCGTACGTCGTCGAGGACGAGGACATCGTCGTCGAGCGTGTGGAGATCGCCCGCGACGGCCTGCGCGACGAGGTCGCGCGCTTCAAGTACGCCCAGAAGGCGACGCTGCGCGACCTGGACGCGGCCGAGCAGAAGGTGCTGAAGGTCCTGGGCAAGCAGCACGCCAAGCTCATCGACGCCCACCGCATGATTCTCAAGGACTCGCTGATCACCGGCGACGTGCCCAAGCGCATCCTGGCCGAAGGCGTCAACGCGGAGTTCGCGCTCTCCGAGGCGCTGGAGGCGGTCAACCGCCAGTTCGAGAAGATGGACGACGAGTTTTTCCGTGAGCGCCGCCACGACCTTTTCGACGTGGGCAAGCGCCTTCTGCTTCATCTGATGAAGCGGCAGAAACGCAGTCTTTCGGAGATCGACCACGAGTGCGTGCTGATTTCGCGCAATCTGCTTCCCTCGGACACCTTGGGCCTCAAGGAAACGAAGATCATCGGCTTCGCCACGGACCTGGGCGGCAAGACGTCCCATACCGCGATTCTGGCGCAGAGCCTGGAGATTCCCGCCGTCGTGGGCCTCTCCGACGTAAGCCGGCGCGTGAAGACCGGCGACACCGTGATCCTGGATGGCGAGCAGGGCATGGTCATCATCTCTCCCAGCGCCGAGACCGTCGCGAAATACGAGAAGGTCCAGCAGCGAGCGCTGGCCGAGGAGAAATCGCTTGACTCCCTGCGTGGGGTGCCGGCGGTCACGCAGGACGGCCGCGGCTTCCGGCTGGAGACGAACCTGGACTCCCCGGAAGAGCTCAAGAACGTGGTCGCGCTCCAGCCCGACGGCATCGGCCTGTTTCGCACCGAGTATCTGTTTCTAAACCGAACCGACGCGCCCGGCGAGGAGGAACAGACGCGGGCGTACTCCGCGGTCGTCAAGGCGCTGGAGGACCGTGAGGTGGTCATCCGCACCGCGGACATCGGCGGCGACCGGCTTTCCCAATTGGGCATCGAGGGCCCCAAGAACGAGACCAACCCGTTCATGGGCCTGCGCGGCGTGCGTTTATTCCTGCGCCACCTGGACCTGTTCAAGACCCAACTGCGCGCGGTTCTGCGCGCGTCGACGAAAGGGCGCGTGCGCGTGATGATCCCGATGGTCTCCTCGGTGGGCGAGGTGATCGCGTCGCGCCGCCTTCTGGCGCAGGCGCAGGCGGAGCTGGCGGCCGAGGGCGTGCAGTTCCCGGAAAAGCTGGAACTCGGTATCATGGTCGAGATCCCATCGGCGGCCATCCAGATCGAGTCGTTCCTGCCGCACGTCGACTTCCTGTCCATCGGCACCAACGATCTGATCCAATACGTGCTTGCCGTCGACCGCATCAACGAGCACGTGACCCATCTCTACGACCCCTATCACCCCGCGGTGATCCGCCTGCTCGACCACGTGGTGCGCTCGGCGCACGCGAAAGGAAAATGGGTGGGCGTGTGCGGGGAGATGACGTCGGATCCGCGCGCGGTGCCGCTGCTCGTCGGCCTGGGCGTGGACGCGATGTCGGTGTCGCCGCGCATGTTCCTGCGCGTCAAGCAGGCCGTGCGCGGCCTCAAGCACGAGGCGATGAAGAAGCTGGTCGCCAAGGCGGTCCTGTGCGCGGAGTCCGACGAGATCCGCCGCCTTTTGGAGCAAGCCTCGTGACCGACCCTTCCCGCATCCGCAACTTCTCCATCATCGCGCACATCGACCACGGCAAGTCGACGCTCGCCGATCGCCTTCTGGAGCTCACGGGAACCATCGCGCGCCGCGACATGCAGGCGCAGATCATGGACTCCATGGAGCTGGAGCGCGAGCGCGGCATCACGATCAAGGCCAAGGCCGTGCGCATGGACTACGCGGCGCCCGACGGACAGAAGTGGCTGCTCAACCTCATCGACACGCCGGGTCACGTGGACTTCACCTACGAGGTCAGCCGCGCCCTGGCCGCGTGCGAGGGCGCCTTGCTGGTCGTCGACGCCACGCAGGGCGTGCAGGCGCAGACCTTGGCCAACGCGATGCTGGCCCAGCAGGTGGGCCTGCGCGTGATTCCGGTCATCAACAAGATCGATCTTCCCTCGTCGGACGTCGACGGCACCCTGGAGCAGATCTTCGACACGCTCAAGATCATCGAGGACCCCGTGCTGATCAGCGCCAAGAGCGGTGAGGGCGTCCAGGGCGTGCTGGACACGATCGTGCGCGAGATTCCCGCGCCGAAGGGAGATCCGCAGGCGCCGCTGTCCGCGCTGATCTTCGACTCCAGCTACTCGACGTTTCGCGGCGTGATCCTGCTGGTGCGCGTGGTTGACGGGACGCTTAAGAAGGGCATGACGGTGAAGTTTTTCTCGACGGCGACGGAGGCGGTGGTCGAGGAAGTGGGCTTCCTGAAGCCAAAGCAGATCCCGTCCGAGACATTGTCCGCGGGCGAGGCGGGCTACATGATCTGCGGCATCAAGGACATCCACTCGGTTCGCGTCGGTGACACGGTGATGGAAAAGCTCCGGCCGCTGGCCGCGCCCCTGCCGGGCTATAAAGAAGCCAAGCCGGTGGTCTTCGCCGGTATTTTCCCCATCGACCAGACCGAGTACACCGCGCTCAAATACGCGCTCGACAAGCTGAACCTGGAGGACTCCTCGTTCAACTACACGGCGGAAACATCGCTGGCGCTTGGCTTTGGCTATCGCCTGGGTTTTCTCGGGCTTCTGCACATGGACATCGTCAAAGAGCGGTTGCAGCGCGAGTTCGACCTCGACTTGATCGTTACCGCGCCGAACGTGGTCTACCGAGTGCAGACCATGGACGGCAAGTGGTCGGTCATCGACAACCCCGCCAAATTCCCGTATCACGGCGAGATCAAGGCCATCGAGGAGCCCTTCGTACTGCTCACCATCGTCCTGCCCATCGAGCATCAAGAGGCGGTCCTCAACCTGATCAAGGAGCGCCGCGGCGTCTACGTGGGCATCGAATATTTGTCGCCGACGCGCATGCTGATCAAATACGAACTGCCGCTGGCCGAGATGGTGGTCAACTTCTACGACCGGCTCAAGTCGGTGTCGAAGGGCTACGCGACGTTGGACTACCACCCCATCGGCTATCGCGAGTCGGACATGGCCAAGCTCGAGGTGCTGATCCACAAGGAGCCCGTCGACGCGCTGAGCCAGATCGTCCACCGCGACAAGGCCTACACGGTGGGCGCCAAGCTGTGCGCGAAGCTCAAGGAACTCATCGACCGGCAGAACTTCGAGGTCGCCATCCAGGCCAGCCTCAACGGCAAGGTCATCGCGCGCGAGACCCTGGGCGCCAAGCGCAAGGACGTCATCGCCAAGTGCTACGGCGGCGACATCACGCGCAAAAAGAAGCTTCTCAACAAGCAGAAGGAAGGCAAGAAGCGCGCGAAGATGATCGGCTCGGTCGAGGTGCCGCAGGAGGCGTTCCTCGCCGCGCTCAAGATCGACGAGGACGGCGAATAAAATGGAATACCGGCTTTTTTTCATCGGCGTGCTGATGGGCGCCTACACGTGGTTCTCGCGCGGCTGGCAGGAGGAGGGCGGCCCGAAAGCCCCCCTGCCGTCGGCGCTGTGGCACGCGGCGTTTCTTTTCCTGACGGGCTTCTCGATCGCGATGATCGTGGTGATGTCGGTGGAGACGCGGACGCGCTTTATCTCCTTCGCCGCGCGCGCGCTGTCGGTGGGCGAGGTCTACCCCGCGCTCGCCGCGGGGGCGGCGCTGGGCGCGCTGGGATTCTGGCGCGCGTGGTCGTTGGGCGACAGCGTGGAGAGCCGCCGGCATTTTTTGGCCGAGGATCTGGAATGGGCGCAGACGGTCTTCGAGGCGGCGTTCACCGCGGCCCTGTTGATGATGTTCGTGGTGCAGGCCTTCAAGATCCCGTCCAGCTCCATGGAAAACACCCTGCTTATCGGCGACCACCTCTTCGTCAATAAATTCGTCTACGGCCTGCGCGTGCCGTTCATTGGCCGTCACATACTGCCTCTTGAACACGTGGGCCGCGGAGACGTTGTGGTCTTCCGCTTTCCGGTCGACGACCCGCGCGCGCTGCACTGCGGCTCGGTGCAGTACGGCAAGGACTT
>JAJXVH010000096.1 GCA_021782205.1 bacterium | reverse complement strand
GGCGCCGGGCCGCGCCGAGCGCGCGCGCGGCGGGGGCTCCGGCGCGGACGCGCCGGGAGGCCCGTCGGGGCCGTAGCGGTCGTAGGCGGCCCGCTTTTCGGGGTGCGAGAGAACCTCGTAGGCCTCGTTGAGCTCCTTGAACTTCTCCGCCGCGGCGGCCTTTTGGCTTTCGGGCTGAAGGTCCGGATGATGAACCTTGGCCAGCCGTCGATAGGCCTGCTTGATGTCCTCGGGCGAGGCAGTTTTCTTGACGTCGAGGACGGCGTAGTAATCCTGGGACCGGGAAGCCATTTTTTGTTTGAGCCGTTAGCCCGCGACGACCTCGAATTCGGAATCGACGGGCGTTTTCAGGGAGTTGGCGATGATGCAGTATTTCTTCGCGGTCAGGAGCAGTCGTCGGGCTTCCTCCACGCGGTCGGCGTCCGTCTTCAGCCGGATATGAACCTTTAGCGCGGTGAAGACCAGGCCCTCGCGGGTCTTATCGAGCGTGCTCGATGATGTGGACTCCCAGCCTTTGAGAGGAATCGCCGAACGCTTGTTGAGCGAGATCCAGGTCAGCATCAGGCATTGGCCGAGGGCGGCCAAGAGCAGATGCTCGGGACTCCAGCGCGCGGGGTCCTGGCCGTCGAATTGAGGCGGGGAACCGCCGCCGATGACCGGCCGGTCGCCGGCGGTGATGTCGCTGCGGTCTGTGTCCGTCCACTTCAGCGAGACTTCGTATTGATGCGGAAAAGCCGCGGGCATGGATCCTCCTGTCGCGAGGCCATTCTACATAAGACGGAGGGCCGGCTAGCGCCGGCCCCGACGCGCGGGCGCGGCCAGCAGGACCACGGAGTCCACGCCGTCGTCGGCCGCCGGAGTTTCGACGTAACGCGCGTCGAAGCGTCGGCGCAGTTCCGCGGCCGGGCCGGGATTCCAGCGCCAAGCCCAGTCTTCGTAAAAGGCGAGCGGCGGAGAGCCGGCCTGCGCGACGTGAAGGAAGAAATCTTCGTCATTCTCCAGAACGAGATGCGCGTCGGCGGCGGGGCGATCGAGCAGTTCGCGCGCGGCCGGAGCGTTGAACGCGATCACGAGCGTCCCGGGAGGCAAGGAGGCTTTCGCCAGAGCCGCGAAACGTTCCGCGCGGGCGCGCTCCGGGTCAGGTCCGCCGGGTCCGCGCCAGGCAAGTCCCGCGAGCAGCAGAACCGCGGGAAGCGGCGCTCGCGCCAGTCCCGTCGCGGCGGCGACTGTCAGGGGGAGTATCACCGACAGCGCATATCGATCCGCGCCTCCCGCGTCGAATCGTCCCATGAAAAACGAGGAATAGACGATGATAAAAAATGCGGAGAGCAGGGCCAGGCGGCGCACGGCCGGCCGCGCGGCTGCGAGGAGCGCCGCCGGAACGATCACGAGCGCGAACCCGAGCGCCGACGCGAGAAAAGCGATATTCGACGGCAATTGCCGCTGAAGATTGGAAAAAGCGTTCGTCGTTTCCGCAGAGTAGCCCGGAATGCCCATGGCGCGGTTGAGCAAGGCGATCGACGCGGGGAATGCGGCCCCGGCGAGTGCTGGAAGAATCCACGCGCGTCGGCCTGTGGTCAGCGCGGCGTAGCCGAGCAGAAGGACGTTCTCGGGACGCACCTGCACGGCGTAGGCAAGGCTCAGCGCGGCGAACGCGTCCGAAGCGAGGCTTGGCTCGGACTCGCGCGCGTGCAGGGACGCCAGCGCCGCCGCGCACCAGAACAGAGACGAGGACGTCAGGTCGCAGGCGGCGGCGTAGCGCAGCGCCAATGGAGAAACGGCCCAGGCGAAGGCGGCGGCCAAGGCGCCGCGCTCCTCGGCGCCGGATTCGAGCGCCGCCCAGAAGACGAAGAGGACCGTCAATCCGCCGAGCAGGGCGCTCCAGTCGAAGGCGACCGCCGTCGAGTCGCCGAAGGCGCGGAACACCGCCGCGAGCGCGGCGTGATGTCCGCCGGGCCAGGCGGGCGCCTGAAAAACGTTCCAGCCGCGCAGGCCGCCGACAAGTTCTTCGGCAAAGCGGCCGGTTCTGGCCAGCGTGCGGGCGGCGCTGAGATGTTCGAATTCGTCGTCGTAGACGCGATGGACGCGGGGTTGGCAGAAGCGCAGCGCGAGCGCGCCGACGACGATGGCGCACAGCAGGTAGCCCGTGCCGGGCCGCGCGCGCGAAAGCCGGCGGCGCAAACGCGATAGCGCCGACGGCAGAAGCGCCGCCCACGCGGCCAGAAGGGCGAACAGAAACAGCGGGTACCAGTCGACGATCAGCGACTGGACGGACATGCGTCAGCCGCGCGTGAGCTTCTTGTAGTGGATGCGCTTGGGTGCCACGTCGCCGAGGCGTTTCTTCTTGTCTTCCTCGTAGGCCTGATAATTGCCCTCGAACCAGACGACCTTGGAGTCGCCCTCGAAAGCGAGGATGTGGGTGGCGATGCGGTCCAAAAACCAGCGGTCGTGGCTGATGACGACGGCGCAGCCGGGGAAGCTCTGGATCGCCTCCTCCAGCGCGCGCAGGGTGTGCACGTCCAGGTCGTTGGTGGGCTCGTCGAGGAGGAGCACGTTGGCGCCCTCCTTGAGCATCTTGGCCAGGTGCACGCGGTTGCGCTCGCCGCCGGACAGGTTCTTGACCAGCTTCTGCTGGTCCTGTCCCGCGAAGTTGAAGCGGCCCACGTAGGCGCGCGACGGCATTTCCAGCTTGCCCAGCTTGACGACGTCCAGGCCGTCGGAGATGGCCTCCCAGACGTTTTTATCGCCGTCGAGGTGGCGGTTCTGGTCCACGTAGCCGAGCTTCACCGTCTCGCCGACCTTGAAGGTTCCGCCGTCGGGCTTCTCCTGTCCGGTGATCATCCGGAACAGCGTGGTCTTGCCCGCGCCGTTGGGACCGATCACGCCGACGATGCCGTTGGGCGGCAGCTTGAAAGAAAGATCGTCGTAGAGCAGCTTGTCGCCGAAGGACTTGGCGATGGCCTTGGCCTCGATGACCACGTCGCCCAGGCGCGGCCCCGGCGGGATGTAGATCTCGAGATCCTCGTAGGTCTTGTCCTTCTGCGAATCCTCGAGCATTTTGTCGTAGGCGGACAGGCGTGCCTTGCTCTTGGCCTGGCGGCCTTTCGTGCCCGCGCGCACCCACTCCAGCTCCTCGGCCAGGGCCTTCTGCATCTTGCCCTCGGACTTGGCCTCCTGGGCCAGGCGGGCCTGCTTCTGCTCCAGCCATGAAGCGTAATTGCCTTTGTAGGGAATGCCTTCGCCGCGGTCGAGCTCCAAAATCCAGCCCGCGACGTTGTCCAGGAAGTAGCGGTCGTGGGTGACGGCGATGATCGTGCCCTCGTACTGCTTGAGGTGCTGTTCCAGCCACTCGACAGACTCGGCGTCGAGATGGTTGGTCGGCTCGTCGAGCAGCAGAATCTCCGGCTTGGCCAGCAGCAGGCGGCAGAGGGCCACGCGGCGCTTTTCGCCGCCGGACAGCGTCCCGCATTTCTGGTCGGAGGGCGGGCAGCGCAGCGCGTCCATGGCGACTTCCAGCGTGGAGTCGATCTCCCAGGCGTTGGACGCGTCGATTTTTTCCTGGAGCTTGCCCTGCTTCTCCATGAGCTTTTCCATGTCCTCGGGCTTGAGCTCCGGATCGGCGAGCTTGTCGTTGATCTCGTTGAAGTCGGCCAGGATCTTCATGGTTTCGGCCACGCCCTCGGACACCGTTTCCTTGACGGTCTTCTCCGGGTCCAGCTGGGGCTCCTGCTCCAGCAGGCCGATCTTGTAGCCCTTCGACTGAGTGATCTGTCCGGTGTAGTCCGCGTCCTTGCCGGCCATGATGCGCAGCAGCGTGGACTTGCCCGAGCCGTTGTCGCCCAGCACGCCGATCTTGGCGCCGTAGTAGAAGCTGAGGTAGATGCCCTTGAGCACCTGCTTTTTGG
Source organism: bacterium (assembly GCA_021782205.1). Classification (GTDB taxonomy): domain Bacteria; phylum Elusimicrobiota; class Elusimicrobia; order UBA1565; family UBA9628; genus GWA2-66-18. Next base: position 5,327 of record JAJXVH010000096.1, on the reverse strand, counting down.
GCGGATGGATGCGGCCGACGTCGATGAGCGAGTAGATGATCTGTTTGGTGTCGACGGTGGTGGCCATGGGGGCATTCTACGAAATTATCCGCGCATGGGGAAAAACCGCGTGCCGCTAATTCATACAATGTCGACATGCTGATGCGGTGGCATCTGCTTTCCCTGGACGCGCCCACCGTCGCGCTCTTGTGGTGCGCGCTGTTCGTGCGCGCGGCGCGCGCGCCGGTCCCGGTGCCCGCCATGGAACTGCTGGCCGCGGGGACCTGGTGCCTCTACGTGCTGGACCGCCTTTTGGACGCGCGGGGGCGGCGCGAGCGCCTGCGGCCGCGCCACCTCTTTCACGCGCGCCACGCGGAGCGCTTCGCGGCGGGCGTGGCGTTGGCGGTCCTGGCGCTGGCCGCGCGGGTGGTGCCGCGCATGAGCGCCGTCATCCTGCGCGACGACGCGGTCATGGCCGCTTTGGTCGCGGCTTACTTTCTATTCGTGCACTTGAGCGAGCGTCCGCCTTTTCCCAAGGAGCTGTGCGTCGGCCTGGTCTTCGCCGCCGCGGCGGCGGAGCCGGCGTACGCGCGCGCGGGCCGCCCGTCAGCCCTGATTCCCGCCGCGCTCCTGCTGGGCCTGCTCTGCTGGTGGAATTGCGCGGCCATACAGCTTTGGGAGGATTCGGCGGGCGCGCCCGCGCCGGAGCGCGAGGACGTGGGACGCCGCCTGCGGCAGGGTGCTGCGGGCCTGGCTCTGCTTTCCGCGGCGGGCCTGATCGTCGCCGGCTCCACGCGGACGCTGTTTGCCGCGGCGCTGATCAGCGCCGCGGGCTGCTGGCTTCTGGCCTGGCGCGCGCCGCGCATGAACGCCCTGCGCCTGCGCGTGGCGGCGGACCTGGTGCTGTGCTCGCCGCTGATCCTGCTGGCGTTCGGCGCGGCGTGAGCGCGGCGGGCGAGGACGAAGCGGCGGATTTCGACGGCCTGGCGCGCGCCTACCGCTGGCTCGAATACGCGACGTTCGGTCCCATCTTGGAGCGCTGCCGATTCGAGCACCTGCCGTCCCTGCGCGACCGGCGGCGTGCGCTGATCCTGGGCGACGGCGACGGGCGCTTCACCGCGCAGCTGATGGCTGAGGCGCCCGCCCTCGAGGCCGACTGCGTGGACGCAAGCGCGGGGATGCTGGGGCTCCTCAAGCAGAGAGCCCCACGCGCGCGCGTGCAGCGAGCGGACATCCGCCGCTTGACGCCGGCCGGAGTCGGCTACGACTTGGTGGCGACTCATTTCTTTCTCGACTGCCTGACGCAGGAGGAGACGCGGGCGCTGATCGCGCGGGTCGCGCCGCGCCTGGCGCCCGGCGCGCTCTGGGTGGTCTCGGAGTTCGCCGTGCCGGAGCGCGGCGCCCTGCGTCCGACCGCGCGCGCCCTCATCGCGGCGCTCTACCGCGCCTTCCGCCTGCTGACCGGCCTGCGCGTCGACCGCGTGCCGGATTACGCATCGGCGCTTTCGGCCTTAGGCTTCCGGCCGATGGCCGTGCGCGCGCGTCTGTGGGGGCTTCTGCGCTCGGAGTTGTGGAGCGCGTCGCGCGCTACTTGATGTGCAGGCGTTTGGGATCGAGCTTGGTGCGCAGGAGCTCGATCTCGCGCGCCGACGGAAGGGGCGAGGCGGCCACGGCCGCGGCCTTCTTGAGCGGCCAGCCCACGTTGGCCTGGACCTGCTCGAAGCTCACGCCGGGATGCAGGGCGGTCAGGATCATCTCGCCGCCGGGGCCGGGCTCGAGCACGCCCATGTTGGTGATGATCTTGGCCACGCGCTTGCCGCTGGAGGTGACGAAGTCCACCTTCTCCGGGAAGGCGCGCTTGTCGAGCTTGGTCACGATCAGCACGCGCTGGGCGTGCGCGGCGATCTCGCAGGCGCCGCCGGAGCCGGGCAGGCGCACGGTCGGGGCGTCGTAGCCGCCCACGACGGTGGTGTTGATATTGCCGAACTTGTCGACCTGCGCGCCGCCCAGAAATCCGATCTGGATCTTGCCGTTCTGCAGGAAGCACTGGAAGATGTCGGCCATCGAGGTGACCTGCAGCGAGCCGGTGACCAGCGCCGGGTCGCCGATCGACGGCGGCACGCGGTCGGGAACGGCGCCGACGGCGCCCGACTCGTAGATCAAGGTCATGTTCGGCGCGTGCGTGGCGCGCGCCAGGTTGCAGGCCAGGTTGGGCAGGCCGATGCCCACGAAGACCACGTCGCGGTCCATGATCTCGCGCGCGGCCAGCACGCACATCAACTCGTTGAGCGTGTAGTCCGTCGCGGCTTCGGCGGTCGGCGTCACGTGAATAATCCCCTGTTCCAGTCCGTGGATTATTCTAGCAAAGCAGGCGTGGGGCGGTGCCGTCGAAGCGACGCCGGGGCTGATGTGTCGGTGGCTCGAGCCAGTTCGCGCCGCAGAATCTCGTTGCGCACCTGCTCCAGAAGGCGTCGCGCGCCGCGCTTCATCGCGCCGCCCAGCAAGAAGCGCGGGGCCGGAACGTCCGGCCGCGCCAGCAGGCGGTAGCGCACCTCGCAGCCGCCGGGCGCCGCGACGACGCGCCAGCTTCCGTTGTAGATCTCGAAATCCTCGCGGCCGCGATCGTCGAACGTCAGCCGGTCTCCGGCGCGGCGCACCGTCAGCGTGACCCGCATCTCCCTGGAAAATAAAAACATGCGCCCGACCGCGGTCTGCTCCACGATCAGCGCGCCGCCGTCGCGGCCGACCACCCGGCTGGACTTCATCGAGGAGACGAAGGAGGGGATGTTGGCGTAGTCGGTGATCACGGACCACGCGGCCGCGGTGGACGCGGGCACGGAGAGACGCGCGCTCACCTCGAACACGCCGCCCGGACGGCGCTCGACGCGGATTCGGACGGGCGACGGGCGGGAATCGGACGCGGCGGACGCGGCGGCGGCCAGGCCCGAGGCGGCGAGGATGACGCCGAGGCCGGCGTGAAGCGCGCGCGTCGCCGTTTTCATGGCCGCCCCCCGTTTAAACGGCTAAGCTTTCTTGGCCGTCGACGAGGGCAGGAGCAGGTTGAAGCGGATCACGACGGGATCCTTGACCTTGATGGCCCCGAACATCAGCGTCGGCGGCTTGATGCCGTAGTCGGACATGTTGAGCGGATAGGCGCCGAGCAGCCGCACGCCTTCCGCGGAAAACGTCAGGACTGCGTCGATCGAGACGACGCGCGTGCGCCCGGCGATGGTCAGTTCTCCGGACGTCTTGACGGGCGTTGAGCCGTCGGCCGCGGGCTTGCCCAACTCGTAGCGGTCCAGGCGATAGGAGACCTCCGGAAATTCCGCGGCCTTCATGGCGACGCGCATGTTCTTATCGAGCCCGGATTCCCCCGATTTGAGGCTGGCGTCCGGGATGCGCGCGGTCAGCCCCGAAAATTGACCATTCTTAATGGCGGCGGCCAGGTCCTCGCCGGATGGCGGCGCCGCGACGCTCATCTCGACGGCGGTTGAGGTGCTGCTCCAGCGGTGCAACGTGGAGTCTCCCTCGATCCAGAGCGAGCCGCGCGGCGCGAGCGCTGTTTGGGCCCAGCCTGTCGCGGTCAGCGTCAGGAGCAGGCATGGTGCGGCGGCGAACAGACGAAAGGTGTTTTTTATCATGGTTGGTCTCCGGCCAAATTGTCCGCAACGAATTTGCCGTTCGCTGTTCGGTCGAAACGTTGCACAGTTCTTGGCGTCGGGATTTCGGAAGAATTAACGAAGCGAAAGACAATGCCGCTGTAACATTTCGAACAAACATAAAGAAGTTTGCTGCTAGTCTTAAAATTGGGGAGATAAATTATGAAATCACCGCAAAAACTCATGGCCGCCGCGGCATTGCTCGCGGTGCTGGCGCCGGGCGCGTTCGCCCAATCCGTCGATCCGGGCATCGCCGTCGGCAACAGCGACAAGCTGTCGATGAACGTCTTCGGCCGCGGCCAGATGCTGGGCGTGCTTGAAAACGTGGCGGACCCGGTGCGCAACAACGACCGCGTCTATCTGTTCATGAAGGAGTCGCGCATGGGACTCAAGGGCGACTACGACGGCCTGTTTAAATACGATGTCCAGATGGCGTACGGCGGCGAGGACGCCAACGGCTCCAACACCGACATGTCCTTGCTGGACTTCTCGGCCGACGTGCCCGTAGCACCCCTGGGCGAGAACACTATCCTAAAAGTCGGCCAGTTCCGCGTTCCGTTCGGCCGCGAGGGTCTGACCGACACCGGCTATATGGACTTCCATGACCGGTCGATCGCCAGCATGGCCGACTATCAGGGCCGCGACTACGGCCTGGCGATCATGGGCACCAAGGGTAACTTCACAGGTACCGTCGGCACCTTCTCCGGAGGCGGCCCCAACGTGCCCCAGCGCTACCTGCCCGAGAACCTGGGCATTCCCGAGGTGGTCGCGCGCGTGGGCTACAACGACGGCGTCGACCAGGACATCTACCACGTGGTTCAGCAGGACCTGAACCTAAACCGCACCACGAAGGCGGCCTACCTCAGCGCCCTCTTCACTCGGGACACGGCCATCGGCCACAGCACGCCGCTTTTGGTGCACACCAACGGCGCGCCCAACCTGCTGATCAACCCGGACTACAACCCCTACATCAACAATAAGGGCAATAATGCGGTCGGCAGCGCGAACACCTTGCCGCTGGGCGACATGTATCAGTTTGAAGCGGACGGCGTCATTCGCCATCCGTTGGGCAACGGCCAGTCCGTGGAAGGCGAGGTGGAGGGAAGCTGGGGCGGCTACCAGAACACCACCGGAATCGTTCACATCGCCTCGGCGCGTGCGCAGGGAGACTACCAGATCGGGCAATACGGCATCGCGTTGCGCTACGCGCTGCTGTCCATGGACGACAAGGCTGGCTACATCGGCACCGCGACGGGGGCGTCCGGCCCGACGAACTACCACGGCGCCAGCATGGGCGAGCCCATCCAGGAGATCACGCCGTCGCTGACCTGGCACGTCAAGGGCGACAACCTGAAGATCGTCGCGGACCTGTCCATCTACCCGAACTGCCCGACGTTTCTAGATCCGACCTTGGGTATGTATGCCTTCCCGGATCCGACGGCGACCAACGAAGACACGGTTGCCGGGGGCACGCATCGCAGCACCGTTTCCGAGGCGCGCATGATGTTCCAATTCATGTTCTAGCGCTGTCTCCGACTGGGGGGCCCGGGCCGCGGCGCAGGCCGTCGCGGTCCGGGTTTTCTCTGGTATACTGGGCGCATGCGAATCACCGCCCTGTTCGCCGTCCTCTTGCTTCTCGGCGCCGCGTCGGCTCGTGCCGACGCCGTCGCCGGTCAGTTCGACGACTAC
>JAJXVH010000095.1 GCA_021782205.1 bacterium | reverse complement strand
TCGCCGCCGTCAGCGGCGCCGCGCCCAGGGACGCGGGACCAAAAGCGGGCGCGGACAACGGCGCGCGCGCGGCCTCGGCCGGGACGTCCCGCACCTGCGCCGCCGAAGAAACAGCCAGCAGAGCGCACCAAACGGCCGGCGCCAAACGGTCGAGCTTCATGTGCGTATAGCATACGACCCCAAATGGCGAAAGCCTCTGGGCCGGACGGTCCTTGGACCCGGGATATTAGGCCTAGCCGCGGACGGGACCGCGGGACGCGCGTGCCGCGGCGCGCGTTTTGAGCCCCGCGGCGATGTGTGTTAAACTAAGGCCCCGCGCGGGACCACGCCATGACCACCTCTTCGCCGACTCTCGCCGAACGGCTCCTCAAGCGCGGCGGCGGCGAAGCCAAGGATGCATCCGCTTCCGCCGCGGGAGAGCAGGAGCTTCTCGACCTGGCGGGCTTGACGTCCGAGGCCGTCCTGTCCAAGCTGGGCGGCGGCGAAAAGGGTCTCGACGACGAGGCCGTGCGCGAGCGCCGCGAGCGCTACGGCCCGAACCTGGTCGAATCCCGCCGCAAGTTGGGCGTGCTGGGAGAAATCTGGGAGCGCGCCAAGAATCCGCTCGTCATCCAGCTCCTGGTCATCGCGGGCGCGTCGCTGTTCATGGACGACGTGCCCTCGGCGGTGGTGGTCGGGGTCATGGTCGTGCTCAGCGTGGCGCTGGCCTACGTTCAGGAGGCGCGCTCGAACAAGGCCGTCGAGAAGCTGATGTCGATGGTCAAGACCACCTGCCAGGTCCTGCGCGCGGGCCACGAGCGGTCCGTGCCGCTGTCCGAACTGGTGCCGGGCGACGTGGTGGTGCTGGCCGCCGGCTCCATCATCCCCGCCGACCTGCGCCTGATCTCGGCCAAGGATTTCTTCGTCAGCCAGTCCGCGCTGACCGGCGAGTCCATGCCCATCGAGAAGGCCGCGGGACCGGCGGACGCCGCCGGCAAGGGCGCTCTGGACCTCGCCAACGCCTGCTTCCAGGGCAGCAACGTGCTCTCCGGCACCGCGCGCGGCGTGGTGGTCAACACCGGCGAGAAGACGTATTTCGGCGGGATCTCGAAGACCTTGGCGGGCCGGCGCGTGATGACCAGCTTCGACCGCGGCGTGGAGCAGTTCACCTGGCTGATGATCAAGTTCATGGTCGTCATGGTCTCGATCGTGTTCCTGATCATCGGCCTGACCAAGCACAACTGGGTCGAGGCGCTGATGTTCGGGCTTTCGGTGGCCGTCGGCCTGACGCCCGAGATGCTGCCCATGATCGTGACCGTGAACCTGTCCAAGGGCGCCTTGGCGATGTCGAAGAAGAAAGTCATCGTCAAGCGCCTCAACTCCATCCAGAACTTCGGCGCCATGGACGTGCTCTGCACCGACAAGACCGGCACGCTCACGCAGGACAAGATCGTGCTGGAGCGCCACGTGGACGTGACCAACCGCGAGAGCGACGACGTGCTGCGCTACGCGTACATGAACTCGTACTACCAGACCGGACTGCGCAACCTGCTGGACAAGGCCATCCTCTCGCACAAGGACCTGGACGTCGAGCGCGCCTGCCGCAAGGTCGACGAGATCCCGTTCGATTTCTCCCGGCGGCGCATGTCCGTGGTCATCGACTACGAGGGCGACCACGTGCTGATCTGCAAGGGCGCCGTCGAGGAGGTCTTCTCGGCCTGCTCGCGCTACCAGGTCGACGACGAGATCCATCCGCTCATCGAACTGCTCAAGACGGACCTGCTGGAGGAATACGTGCGCCTGAGCGCAGACGGCTTCCGGGTGCTGGCCGTCGCCTACCGGGAGTTTCCGCGCACCAAGGAGGTCTTCTCGACCGCCGACGAAAGCGACCTGGTCCTGCTCGGCTACGTCGCGTTCTTCGACCCGCCTAAGGAGTCCGCCAACGCCGCGCTGGAGGCCCTGCGCAAGGCCGGCGTGGGCACCAAGATCCTGACCGGCGACAACGCGCTGGTCACGCGCAAGGTCTGCCGCGACGTGGGCCTGCCGGTCGACGCCCTGGTGACCGGCGACCAACTGCGCGGGCTGTCCGACGCGGAGATGACCGCGCTCGCGGAGAAGACGACCGTCTTCGCGCGCCTGTCGCCCGCGCAGAAGGACCAGATCATCAAGGCGCTCCAGCGCGGCGGCCACGTCGTCGGCTTCATGGGCGACGGCATCAACGACGCGCCCGCGATGAAGACCGCCGACGTGGGCATCTCCGTCGACACCGCCGTGGACGTGGCCAAGGAGTCGGCCGACATCATATTGCTCAAGAAAAGCCTGCTCGTGCTCGAGGACGGCATCATCGAGGGCCGCAAGGTCTTCGGCAACATCATCAAGTACATTAAAATGGGCGCCAGCTCCAACTACGGCAACATGTTCTCCGTCGTGGGCGCCAGCTACCTCCTGCCCTTTTTGCCCATGGCCCCGATCCAGGTCCTCGTCAACAACCTGCTCTACGATTTCTCGCAGGTGGGCATCCCGACCGACCGCGTGGACGAGGAGTACCTGCTCAAGCCGCGCAAGTGGAACATCGAGTCGATCAAGAAGTTCATGCTCTGGATCGGTCCCACCAGCTCGGTCTTCGACTACACGACGTTCTTCCTGATGATGTATCTCTACAAGTGCCGGCTGTTCTCCGACCCCGCGACCAGCGACGCGCTGAAGGTCCACTATGAGCACCTCTTTCACTCCGCCTGGTTCGTGGAGTCCCTGCTGACGCAGACCCTGATCGTGCACGTGATCCGCACCAACAAGATTCCGTTCCTGCAGAGCACGGCCAGCCTGCCGCTGACCTTGACCACGCTCGCGGTGATGGGCGCGGCGATCTACCTGCCGTTCTCTCCGGTGGCCGGCTACCTGGGCTTCGTGCCGCTGCCGTCTTCCTTCTGGCCGTGGATGCTGGGAACCGTGATCGCCTACGTCTGCCTGACCCACGTCGTCAAGACGGCGTTCATACGCTGGTACGGGATCGACTGACATGAAAAGCCTGCTCAACGCCCTGCAAGAAGGCCGCCTCATCGAGCTTCCAGAGACCGACAAGGAGAAGTCCCTGGCCTTTCTCGCACATCTGATCGAGGCCGTCCCGGACCTGGCCGGCAGCCCGGAACTGGCCGAAGAGATGATCGTTCGCGAGCGCCAGTGCAACACCGGCATCGGCTCCGGCGTGGCCTGCCCGCACGTGCGCGCCGTCGGCGGCGGCGAACTGCTGTGCGCCGTGGGCTGGACGCCCACCGGCATCGACTACGGCGCCAGCGACGGCAAGAAGGTCCATCTTGTCGTGATGTACTACATCCCCGACGCGCAGAAGAACGTCTACCTGAAGGAGATCTCCTCGCTGGCCGGCGCGATCCGCCGCGACAACGGCATCGAGCCCCTGGCCGCCGCCGCGGACATCGCGACCGTGCGCGAGCGCCTGCTCGACTGGGTACAGGCCGCCATCGAGGCCAGCATCCCGGAGTCGAAGGCGCGCATGATCCGCCTGGAGGCGCGCCAGGCCGTGGCCGACGCGGGCGCGCCGGCGGCCGCGACCGCGGCCCCCGCTGCGCTGCAGGTGCTCGACGCGCGCTTTCTCCTGGACGCCGGGCGCGCGCTGGCGTTGTGCGCGGACGCCGCCCTGGCCGGCGCGCTGGAAAGCGACGGGGAGCTGCCCGCCCTGCTGGGCCGCCGCGCGCCTTTCGAGCGCGCGGGCTGGCGCTTCGTCTGCCGCGGCGCGACCGCCTACGGCGGGCGCACGCTCTACGACTACGTCGCCGTGCGCTGAGACGATGGGCGCGGACTCCATCGTCTTTCTCTTCGACGTCGACAACACCTTGCTCGACAACGACCGCGTCACCGCCGACCTGCGCCGCTATCTCGGCGAGACTTTCGGCGCCGAGATCCAGACGCGCTACTGGGCGATCTTCGAGGCCCTGCGCGCCGAACTGGGCTACGCGGATTATCTGGGCGCGCTCCAGCGCTTCCGCGTGGAGCGACCCTGCGACCCGCACGTGCTGGACGTCTCCGAGTTCCTGCTCGAATATCCCTTCCGAGACCGGGTATTTCCGGGCACGCTGGAATCGGTGGCGGCGTGCGCGCGCCTGGGCACCGTCGCCATCCTCAGCGACGGCGACGCGGTGTTCCAGCCGCGCAAGATCACGCGCTCCGGCCTGCGCGCGGCCGCGGGCGGGCGCGTGCTGGTCTACACGCACAAGGAGCGGATGCTGGGCGACGTGGCGGCGCGCCTGCCCGCCGCGCGCTACGTCATGATCGACGACAAGCGCCGCATACTGGCCGCCCTCAAGACCGCCTGGGGCACGCGCGTGACGACGGTCTTCGCCGCGCAAGGCCACTATGCAAGCGACCCCGCGCAGGCCGCCGCGTCGCCGGGCCCGGACGTCCGCGTCGAAACCATCGCTGAGCTCGCCGCATTAGCGCCCGGTCTCGCCTGCGCCTGACCTTGGGTCCGATGACCGTCGGTGCCTAGAAGACATCTGCCTGGCGAAGGGATGCACCGCGGACCATTTTGCGTGGGCACGACGTTCACCGACCCGAACGGAGCTCACGGCGAGATCGTGGCGTCCCGCGACAAAGCTCGAATCCAGTCCTTTCTCGCGGCGACCTACGCCCGCGTCTTCGGCTACGGACTCGCCTGCTGAGTTGGTATCTGTTGATCCGCCCGCGCCGTCCCGGCGTTCAACTCGTCGTCTCGGCTTCTCCCGCGGCGAGAAGAGGGCATCCCACCGCGAACGCCCTGACGCGGGACTTGGGCGCCCCTATTTCGCCGCGGGCCTCTCGGCGCGCAGGGAAAAGCCGTTCTTGACCAGCGCAGTTCCCGAGACGATCTTCGCGTTGTCGACCGCGTCGAGCTCCACGACGAGGCGCTGCCCCTGGTAGACGAGGACCTGAGACACCCGGTCTCCGACGGAGGGATAGGCCCCGTCGCCGTGATCGGTGGCCAGCGTCATGCTGAAGCCGTCGGAACCTTCATAGTAGCGCTCCGTCCAGCCCGGATCGTAATCGTTGCGGCCGCTTTCGCGGCAGCCCACATAGGCCAGCGTGACCGGTCCGGCCGCGCCGGGCGCGGCGAGCGCGTAGGACGTCTCAAGCTCAGGCGCGGGTCCGCAGGAATCGGGCACGGGCCGGCTCGCGGCGTCGGACGCGACGACGGGAACCGCCGGAGGCGTCGCGACGGAGGAACCGCTCGCGGCAAGGGCCGCGGCCGGAACCGAGAGCGCCCGCGCGAACGCGGCGTCGCCGGAAGGCGGCTGCGCCGCGGCGGCGGAACCGGCGGCGACGACGACGAACGTCAGGAGGTTTGTTTTGATCATGCCGACAATCTACCACGCCGCCGGAATTGCGGAGTGACGCAGGCGTGACGGCGACGGCCGGCAAAAGGCCCAGAGCGCGCTGCGCCATTGGTCCCGGATCAGCGGGCACTGAAGCCGGCCCGTCGGCGGCGGATCTTCGTTTCGGCCGCGCTCAACTCCAGGCCGCGCGACGCCCGCAGGTGCTCGCCCAGTTCCGCCAGCGTGCGTTCGGCCTGCGCCCGCGACTCGCAAAACACGACCAAGCCGTCGAACGCCCGGCGGAACACGCGGCCCTCGTGCGCCAGGAACTCGTCGACGCCGTGCAGGTAGACGTCGCCCAGAAGGCGCGCCAATCCTCCCGCGCCCCTGCCCTCGGCGCTTCTCTCCAGCCGCTCAGCCTCCTCGCCAAGCCGCACCTCCAGCAACTCCCGCATCGCCGGGCCGGCCCGCCGCGGCATTGCTCGGCTCTCCTCCATTCGCCGCACTCGCCTCAGCGCGCGGGCCCGCTCTGCGGCCGAGCGTTCGGCGCTGGCCGGGTATTCGGCGCCCGCAGGCGCTTGGCCATGAGTTTCTGCATCGCCTTGTTCATTCTTTCCTGGATCTTCGCCATCTTCTTCTGGAACTCCGGTGTCGAGAATGCCGCCTGGGAGAGCAATTGTTCCGCCCGGAATCCCGGATCGTCGCGCAGTTCCTGCTCCTCTTTTATCAGGGGTAGCAGTTGCGCGCGCGCCTCGTCCTTGTCGATCTCCTCGGCCGCGAGGCTTTTCGTCACCTTCCCGATTTCATCCTGGACGCTCCGCATCTTTTCCTGATAATCGGCCAGCTCCGGGTCCGCTTCCTTCATGAGTTCCGCCTGTTCCTTTTGGAGTTCCTCCAACTCCGGCGACGCCGGCATTCCCATCGGCCCCATTGGTCCCATCGGCCCGCTCGTCATCGTCCCGCCGAACCCCGTCTGCGCCCATGCCGACGCCACCGCGTACAGCGCGATCCCCGCCGTCAAAATCCAGACGCTCGCCTTATTCATCGCACGCCTCCAAGATCATTCCACGCGGCGCCCGCCGCCGATCAAATTGCCCAAAGTATAACTACCTTCGGAATTCCGGTTGTTCTGGTTCAATAGCAACGGCGACATCTACGCGTAAGCATTGCACGTTTCGACCTTGACTCTACTGGCAGATCGCCCAAGTGGTAGCTGTTACACTATATGCGGTTAGCCAAACAGCGTTGCTGAAATTTGTGCACCATGCGTACCAACTGGAAGTACCATTGGGACCCGAAGTCAAAACAACCGGCGCGGCCGCGACTGTAGAGCAATTGACCCCGCCGCCAATTATTGTTGTCCCTGCTGGACAATTCGCTTGCGCCGCAGCAGACCCAGGTGCTGTAGCAGTAGCGGTGACGTACACTGGACTACCAGACACTGAAACCCATGCCGTTCCGTTGCAAATTTGGTTAAAACCGGAATGCCAACGCTCCGTGCCACTTTTGGCGACAGTGCAGGCCGAGGTGTCATCGCCCAGTTGGACTCCGCCGTTGACCGACAGGGCGGAAGCGGGGGCGTTGGTGCCGATTCCAACGTTGCCACCCATCATCGACAGTCCGCCGCCCTGAAGCCCCTGGATGTGACCAAGCTCCAAGGCTTCGGCGTTGTTCGTGAATTGCAAATAGGCGGCGTTCGGATCTCCCGGGGCGTCTCGGATGATGACGCCGCCGGTTGAACCGACGTGGGGGCTGACGAAGGATCCAGCTCCAGCGACGGATAACGGCCACAGCGGGTTCGTCATGCCGATGCCGACGTTGCCGTTCATGACGGCCATCTTGGTTCCGGCTGATGGGGCGACGTTCGTGCCCACGTCGAGATATCCCGCGTCGCGAGCCAGGTAGGTATTGCTCGTGCCGATGAGCTGGGTGTAGACGCCGGAAGGCGCGGGGTAGTAGGTGGTCAGGCTCACGCTCTCGGACGCCACCTCCGTCGCCACGCTGAACACCATGGCCGCCGTCAGCAGGACGCGCAGGCTACGCGCCCCGAAACTTAACTCCAAGCGGATGGTGTGCTTGTTCATGATGGAGCCCCCCGACAATGCGACGCGCGTCACTGCTGAGGCGATTATAAGTCCGCCCGGCATGACGCGTCGCGCCTTTGCAAGCAGAAAATGGCGGGACACTTGGCCTAAAACATAACTTTATTGTTTTGCCGCTACAGGTCAACACGCGTTTAGAATCAGACGAGAGACGCACGCGCGCCGGCGCACGGCACGGCCCGCGGTGGGGCGCTTGCCGTCCCTTGCGCCGCGCAAGCCGCCCTTGCCGCGCGTCGATATGATGCACAATCGGTCCATGGGACATTTCAGCAGCTCCTTCAGCAAGTTGCGGGCGCTTGCCGGTTTCAAGACCGCTTATTCCTACTACCACCTCAACGGTGGCCGCAGGGTTTTCCCATTCACCTACGTTCATTACCTCAAGATCGAGCGCGGCGGCAGCCTGCCCACGCCAAGAGCGTTGACCGTTCTGCTGGACAATCTCCGCCGAGGACACGCGCCGGCCGAGCGCCGCCGGCTGGTCGAAGACTATCTTCGCGACCTGGCCGGCGACGCGGAAATCTACGACCGCCTGTTCGCGCCATTGAGCATTCCGACCTCCGAGTCGGCGCAGACGCTCGCGGTGCGCAATCTCTCCGCGCATTTTTGCATCCAGGTCACCATTCCCCAACTGCGGACCATCGCGGCGTCGCGGGAAGCGACGGGGGCGTTCACTCTATTGGCGGGCATTCCGAACAGCCTCACGCTCAAGGAAATCAGCGGGATGCTGGGCACCGACGAAAAACAATGCCTGACGGCTCTGCGCGCGCTTCGCGGTCGGCGGCTGGTCCGGTCGACCGGCAAGGACAGCTGGCAAAGCCGCGGCAGCGGGATGCATTACCAGCTTCCAAAATCAGAAGCCGCTTCCGGTCTGCTTGAGAAAATGTACGAGCACCGCCGCGCGTTGGCCAGAGAGCGCGGCAGCGAATATTACTCCTCGCAAATGACGCTTCGACTGGACATCTCGGCCGTGCAAAACGCCGTCGCCGAGTTCGAGCGCGTGTATGCGTCGATTTTGGCTTCCAACCAAGAGTTGGCTGCCCCGGGGCCGGAGACTCCGGTCTGCATGATCGAGACGCGCATGTGGCGGGTGCTGACCTTCGGCGGCTCGCCGTGCCCGTCGCGCTGACGCGCTACCCGCACAAGCCCCGCGCCTGATCGAGCCGAAGTGATATAATCGATCCATGCGAACGCTGCTTGTCACCGCACTTCTGGCCTGCGCGAGCGCCGTTTTCGCCGCGCCCGCCCTGCGGCCGCCCGTCGAGGTTCCGATCATGGGTCTTCAGGCGCGCGTCAACGACGGCCGCGTGATCCTGACCTGGCGCCGCTACAAGCGCGACGACTTCAAGTCCTACCAGTTGGTCAAATCCGCCGATGCGAAGCTTCAGTATCCGGACACCCCCGCGCTCTTTTCCGCGGACGGCGCGGATGAGACGCGCTTCGAGGACGGCAAGCTCTCCGCCGGCACCTGGCATTATCGCCTGTGCATCGTCACCCGCTTCGGCGACCGCTGGGTGAGCCCGGTCGTGACCGTCGTCGTCGGTCCCGGCGACCTGCGCCGCGTGCCGCCGACCGAAGCCGACTTCGAGTGACGCCCGCGGCGTACGCGCTGGGCCTTGCGGCCGCCGCCCTGGGAGCGTGGTGGGCCGCCGCGCGCCTGCGCGGCCTGCTGGCCGTCGGCGCCGCCTACAAGGCCAAGGTCCTGTGCTCCGCGCTGTTCGTGTCGGGACTGGACCTGGACGTCGAGCGCGCCGACGAGGTGGCCGCCGAGGCCTACTTCGCCCTGCGCCTCTTCCGCGCGCGCGTCGACCCCGAGCACCGCCGGGTCCGCGTGTCTTTCCTCGGCTGGGGCGAGCGCACGGCCGTGCTGAGGCCCGGTTATGGATCGACTTTGGAAACGGGTCCCGTCGCCATTTTTCCAACTCCGCCGCCGCGCGCGACGCCC
>JAJXVH010000016.1 GCA_021782205.1 bacterium | reverse complement strand
TCCTCCATGGCCGCGGTCAGACCGCCCTGCAGGCGCTCGCGCGTTTCCAGCAGCCGCGACTGGCGCTCGGCCAGGGCGGCCGCCGCGCGCAGGGCCGCGGCCGCCATCCGCGCGTCCTCCCGCGCGCGCGCCAACTCCGGGCCGGGCGCGGACAGGGCCGCGACGAGCACGCCCGTGCCCTCTTCGCCGCTCCAGCCGCGCGCGCACGCGGCAGTATAGCCCAGATCGGCCAGCGCGTCGGTCAGCGGGTCACCCACCGCGCCGGCGCGATCCAGTTCCCAGTCCGCCTCGCCGTCCGCGGCGGCGCGCGAGAGCAGGCCGCGCTCGAAGCTGAGCGCCGTCAGCGGCACCCGCGCCCAGGCTCCGCCGCGATGCGCGAGCAGGAGCGCGCGTCCGTCGGGGGCGCGCGCCGCGGCCGCGAAAGCCAGGTTCGGATGCAGCCGGTGGAGCTCGTCCAGCGCCCGGCCTGCGGCCTCGGCGTAGGCGTGCGCGGGCCGGCCGGACAGCGCGTTGGCGTCGAAAAGACGCGCGGCCAGCGCGCGCGCCGCCTCTAATTCAGCCTGCTTGCCGCGCAGCGCGCGCTCCAGCGGAAGCCGGCGCAGGAACACGCACGCCCACCAGCCGGCCGCGCCCGAGGACAGCAGCGCCGCGGCCGCGGCGGCCGCGGCCGCGAACGTGTTCATGCGGTTCGCGCGGGATCCGCGATGAAATCCAGGTGCGCGTTCAGATAATTCGCGTCGATCGTCGCGCCGGAAAACGGAATCCAGCCCATCTCCATTCCGAGATTTTCCAGGATGTGCCGTACCGCGTGCGCGAACTCCGTCGCCCGCGGACCCAAAGCCGATTCCGGCGCGGGGCCCAGCACCAGAACGTGAGTCACCGCCGCGCGTTCGCATAGGTCGCCGATCATGAACGGCGCGCCGAAGGGCTGTTGGGCGTCGTAGCTCTCCCACAGCGCGTGGCGGTAGGACCGATTCATTCCGTTCTTGGCGCCGACCTCGTGGAAGCGCCCGGCGACGAACGTGCTCAAGCCCAACTGATCCTTGGGTACGATCACGGCCAACGACGCGGCGCCGGCCGCGACGGGCGGAGGCTGGAACGACGCGCCCGCCTGCGGCGCCTCGCCGCCGCCGGCCAGCACGGGTTCGTAAATGAGCGGTAGCATGTCCGAGACGAGACCCGGCTGGGCCGCGGCTTCCCGCTGCTTCTTGAACTGCCCGAAACGGTGCAGCCATTGCGAGAGTTCCTGGTAGCCCCATACCGACAGCTTCTCGTGTAGCAGACCGATCTCATCGGAGCCGAAATGTCTGCCGGAGCGATCCGCCGCCGCCCCGATCAACTCCTTCTGCGCCGCGGGCCCTGGAACCTTGAGGTCGACCGACCAGCCCCTGGAGAAGGAAAACTTCAGGGACTCCTCCAAGGCCGCCAAGGCCTTGGGCGGGTAGCCCGAGGTGATAACGACCTGCAGTTTTCGGTCGAAAAAGGATTTAAAGATCTTGGCCAACGCATTTTTGTTCAACTCGGAAACGGACATCAGATGGATATCGTCGATGAGCAGCGCTCTGGCTTCCGCCACCAGCGCGTCGATGGGAGCGGTATTATTCGCGGCCAAGGCGGCGCTGACCGCACGCGACAGCCGCGGTCCGGAGGTGATGAAAATTCCAGCGCCGTTCTTTTCGTTTGACAGCGCGTGCGCCAAAGCGTGAAGCAGGTGTGATTTCCCCGTGCCCGGCACGCCGAACAGGAACAAAGGATTGTACATCGTGCCCGGCGAGGAGATGACCTGAGTGGCCGCGGCGTGCGCGAAACGATTGTAGGCTCCGACGTGCAGGGAATCCATCGACCAATCCGACCTCAGGACCAGGGACGCGGGCGAGGCCGCCGCCGGTGCGGGCATAGGCGTAGGCGTGGGTAGCGGCGGGCTCTCCGGCACGGGCTTCAAAACCGTCACAGCCGCCGGAACCGGCGTCGCCGCGGGCGGCGCAAGAGGCTCGGGAGCCGGAACCTCCATAGGCGTTGGAGTCGGCGGAGGGGATGGCACCGCGTTCAAGTCGATGAGCGGCGGGATTTCCGGCTCGCGCGGCTTGAGCTCCGGAATCGGCGGCGCGGCGGCGGCCAGAACTTCCGGCAAAGGAGCCAACGGGATCGGGGCGGGGATTGGAACCGGAATGGGCGGAAGCGGCACTTCGCCGGCCGGTTCCATGGGAACCGCGGGCGGCGGCGCCAAAGTGATCGGCGCGGCAACGGGCAACGGGGCGGGCGCCGGCGCGAAGGCCGGCGGCACCGGGCTCGGCGGAGAGGAAACGGCCTCGGCGGTCGCGCGTGAAGGCTGGGGTTCGACGGCCGGCGCACGCTGCCTTAGCCAAGATTCCAGCCGCTCGCGTGTCTTCGCGTCGAGGCCGTGCAGAACGAGACTGAGGTTGAACTCCGCGCCTTGGTAGGGAGTCGGTCGGCCGAACAGCGCACCGAATTTCTTAATCAGCGCGGCGACATCGGCGGGCCCGCCCTGGATCAGAAGAAGATGACGGTCGGGATCGTCGTCGGTGCCGGTCGCGCGGATTTCCCACCTATCCATCGCGCTCGCCCGGCAAAAGCATCATGTCCACGATGACGTCGACCGCGGCAGATTTTTTCTGCACGTCGCCCGGAGAGATGGAGCGGAACAGCAAGCCCGCGCGGGAACACAACTCGGCCATGGCGTCGACGCGCTGCGGCGGCCAGCCTTCAACGATGGCCAAAATCGCGACGACTTTCTGCCTGACCGCTTCTTCGTAGAGGGCGTCGGGATCGCTGGCTCCGGCGACCTCGACGCTCATGACCTCGCGCAGATACAGCGGCTTTTTCGAAACGGTCTTCGCCACCTGGGAGAGAAACACGGCGAAATTGCGTCGCGGCTCGGCGCACGCGAAGGTGTAGAGAAACGCGACGCGTCGAATCTGTTCTTTCGGCGTGGTGACGGGCACCTCGCCGCCGCCGATCGTCGCGGAACCCGGGCTTGACGCGACGGAAGCAACGGGGGCGGGAACCGCCGAGATCGGAGCCGGAACCGGCGCGGGCGCGGCGGTGGGCGACGGAACGGGCGCGACAACGGGAGCGGGAGGAGGGACAGGCGCAGGTGCGGCTGCGGGCGGCGGAGCCGGGCGCGGCGGCGGCGGCGCGGGACGCGCGGCGGGAGCGGAGACCGGGGTAATCGGCGGCAGTTTCGGAGCCGAGGTCTCCTCGATGGGAGGCAACGGTTCTCCCGAACCCTGTACATGCAAAACCTGGGTCTTGTCGTCGCCGGACGCGGCGGGAGACGGCGCCGAGGCCGGGGCTGGTGCCGCCGGCTTGGGCGGCGGCGGCGCCGGCTTGGGCGGCGGGGGCGCAGCCGGCTTCGGGCTCACCGGCCCCGCCGCCGTGCCCAGATCGGAAAGGATCGCGTCCAGCTCGGAGAGGATGCCCTTGATATCGTCGGGCTGATTTTTCGGCTCGTCCGCCATCAGATGCCGCCGCTCTCCAGTCCCTTCAGGCGCAAGGCGACGTCTTCAGAATTCGTCGCCTCCTCGAGGACCGTCTTGTCCGAGATCTTGCCCTCGCCGAAAAGGCGCAGCAAGTCCTGGTCGAACGTGTGCATGCCGTAGTAGGCGCCGCCTTCCAGGACCTTGCGCAGTTCCGCGGTCTTGCCTTCCAGCAAGTGCCGACGCACCAGGCTGTTGGCGATCATCACCTCGGTCGCGGGGAAGCGCGACTTGCCGTCCTTGGAGACGACCAGACGCTGGCCGACCACGCCCTTGAGGCAGTTCGCCAACTGCTGACGCACCTGACCGTGCTGGTGAGCCGGGTAGCTGTCAACGATGCGGTCGACCGTCTGCGTCGCGTCGAGCGTGTGGACGGTCGAGATGACAAGGTGCCCCGTCTCCGCCGCGGAGATGGCGGCCTGCATGGTCTCCAGGTCGCGCATCTCGCCGATGACGACCACGTCGGGGTCCTGGCGCAGGATGTGCTTGAGCGCGTTCGGGAAGGAGCGCGTGTCCAGGCCGACCTCGCGCTGGACGATGGTCGACTTAATGTCGGAGTGGTAATACTCGATGGGGTCTTCGACGGTGATGACCCGGTATTGGTAGTTCGTATTCAGGTGGTTCAGGAAGCTGTTGAGCGTCGTCGTCTTTCCCGCGCCGGTGATGCCCGTGAATAGAACTAGACCGCGGTTCTCGCGGCCGAGCTTGGTCAGCGACTCGACGGGCAGATGCAGGTCTTCAAAGCTGCGCACGTTCAGAGGCACCACGCGCAAGGTCAGGCCAATCGTTCCTTTCTGCCGGTAGATGTTGACGCGGAAGCGCGCCACGCCCTCCAGGCTGTAGGCCAGGTCCATTTCCATGGTCTGTTCGAATTGATCGGACTGGTCCTTGGTCATCAATTGATAGGCGACGGCCTTGACCTCCTCGGCCGACATCTTTTGCAGGTTCGTCGCCAGGATCATGGACCCGCGCACGCGCAGGGCGGGCACGGAGTCCACCTTGAAATGAATGTCGGAGATGTCCTTCTGGACCATCAGCGTCAGCAAGTTCTTGATATCGATCGGCATAATTTTATCCCAGCGGTCATTCCTGGACGATTTCTATTCCTTTTAACGTCAGCCATTCGAGCGCCAGCGGGCTGACGATCGAATTCCCGGCAATTGTAAGGCGTTTACTCCCAGGCGTCAACCTCTTTTTTATCTCCGACTCGGAAATGAAACATCGGCCCTTCGGCCCCGGCGGAGGAAGCGCCCGGGAACGGGACGCAACGAGCCGTCCGGGCACGGCCGCCGCCACGGGGCCGGAAACCAGACCGGAAACCAAAATATCGATCAAATCATCACGCGTGAGCATTATGCCGGCCGTCGGGCCGCAAGCGGCCCGACGCAGACGCCGTTATGGAGCATCTTCGAATGTTCAGACCTTGATCGCGATCTTGTCCAGGTATTTTTCCAGATCGTCGTGCGGGCGAGGGATCACGTGCACCGCCACCAACTCACCGACCTTGGAGGCCGCCGCCGCGGCCGCGTCGACAGCCGCGCGCACGGCACCCACCTCGCCGCGGCACAGCGTGGTCACCAGGCCGTTGCCGACCTTCTCATAGCCCAGCAGGCGCACCTTCGCCGACTTGGCCATCGCGTCCGAGGCCTCGATCATCCCCACGAAGCCCTTCGTCTCCACCAGTCCCAGCGCTTCCTTGCCTTCAGCCATGCGGCCTCCTCGTCACTCGTCTTCGCGCTCGGCGTCGCGGTCTTCCGCGCCGGTCTCGAGCACCGCGTTGCAGCGCGTGCAGCGCCGCGGCGTGCTATACGTCCTGACGCACTCGTCGTCCTCGGGCCACCACTCCTCGAAGAACATCTCGACTTTGCGGTGGCACTTCAGGCAGAACTTCTCAAGGCCGGCGCCGCAGCCGGCGCAGAACTTCGGCGGGGCCTCGCCCTCGTGGGTGTGCATGATCGCCGAGCAGGCGCCGCACTGCAGGTCGATCGTGATCCGGTATTTCGGCTTCTCTTCTTTCGCCATTAAAACCTCTTCCGAATTAGTATCCCTTGCCGTCGGCCTTCGCGTCCGTGACAATCGCCACCGAGGCCGACGTGCCCAGGCGCGTGGCGCCCGCCGCGATCATGTCCGACGCCATCTTCGCGTCGCGGATGCCGCCGGAGGCCTTGACGCCCATCAGCGGGCCCACCGTCTCGCGCATCAGCTTGACGTCCTCCACGGTGGCCCCTCCGCCCGCGAAACCCGTCGACGTCTTGACGAAGTCCGCGCCGGCCTTCTTCGACGCGGCGCAGGCGCGGACCTTCTCCTCGTTGGACAACAAGGACGTTTCCAAAATGACCTTGAGCACCTTGCCGCGCGTGGCCTCGCGCACGGCCTTGATGTCGTCGTAGACTATCACGTCGTTGCCGGATTTAAGAGCTCCGATATTGATGACCATGTCGATCTCGTCGGCCCCGTTGGCGATGGCGTCGCGCGCCTCGATGGCCTTGACCGTGGGCGTCGTCGAGCCCAGAGGAAAGCCCACGACCGTGCACACCTTCACGCCGGAGCCGCGCAGATACTGCGCCGCCAAGGAGACATAGGACGGATTGACGCAGACCGAGGCGAAGCAGAAGCTCTTGGCCTCTTCGCACAATTTGGCGATCTCGTCTTGCGTGGCGTTGGGCTTGAGCAAGGTGTGGTCCACATAGCGCGCGGTGCTCGTGCCCTTCTTGGTGGGCTTGCACACGGACACGCGGTCGGCGCCGGCGGACTTGATCACGTGCTCGTCGACGTGCGCGTCGTCGTCGTCCTCGTCGCGGGCGGCCTTCGCGGGCAGAGCGGAGAACTGGCCGCGCGCGGGCGCGGCGCCCCAGTCGGTGGCGCCGCCGAAGGTCTTGCCCGCGCTTCCGACGGTGGCCTTGACCTCGCCCTTGAGCGCCTTGGGACCTCCCTCGCACTCGCAGCGTCCGGACTTCAGAAATCCCTTGGCCGCCAGCGCCTTCACCACTTCCTCGACGACGGTCCGCAGTTGCGCTTCATTCATACCTTTTGACCTTCCCACCCGACGTGACCGCGTCCACGATGCCCACCACCACGGCGCGGATCGGGGCTTTCTCGTCCTTCAAGACGGAGCGCGCCGAACCGCCTTCATCCATGACCAGCACCACCGAACCGGGACCGGCGCCCGTGCCGTATTCGACGGCCATCGTCGCGTCTCCCAAAGGGGCTTCCGTGAGCGGATCGATGGGCCGTACCAACAGCAGGCGGCGGTCGCGTAGCGACGCATGCTTGCGCGTGCCCCAGACGTTGCCGACCACTTCCGCCACGAACATCAGCGCCCCCCTCGAAAACTTCGGGCCTGGTGGCCCTCGACGATGCCGACCACGGCCGCGTCCACCGGCGGCGCGTCCGGGAAGGCGACCGCCGCATCCCGGGACGCCACCCAGAATACTTTTTCCGAAGCCCCCGCGCCGACCGCGTCGGCCGCGACCAGAGGGTCGCCCGCGGGCGACTCGTCTTCCCATTTGAGCGGCTGGATCAAAAGCAGGGTCTTTTTGTCCACAGCCGGATCCTGACGGGAACAGAACACGCGGCCGACCACGCGCGCCAGCTTCATGGGCCGCCTCGACGCGTGGGGGTCTGCGCGGCGCCGCGCGCGCGCGCGGCCGCGGCGGTGGCCGAAGCCGCGTCGTCGAACGCGGCCGGAAGCTCGGCATTACGGCTCAGGCTTTGAAGCAGCCGCCCCGTAAAAAGCGCGTGGCGCGCCGGCGCGTCTTCCAGAACGGCTTGTCCCGGAGCGCCGGCGCAGAGAAGCGTCAGATTGGCGGGCAGATGCGCCGGCAGGGACGCCGCCGGCGCCTCCAACACCACGGTGACGCGCGCGGGCAGACGCCCCAGGTCTTGGAAAAGACGCGACAGCGGAAAACCCGTCTCGGGCAAGGCGTTCGGGTCCGCGTCGTAGGGGAGAAGATAGACCGGTCCGCCCGACTGCGCCGCCGTTTTCCCGGAGAAGTAGAACACCAGTTCCGAGCCCGCGTCGGCGCGGTCGACGGCCCAGCGCTCGACATGCTTGCGCAGATCGGCCAAGGTCGCGTTCTCATCGGTCAGCACGGCCACGTGGTCGTCCTCGGCGCCGAGCAAGGCCTGGGCGTCGGCGGCGAAGTCGCGCGCGTCGCGCGCGGCAAATCCGTCCGCCGCAGCGCCCCGGTAGCGGCCCACGCCCACGACCACGGCGTAGAGTCGCGCGTCCTCGCGCACGCGAGCGGGCGGCGCGCCGGCCGGCGCGGACGCCGCGACAGAGGAAGCGGGCGCGCCGTAAAGACAGGAGGACTCAAGCGCGGGCCCCAGCGCGTCGACCGCCTTGCCTAAGGCGATTTCCAGCGCGCGCGCGCCGGTGGACGTAAACGGCCCTTCGCGCAGGGCCGAGCGTCCCACGATTTCGCGCGCGCAGCCGCCCGCCGAGGCGCTCGACACGCGCACCGCGTAGACCACCGTGCCCTCCGCCTGAGACGCCATGCCCGCGCCGCGGCGCAGGCGGGCCTTGGTCAAGACGACCTCCACGCGCGCGCCCTCGCCGCCTTGCGCGCGCGCGCCCAGCGCGGCCAGACGCGCGTTCACCGCCTCGGCAAACGCCGCGAAAAACGGGCGCTTGAGCGTCACCCCGGCGCCCGCGGACTCCAAGCCGCCGGAAGCGTCCGAGACGTCGATGCGCGCGATGCGCGCCGGCGGCAATTCACGCGCGGGCGACATCGGCGAGTAGCGCACGTCCGCGCAGCCGGCGGCGGCCAGCAACAGCGCCGCGGCGAAAAATCGCCTCACCGCGAATACCTCTGCTCGATGGCCTTCACCTTCGCCAGGCGTCCCTCGTGGCGGCCGCCCTCGAAAGGCGTGCCGAAGAAAATTTTCAGGATTTCCGCATGGATCAGTTCCCCGTGCGTCTTGCCGCCGAGGCAGAGCACGTTGGCGTCGTCGTGCTGGGCGGCCATGCGCGCCGACACCGAATCGTACGCCGCCACCGCGCGGGCTCCCGGAACTTTGTTGGCGGCCATGCACACGGCACCCCCGAAGCCGTCGATGAGCACGGCGCGGTCGTAGTCGCCGCGCGCCACGGCCTCCGCGACCAATTGGGCGACGTCGGGATAATCCACCGCGTCCGTCGAGTGGCAGCCGAAGTCGACGACCTCGTGGCCCAGCGCCTGGATCGTCTTCTTGACGAAGGCCTTGGCCGCGAAGCCGCCATGGTCGGAGCCCACGACGATCTTCATTATTTTCCCACCGCCGCCAGCAGTTGGGCGTCGGCATTGGCGATCACCACGTGGCCGACCAGCAGCTCCTTCCTGAGCGCGGTGATGCCGGCGGCCACCGCGGTGCGCACGTCGCCGACGGAGCCCGTCATCGTGACCAGACCCTTGCCGCCGGGCACCGAAGTGCGCGTCTCGATGAGGCGCACGGCCGCGGCCTTCGCGGCGGCGTCGGCGGCCAGAACCGCCGCGATCGCCTCCTTCGTTTCGATGACGCCGACGGCCTCCAGGCTCTCGACGGGCACGCGCTTGTCGAGCGTGTCGAGCACCTGCCGGTGCACGTTGCGAATCAGCACCTCGTCGACCAGCGTTTTGTCCAGGACCTGGCGGCCGGCGCGCAGCGCGGACTCCACCTCGCCGACGGGGCCGGAGATGTAGATCGTGTATTTGCCGCGCGCCAGGAAGGCGGTCTTGACGAGCTTGACCGAGGCCATCTTGACCATGGCGTCGGCGGCCTCCACGCCCTTGGCGATCGCGGAGGTTTCCAGGAATCCGACGGCGAGATTGGCGAGCATGATGTCTCCTTAGGCGATCCGGAAGTAGCCGACGAGCGCGCAGTGCAGCGGGCGGGCGAAGTGGCTGGTCTTGGTCAGACCGTCGCCGGTGGGCGTGCCGATGGACATGGTGGCATAGCCCTCGCCCAGGCCCAGGCCGAACAAGGTGGGTCCGTTTTTGACGAAGATCGAGCACTGCATGGCGCGGCCCATCTTGGTCAAGTTGGCGACGTTGGTCGAGTGCATGGCCGCGGTGTGGCGATGGCCGCCCTCGGCGGCGACGGCCAGTTCGATGGCGGCGTCGACGTCGCGGGCGACGGTGACGGGAAGCAACGGCATCAACTGCTCGGTCCACACCAGCGGATGGTCGTTGCCGACCTCGGCCCAGAGCAGGCGCGTGCCCTCGGGCACCGTCAAGCCGATGCCCCGGGCGATGACCGCCGCGTCCTTGCCCACGAAGTCGCGGTTGAGCACCGGGTCCTTGCAGCCGCGGCCGCCCTCCTTGATGACAAGCTTCGTGACCTGGTCCACCTGAGCCGGGCTCAGCTCGAAGGCGCGGCGGTCGGCGCGCATGGCGGTGAGGAAGCGCGCCTTGGCCGCCTCGGTCACGATCACTTCTTTTTCCGCGGTGCACAGCACGTTGTTGTCGAAGGACGCGCCGAAGATCACGTCCTCGGCGCATTTCGGGAAATTCGCGGTCTCGTCGACGACGACGGGCGGATTGCCGGGTCCGGCGGCGATGGTCTTGCAGGTCTTGCCCACGGTCATGGCGACCTTGACGATCGCGGGGCCGCCGGTGACCATGTTCACGCGCGTGTCGGGATGGGCGAGCAGGGCCCGGGTGTTTTCCTGCGAGGGTTTCTCGTAGGTCGTGATCAGCCCGCGCGGCGCGCCGGCCTGAAGCGCCGCCTCGCACAGCACGCTCATCGCCTCCACGCAGGTCTTGAACGACGCGGGATGCGGCGAGAAGACGACCGAGTTGCCCGCCGACAGGATGGAGATCGCGTTGTTGATGATCGTGGCGGCGGGATTGGTCGACGGCGTGACCGCGGCGACCACGCCGTAGGGCGCGTACTCCACAAGCGTCAGGCCTTTGTCGCCGGTGTAGGCGCGGCTGGTCAAGTCCTCGACGCCCGGCGTGCGCAGCGCGCAAACCAGGTTCTTCTGGACCTTGTCCTCCCAACGGCCCATGCCGGTTTCCTGAACCGCCATCTTCGCCAGGCGCTCGGCGTGGGCGACGGCCGCCTTGCGCATGGCGCGGATCACCTCGCGGCGCACCTCCAAGCCCTGGTCTTGAAAGACGGCCTGGGCCTTGCGCGCCGCCTGCACGGCCGCGTCGACCGTGGGGTAGACCACGCCGCCGCAGCCGGAAGGCGCGGCGACGGGCGCAGCCGCCGCCTGCGGCGCGGCCA
The DNA here is from genome assembly GCA_021782205.1 of bacterium. Classification (GTDB taxonomy): domain Bacteria; phylum Elusimicrobiota; class Elusimicrobia; order UBA1565; family UBA9628; genus GWA2-66-18. The sequence goes on along the minus strand of JAJXVH010000016.1, from coordinate 32,201 downwards.
GCACGCGGCCCAGGTCTTCTTTCTCCAGGCGGGCCAGCACCTCGCCGACGATCCGCGCGATCTCCGTGCTCTGCATGCGTCTACCTCTCGGCGTCCGTGGACTTCTTGAACGCGGTCTTGCCGTTCTGCTCCACGGTGTCCACGATCGCGAAGATGACCGCGTCCACCGGACGGCCCTCGGTCCTGCTCGTCTGCCGGGCGCTCGACCCCTGCACGATCAAGACGAGCTCCCCCTCGCCGGCGCCGACCGAGTCGACGGCGACGAGGGGGTTGCCCTTCGCGGAGCCGGCCAGGTCGACGGGCTGCACCAGCAGCAGCTTCGAGCCCACCAGCTTCTCGTCTTTGAGCGTGCAGACGACGGTGCCCGTGACGCGGGCGAATATCATTTTGTCTTCCCCGCCTACTTCTTGCGGCTCAGGTGCTCGGGCAGGGAGATCGGCATCTTGCCCTCCAGGTCCGGGTGCGGCTGAGGGATCACGTGCACCGCGATGAGCTCCCCGACCTTCTGCGCGGCGGACGCGCCGGAGTCGCAGGCGGCCTTGCACGCGGCGACCTCGCCGCGAAACAGCACGGTCACCAGGCCCGTGCCCACCTTTTCATAGCCGACGATGCGCACGTCGGCGGCCTTCACGGCGGCGTCGGCGGCTTCCACGCAGGCGACCAGCCCGCGCGTCTCGATCATTCCCAGTGCATTCATGTCAGTTGTTCTCCGTTACGCGATGTGCACCACGTCGCCGGTCTTGATGCCGGCGGCGTTCGCCTCGTCGGTGTCCACGTGGAACTCGAGGCTGTACTTGTCCGACACGCGGACGACGACGTCTTCGAAAACGGTGGAACGCCCGCCGCCGGTCCCGGCGCGCACGCGCACGACCTCTCCGGAGGTCATGCCCCAGGCCTTCGCCTCGGCCGGCGAAAAGTGGACGTGGCGTTGAGCGATGATCACGCCTTCTTTGATCTCCACTCTGCCCGCGGGGCCGATCAAGACGGCCCCCGCCGAGCCTTTCACGTCCCCGGACTCGCGCACCGGCGGCCGGAGGCCGACGGCGATCGCGTCGGTGACGGCCAGCTCGATCTGGGTGTTCGCGCGGTAGGGGGCGACGAGACGGATTTTTTTCGCGACGCCCTTCGGCCCCTGCACGTCGATGAGCTCCTCGGCGGCGTAGAAGCCCGGCTGCTTGATGTCTTTCACCTTTTTCGGCGCGGCGCCCGCGCCGAACAAAATCTTGAAGTGCGCCTCGGTCAGGTGGCAATGACGGTTCGACACGCCGACGGGGATGTCGAGCTTGGAGCGCTTGAGGCGCTTCTCGATCTCCGCCGCCAGGTCCGCCGCTTGAGCGGGACTGGTCACGCGCTCTTGAACCCCATGATGCGCAGGAAGGAATCCTTCTTGAGGCTCGCGCCGCCCACCAGCGCGCCGTCCACGTCCGCCTGCGCCATCAAGGAGTCCACGTTCTCGGCCGTGACCGAGCCGCCGTAAAGGATGCGCACGCCCTGCGCGAAGCCTTCGCCGTGAAGCTTCTTGAGCTGGCCGCGCACGAAAAGATGCGCCTCCTGCGCCTGCGCCGGCGTGGCGGTCTTGCCGGTGCCGATGGCCCAGACCGGCTCGTAGGCGATCACGATCTTGGCCAGGTCGGCGGGCGCGAAGCCTTTGAGGCCGCCCGCGATCTGCGTCTCCAGCACCCGCCAGGTCTTCTGCGACTCGCGCTCGTCGAGCGTCTCACCGATGCAGACGATCGGCGTCAGACCCGCCTTCAGCGCCGCGGCCAGCTTCTTGTTGACCCATTCGTCGCTCTCGCCGAACAGCTTGCGGCGCTCGGAGTGGCCGAGGACGACCATCGCGCAGCCCGCGTCGGCCAGCATGGCCGCGGAAATTTCGCCGGTAAACGCCCCGGAGGCCTCCCAATAAACGTCCTGAGCGCCTAAACGCACGGAGGAACCTTTGAGCGCCTCGCCCACGGCCGCAAGAGCGGTGAACGGCACACAGACGGCCACCTCGCCCGACGCCGAGGACGCGCCGTCGCGCACGGCCCGCGCCAGCTCCACGCTTTGGGACAGCGTGAGGTTCATTTTCCAGTTTCCGGCCAGCAGCGGACGACGCAGGGCGTGAGTCATCGAGAGCCTCTCTTGGCGGCCGATTGTAGACATTATGTCCACAATCGCGACTGCCGCCCCTAACAATGCCGGTGAATATTGTAATCCGCGCGCGACCCCGAAGTCAACGCCTCTGCACGGGTCTAGACCGCGAAATTCGACAGCGGCAGGACCAGCTCGCCCAAGGAGCCCGGATGGTAATCCTCGTCCGCGGCCCGCCGTGAAAGCTTGACCCGCACCGGATAGACCCCCGCCTTGCGTGCCTGACGGATGTCGGAGTCGCTGGCCCCGAAGAACAGCACCCAGCGGCCGTCCTGCAGGCGCATGTGCGCGCTGTCCGGCTCCGGGCTGAACACGAAGTTATGCGGGCAGAGATAGCGCCATTCTTTTTTCAGCGCCTCGCCGCCGATCGGCTCGCGGTCGGCCACGATCATCACCCGAAAGCCGAACCCCCGGAACAGCCAGGCCAGCGCGTAGGGAAGCAGTTTCGGGCTTTCGATGTCGTAGGCGTTGTTGAGCACGGTCCAATACTGCGGGCCCACGGGCTGGGAGGACGCGCGCGCGGCCTTCGCGCGCGACGCCGTGGAATCCACCAGCGCGCCGTCGTAGCCGTAGGCCACGCCCAGCCGCGCGGTCGTGACCACCAGGTAAATCAGGCTCCACGCGCTCAAAGTCGCGAGTATTTTTTTCGTCGTGGTCCAACCTTGCTCCACCTTCGCGCGGACGTCCTTGAGCACCATCGTTCAGCCTCCTTGAGCCTTGAGCCGCCCGGGCGCCGGCGGCGCGAGAAGCTTCTGCGTCTCGGCGCAGGCGCGCAGCGCGTCGCGCGCCGGCACACCCAGCGCCGCGCGCGAAGACGCCTGGGCGAACTCGCGATAGCCGCCCCCGCCGCTGACCAGAAAATCCAAGGTGACGACGGAATACGTCTTCGCGTCGTCCAGAGGCGCGCCGCCGATCGTCGCCGAGACCAATCCCCGCGCGCCGGCCGGGCCCGGGCGAAACGTGACGACGGCGCCGGAAATCTGGTCCAGCCGCGGCGAGACGACCGCATGCTCCAGCATGGAGCGCACCTGGGCCCCGGTCATGCGCGCCAGGACCAGGTCGTTGTCGAACGGCATCACGCCGAAAAGGCGGCGCAGGGTGACGGGCCCGGCCGGGATGTCGGAACGGATGCCGCCGGCGTTCTGCACGGCCACGTCGGCGGCGGCGCGCGCGCGGTAGCAGTCCGCCATCCAGGACCCTAGGCCGGACTCCTGATCCGGGCCGGAGGCGCGGACCAAGGCCGCCGTCGCCGTCGCGACGACGGTCTCGAAAATGGCGCCGACGGCCTGGGTTTGGCGCGCGACGACGGCCTTCACCGCCGGATCCTCGCCGAGACGGTCCGGATGCAGCTCGAAAAGTTCATCGGAGGAGGACAGGACGCGGTGCGTCTTCGCGTCGATCTTGAGCGTCACGCGCCCGGCGCGAAACAAGTAGGACCCGGCCTGCACGATCAAGGTCCCGTGCACGGGGTCGCGGTAGGGGACTTTCAGAGTGGTGTGCGTGTGGCCGCCCACGATCAGGTCGATGCCCGGCACCTCGCGCGCCAAGGTCTGGTCGCCCTCGAACGGAGGCTTGTCGGCGGCCTCGAAGCCGACGTGGGTCACCGCGATGATCACGTCCGCGCCCTGGCGGCGCAAGGCCTTCACGTCGTCGCGCGCCTCATCGACCTCGCGCCGGAAGGTCAGGCCCGCGATGTTCTTGGGAAACTCCAGCTCGCCCATGTGCGTGGTCAGCAGGCCGAAGACGCCGAACTTCACGCCGTCGACTTCCTTGATGATCCACGGCTTGGTCCAGGGCACGCGCTTGCCGTCGGGTCCATAGATATTGGCCGCGAGCACCGGCATCTTGAGCTGGGCGATCAAAGCCTTCAAGTTTTCCTGGCCCGCGTCGAACTCGTGGTTGCCGATCTCCACCGCGTCGTAGCCGACCGCGTTGAAGGTCTCGGCGACGGCCGCGCCCTTGGTCAAGGAGCCTTCGGGCGTGCCCTGCCACCAGTCGCCCGCGTCCAGCACCAGCTTGGGGCCGGGGTCGCGGTCGACCAGCGCCTTGAACGCCGCCTCGCCGCCGATGGGCCGGTCATGATCCATGGCGTCGGGACGCGCCATGATCCAGCCGTGCACGTCGTTGGTGTGGTAGACGCGAACGACCAGCGGCGCGGCCTCGTCGGCCCGCGCGGCGTGGGCCGCGGCAAAGAGCAGGAACGCCAGAATCGTGCGCGCGGCCGTGCGGCGGGAACGAGGCGCAATCATGGCGGGCAGTCTACGAAATTTGCCGCACGTTCGTCAGCGCGCGACCGCGCGCCCGCGCCCGGCGCCGGGAAGGCCGCACAGACGCTCCGCGTCGGAAAACGCGGCGCGATGGCTCAACGCGACGTAAGCCGGACGTTCGGCGACCGCGCTTCGAATTGTAGACATATTGTCCTCAGTGAGGATGCCTAAGCGCGGGCCGCGCGGGCGCGCATACAAAAACGCTCCCCGCGCCGGGGCGCGAGCGCGCAAGGGATCGAAGGCCCGGATCAGACCCAAATCCCCGCAGATTCGGTCCATCAAACCGCCGTCCCAGCCCGCGCCGCGCGGGCTCCAGACCAAGGTCCATCGGCCGCGCGTCAGGGCTTTAAAAAAACGGTACATGTCCCGCAGGCGGTCGGGGCCCGGCTGGAAGCTCTCCGGCGTCTCGAAGAGCACGACGCGCGCGCCCAGAGCCTCCGCCGCCGCGCGTGTGGACAACCAGGCCTCATGCGCCTCAAGCGTGTCGCGAAAGCCTCCGCACAGCGAGCGCCGCGCCGGCGTCAGCGTCCTCCCCGCCGCCGGGAAGCCGCGGTCCTGAGGGCCGTGCGTGATGAAGCGGTACGCCAGCACCGCGAACTCCGATTCCGGCGGAGCGCCGACACGCCAATCGGCCAAGGTCTGCGGTCGCGGCATGCGCTCGCCCGTCTGCGCCTCCACGAAAGACAGCGAGCGCCAATAGCGGTCCTGGCCCACGGGGAATCCGGCGCAGCCGACCTTGAGCATCGTCAATCGAAAAGGCTGAATTCGGGCGCGCGACACGGACGCGAAACCGTCTCGGGAAGGCGGCGCGACCAGCGCAGGCAATACCACGCCAGGCCGAGGCAGGCCAGGCCGTAGAGAAACTCGAAACTGCCCCAGCGCAGCCACTCGGCCTCGGTCACAAACGCCCACTTGACCGGCGCGTAGAGGTTCGCCTCGGGCTCGCCCGCGAAAAGGTCGTAGAGCCCCTTAAAAGCAACCAGCCCGCCCCACCCGGCGAAAATCGCCGCGGCGAGACGGGCCAGTCCTCGAATCTTGATCGTCTCGAGAGTCGGCTCTCGAGATCCCTTCATAAACCGCGGCCTCGAAGGCTTAACGCTTCGAGTACTGGAAGCGCTTGCGCGCCTTCGGCTGTCCGGACTTCTTGCGCTCGACCATGCGGGGGTCGCGCGTCAGGAAACCGGCCGCCTTCAGCGTCTTCTTGTTCTTGTCGTCGGCCTTGACCAGCGCGCGCGAAATCGCGTGGCGCGCCGCGCCGGCCTGGCCGGAGATGCCGCCGCCGATGACCTTGATCACGTAATCATGGCTCTTGGCGCCCTCGACCAGTTCGATGGGCGAGCGCACGTCGCGCAGCTGGTGGGGCAGGCCGCGGAAATACTCGTCGGCCGGCTTCTTGTTGACGGTGATCTTTCCCTCGCCCTTGGGCAGGAGACGCACCTGCGCGATGGCGTTCTTGCGGCGGCCGGTGGCCCGGATCGAGTCGTTCTTGAACATGTTGGCTTATGCCTTCGCTTGGAGGTTCGCGTGCGGGTGCTTGTCCGCGGCGTAAATCTTGAGGCGCACCAGCTGCTTGCGGGCCAGCCGGTTCTTGGGCAGCATCCGGCGCACGGCGAGCAGAACCACCTTGCGGGAGTCGCGCTCCATCTGGCGCTTGAGCGGCGTCACCTTCGCGCCGCCGGCGTAGCCGGAGTGGGCGAAGTAGAACTTCTGCTCAAGCTTGTTGCCGGTGAGCTTGACGTGCTTGGCGTTCGTCACGACGACGAAGTCGCCGCAGTCGACGAAGTTCGTGTAGGTCGGCTTCTGTTTGCCGCGAAGCAAGGTCGCGGCCTTCGTCGCGAGGCGGCCGAGCACCTGGCCCTTCGCGTCGATGTGATGCCAGCTCCGCTCTGCGGCGGCCTGGCGCGGGGGATGGATATAGGTCTTCTGAGACATGATGAAAGACTCTAGCACATCGTCGAGGGAAGTCTCAAGGGTTTGTTTTCGGCGGGCGGCGCGTGCCGTAGACGCGCCCGTCCGGCCCGCGCCAGAACGCCGGCAGTTTGGCGCGCGCGCGGGTGTAGAGCGCCGCGCCCTCGTCGGTGAGGCGGCCGTCGCCGGCGAACAGGGCTTGCCCCTCCCAGCCCTTCAGCGCGAACACGTCCTTGGCCTCGGCGCCCTTGGACTCGAAATAGGCGATGGCGTCCTGAGTGAACAGGAACTCGTATTTTTCATAGCCCGCCTTCGTCAGACGCACGACCACGGCCGTCCCGGCGCCGGAACGCGCGGACCACGGCCGCACCCCGCCGAAGCGGCGGCGCAGATAGCCCAGCGCCTCGCCCTCGACGCGGCGCATCTTCGTCAGCAGCGCCAGGTCCGCGGGGCTCCACTCCTCCTGATCCGGCGGCAGAAGGCGTCTCTGCCACATCTCCTCAAGCGTGGCGCGCCGCTCGTCGGGCGTGGTCGCCGCGGCCGCGGCGGCCGAATCCGGAGGTTCGTGGCCGCCCAGGCCGTCGGCGCGCGCGCCGCGGGCCAGCACGGCCGCCAGCAGAACGGCCGCGGTCATTTCGCGGCGAGTATGCGCGGCAGGACCACGCCGATCTGGTCCATGTACTTGCCCGCGCGGTCCGAATAAGAGGTCTCGCAGACCTGGTCGCCGCCGAAGAACAGGAGCTGGGCGATACCCTCGTTGGAGTAGATCTTGGCCGGCAGCGGCGTGGTATTGGAAATCTCGATGGTCAGGTAGCCCTCCCAGCCGGGCTCCAAAGGCGTGACGTTGATGATGATGCCGCAGCGCGCGTACGTGGACTTGCCCAGGCACACCGCCAGCACCTCGCGCGGAATCTTGAAGCGCTCCAAAGAGCGCGCCAGCGCGAACGAATTAGGCGGCACCACGCACTCCGCAGCCCGGATGTCGACGAACGCCTTCTCGTCGAATTTCTTGGGATCGACGAGCGTGCCGTGCACGTTCGTGAACACCTTGTACTCGTCGGCCACGCGCATGTCGTAGCCGTAGGACGACAGGCCGAAGGAAATCTTGCCCCTGCCGTCCTGGCGCTCGACGAACGGCTCGATCATCTGGTGCGTCTTGGACATCTCGCGAATCCATTTGTCGGACTTGATCATCGTCGCTCCCCCGTCGAGTATTTCGCGATTATAGCTATTCTGGATTGTTATAGAATGGATTCCCGCATCAGAGGAGTATCCATGCTTCGAATGATCATCGCAGTCATCACTCTGGTCGTGCTTCCCGTAGTCAGTTCTGCTTCGACTTATGCCTGCGCCGTCAAGCAACGGACCGCGACGGGAGGAGAACCGAAGGATCTATGGTCGGGGAAGATCGGACTGAAGGACGGGCCGGAGGGGGACGCGGCGGTCTTCGTCATTGGAAAGAACGGCAATGCCATACCGATCACGGACATCGCGAAGAACTCGATGGATTACGATGCTATGCGTGCAGCGATGAAGCCATACGACGGCCTGCTCGTGATCGGCCTGCGCAAGCAAAAGCAGGGTCTGGATCTAAACTTGGGGCACGTCGACACCTCGAACAATAAAGATTCCGCGCCGATGGACGTCGATGCGTGGTCGTCTCCCGCAACGAAAGAAATCGGGGTCACGGATGTTCGAAAGCATCTTGCGGCTTTGTGTCGATTAGAGTGAGCTGGATTCTAGCTTCATGATTTGACGTAGCCCCAGCCGCGCGGGTCACCCGCGGAGAATATTTTCCGCGGCCGCCTCGCCGGACACGCAGGCGCTTTCGATGGTCGCGGGAAGTCCCGTGCGCGTCCAGTCGCCGCAAAACAGAAAGCCGGGCATGCCTGTGCCCGGCTCCGGGCGCCGGGCCTCGGCCCCGGGGACCGGCGAGAGCGTGGCGAAGGGTTCCTTGACCACTTTCGCGGCCAGAACCTTCGCGTGGGCGAACTCCGGCAGGCAGGCCGCCAGGTCGCGCGAAGCGGTCTCCAGTATTTTTTCCGGGGACCAGGCGACGGCCGCGTGCGCGCCGGAGATGACGACGGACAACGTCTGGCCGCTTTCGTTCAGGCCGTGGATGCGGGTCTTATTGAACGCCCAGTGCGTCTCGGTGCCCAGCAGGCCGACGAAGCGCTCCGACAGCACTGGGCGGTCGAGCTTCAGCGTGGCTCCGACGATCGGCGCGGGCAATAACTCCTCCCACGGGCCGCGCAGGGCCGCGGGCAGAGACATTTTTTTCAAATCCCACGGCGGCAGCGCCGAAACGACGTGCTCGGCTTCATAACGCGCGCCCAGGTCCGTGACCGCGCCGCGCACGCGCCCGCTTTCTTCAATCAGTTCGGCGGCCTTCGCCCCGGAAACCACGCGGCCGCCGTGCTTTTCCACGAAAGCCCGCGCCGCGTCCACGTAAAGCTCCGACAATCCCGTGCGCGCCAGGCCGAAGCGCGAGGACTCCCGGCCCGTGAAGAACATCACGCGCAGGGCCTGCACGAAGCCGGCGGCGGAGGCGACCTCGGGAGAGTCGTTCAAGATGCCGATCGCGGCGGGATCAAAGAAGCGCGTCTGGAAATTGCGTGACAGTCCCAGCCCGGTCAGCCATTGGCGCACCGTCTGGCGCTCGACGCCGTCGGGGACGGGTCCGCGCTTGAGCGCCTTCAGCGCCTGGTCGAAGGCGAGCAAGGCCGCTTTCTCGCGCCAGCTCACGCCGCGCAGGCCCGCCAAGCCCGCCGCCAGGTGCAGGGGCGCGGGCAGCCACGACGGGCAGGAAAGGCGGTCGCGCCGCCCGCCGGGCTGCGCGTAGTCGACGACGACCTCGGGATAGATCTCCAGGCGGTCCTCGGTGCCGATCGCTTGCAGGAACCGGCGCGTGGCGCGATAACAGCCCATGAACAGGTGCTGGCCGTTGTCGACCTCCAGGCCCGACGCGGGCTCCCGCCAGGAACGCGCGCGCCCGCCGGCGCGCGGGGACTTCTCCAGCACGGTCACGCGGCGGCCTTCCTGCGCCAGGCGCACGGCGCAAGAAAGTCCCGCGAAGCCTCCGCCCAGGATCAGGACGTCGGCGCGCTCAGTGGCCGAGCCCATGGCAGTAGAGCCAGGCGCGCAGGGCCAGGACCAGCTTGCGGCCCGAGGAGAGGCGCGTCTTGCGGTGCAGTACGCGGAATTGATCCGCGCGGATCCGTTCGAGCAGGCCCTCGTAGACGTGGGCCATCACCTCCGCGGGCAGAAGGGCCGGGCGGTCGCGGAAATCCACCCGGTTGCGCGCGCGCGCGTAGTAGGCCTTCGCGCGGCGGTATTGGCCCTCCATGAGCCGGTCGAAGGCGGGGCCGTGCTCGCGCAGGAGCAGGCGCTCCTCCGAATAACCCGCGTCACGCATGTCCTCTCGCGGCAGGTAGACCCGACCCAATTCCAGGTCGGCGCCCACGTCGCGGATGATGTTGGTCAACTGGAAGGCGTAGCCGAAGTTCAGCGCGAACTCCCCCATTTGCTCGCGCGGCGTGAACTCCCAGCCGAACACGTGCACGCATAGGACGCCCACCGAGGACGCCACGCCGCGCATGTAGCTCTCCAGCTCTGCGATATTTTCGTAGCGCGTTTTTTCCAGATCCAGCGCGCAGCCGCGGATCATCTCGTCGAAAGGCTCGCGCGGGATTTTGTAGTCCGCGATGGGGCGGACCAGCGCCGCGGAAATGGAATGCGTGGGGCGCCCGTCGAAAAGGCGGCCGATCTCGGCGCGCCAGAAGTCCAGCATGCGCCGCGCCTCGTCCTTGGACAGCGCGCCGGAGTCCACGATGTCGTCGATGAGGCGGCAGTAGGCGTAGATCGCCGCCAGCGCCTCACGCTTGGCGCGCGGCAGAAGCAGGAAGCCGAGAAAGAAGCTCGACTGGCGCTCCGCCCCGCTCATGCCCCGACGAGCGCGCGGGCGGCCAGCGGAATCCAGTCGCACTTCTTGAGCGCCGGGCGCGCGCGGAGCACGTCGAAGTCCTGGCGGCAGATCAGCTTGAGGATCTGCCGTCCGCCCAGCCACGTCAGGCGTATCTCCAGCGACAGCGGCCAGCCCAGCTTCGACGGCAGGGGGCGCCCCTGGTCGAACAACGCGCGCGCGCGGGCGACTTCGAACTTCATCAGATTTTTAAAGCGCTCGTTGCACACGCCCATGCGCAGGTCCGCCTCGGAGTAGCCGTGCGCCTTGAAGTCCTCTTCCGGAATGTAGACGCGGTCCTTCTTCAGGTCCACGGACACGTCCTGCCAGAAATTGGCCAGCTGCAGCGCGGTGCAGATCGCGTCCGAGTAGCGGAAACGCTCCTCGTCGCGGTAGCCGTGGATCATCAGCACGATCCGGCCCACGGGGTTGGCGGAGCGCCGACAGTAGTCCAGCACCTCGTCGAAGGTCGCGTAGCGGGATTTTTCGGTGTCTTGAAGGAACGCGGAGAGCAGATCGTCGAAGGGCTGCTTGGGCAGGTCCAGTTCCCGCAGCGTCGCGCCCAGCGCGAGAAACACCGGATGCGACGGCGGCTTGGAGCCGATCTCGTTGAGCTGCCGCCGCCAATCCAGCAGACGCCCCCGGCGCACTCCTTCATACTCCGGCTCATCTGAAAAATCGTCGGCGATGCGCGCGAAGGCATACAGCGCCGCGACGTGCCGGCGCAGGCGCCGGGGCATCAGGCCGGAGGCGACGGGAAAATTCTCGTAATGGCGGCGGGCGAGGTCCTGGCAGAAACGGTAGGCCCCGTCCACGTCCGCGGCGTCCAGCAGGCGCGCCTCGTATTCCTTGAGCGTCGCGCTCACTTCTTGCCCACTCCGATGCGCGTGCGCTTGTCGCCCTTCTTGACCGGCAGCTTGCGCAGGGGCGCGTCCGACCAGTCGAACTCGAAGCCGCCGCAGCGCACGCGGTCGCCGTTGCGCACGCCGGCCTTCTTGAGCGCGCGGTCCACGCCGATGCGCTTGAGCGTATGCTGGTAGCGCGAGACCGCCTCCGGAAGGGCGGTGTCGAGCATGGCGCTGGCGCGCTCCACGAAGCGGCCGCGCAGTTGGAAGACGCCGCCGCCCAGATTGTGCACGGTAAAGCCCTGCTCGACTTTGTGCAGCGCCTCTGCCGGCGCGCGCGCCTCGAAAAGCTCCGGGCCGTCGTGCTTGGCCAGCTCCTGGATGACGCGGTCGAGAACGGCGTCCAGACCCTCGCCCGTGGCCACCGACGCCGCCAGCACGCGGTCGCGGTACTTTTTCTTGAACGCCTTGAAGACCGCCTCGCCCTCGGGCTGATCCATCTTGTTGACGACGAGAATTTTCGGCTTGTCGGCCAGGCGGCCGCCGAAGCCCTTGAGCTCCCGCTCGATCGTCTTCACGCCGGCCAGCGGCTCTTCGCCCATGTAGCCGGCCGGGTCGACCAGGTGCACCAGCACGCGCGTGCGCTCCACGTGGCGCAGGAACTGCACGCCCAGGCCCTTGCCTTGGGACGCGCCTTCGATGAGGCCGGGGATGTCCGCGACGACGAAGCTCACGTTCTTGTGCCAGGCCACGCCCAGGTTCGGCGACAAGGTGGTGAACGGATAGGCCGCGATCTTCGGCTTGGCCGAGGAGACGCGCGCCAGGAAGCTGGACTTGCCCGCGTTCGGAAATCCCACCAGCCCCACGTCGGCCAGCAGCTTGAGCTCCAGGTCCAGCGTCGCCCTCTCTCCCGGCGCGCCCTTCTCGGCCAGGCGCGGGGCCACGTTGGCGTGCGTCTTGAAGGAGTTGTTGCCGCGCCCGCCGCGCCCGCCCTCGGCGGCGCGCCAGCGCTGGCCGTCCTTGAACAGGTCGGCGACCAGCGCGCCGTCGCGGTAGACGACGGTGCCCACGGGAACCTTGACCACCAGGTCCGCGCCGGAGTCTCCGGTCTTGTTGGAGCCCTTGCCGTGGCCGCCGCGCGGCGCCTCCACGTGCGGGCGGAAATGCAGGTCCATCAATGTGGTCAGCCGCGCGGCGGCCTCCAGCCACACGTCGCCGCCCTTGCCGCCGTCGCCGCCGTTGGGGCCGCCGAACTCCAGGAACTTCAGGCGCCGAAACGACAGGGAGCCGTCGCCGCCGTTGCCGGCGGCCGCGTACACGCGGACCTTGTCGATGAAGTTCATGGGAAAAGAAGCCTCTTGAGCCGTAGCGTCGCCGTGATCGTTTCGCTCAATGGCGCCCCCCGCCGCGATCATCCCGTCCGGGATTGGGCTTGCCGCCCAACTGCACGATCAACTCGTCTGCGTCGGCTGTCAGGCTCTGCGCGGCTGTCGCGGTCGCGAAGCGGCGGTCGTCGTCGTTGCGGTCATGGCCATGGATGTTACCGGTGTCGTCCTTTGTGCGCGCCGCGCTCTCGACTCGCTCGATGAATTCGCGAAGCTTCGCCACGGCCTCGCGCTTGCCGTCGTTGTCGCCGGCGTCGCTGTGTTTGTCGTGGTCGTGGTTCGTTCGCGCCAGGGCCTTCTCGCCCTGAGCAAGAACGCCATCAAGCTCTTCAACGAATTTCTTGCCGCCGATGTCGCCCAACTGGAAAGCGGCTTGCAGTTCTCGGCGAAGAACCTGAAATGATATGGCCTTGACCACCATCACAGCGCTTCCGGGCGTTGGGTTGTAGCTGACTCTAAAGGTTTCGGTCGTTCCCTCGACCAGGAATCCCGACCACGGAGAAACGGGTTGCTGTACACCTTCAGAATCCGCGAAAGTCGCGGTCACAAGATAATATGAGTTCTTTGCCGCCTGGAGAGACACCGTGTATGTATCAGCGAGAGGCGTGACTAAATGGAATCCGACAACTGCATCATTCACGCTTGCGTCAACGTCATCTCCGATGGATTCGGTCCCATAGCTAGAACCAGGAATTTGTCGCGCCACCGGTCCGGTAATATGCCCGCTGGAATCCATGACCGTAAAAGACACCGCCTGTGCAGATTGCCCATCCGTTAGCGATATGTCCATGTAGCTTCTGCCTGAAGCTGTCGCGAATGATGGGAAGATACCCGGAATGATGAGATAAAATAATGCCGTTTTCATGTTAAACCTCTTACGGCCCATCGAATATGCGAATTCCCACAAAGCCGTAATTGGGGTCATTCGGATCATACAAATGACGCAGCCCCGCTGGGTCAGATACAATATAGCGGCTCCCGCACTTTCCAACGACTAGGATAAAGTGCGTATTCTGTTTGCCATCGGAATGTATATGGTTTACTTGGAAAACAACCGGCTCATTGGCGATGATGTAATTGTCGGCGTCAGCTAGGATGCTGGATTGGGTCAACCCCGTCGCCGGGTCGATAGTTTCAGATCCCGAATAGCTTATTAACCCTCCCGAGTACTGGTTCACTCCGTCCCAAGAAAGGATTGTTCTCCGGAGTATGTTTCCCTGTCTGTCGACTATGGGTCTGAAATCATTATGTGCGACCAGGTATTGGTCAAAGAGTTCGGGGTTAGTCTGGGGTATTGTCGGATAGCCATGGTCGCGGTAATAATTGTTCAGGGTTGCTAACGCCGTCAAACCGCACCCGAGTTGATGAATCGTGAATGTGGATATGCCGTATTCATCTGTTGCCCACCGCGAGTCGAATTGACTGTAGTTGTCATTCGGCAAACTCGCGCACTCATGAAACGTGACCGAGCTCCCGCCCGGGATCGTCGCCGTCGCGTAGTAGTCCGCCGGGACGTTCCCCAGCGTCAGCACCGTCGAAGCTAGTCCGTTGGACCCTGTCACCGCGCTCGCCGGCACCACGCCCTGTCCCGTCGCGTTGACCGGCGCCGACGAGACCGCGAAGCCCACCGCGACGTCCGCCGCAGGCGCGCCCGGCGCGCTCTGCACGAGCGCCGTCAGCGGCGTCGTCACGGAGCTTCCCACCACCCCGATCTGCGCGTCACCCGTCGAGATGGACATCGCCAACTGCGGCGGCGCGGCGGCCGTCGCCGTCTCGATGAATACCGCGGAGCTCAAGCCATCGGCAGCGCACATCCACCGGCTTGCCGTCGCATCCACCGTGTATGTCCCCGGTTGCGCGCCCGCGGTCATGACCGTGGATGCGATGCCGTTGCCGTCGGTCATCGCCAGCGCCGACGAGAATGTCGCTCCCACGGGTCCGGAAGTCACGCTGAATTGAATGAAGCAGCCTTGCACGGGGGCTCCGCTGATATCCAATTCCCGCGCCGTCAGCGCCAAAGGAAACGACGTGCTGACCGCCACGGTCTGTCCGCTGCCGCCAACGTATCGGATGTAGACGGGAAAGGCCGGATCGAACGGTTTGGCTGCCGTCCGCGACAGCAACTGCGCAAGTCCCGAGCTAAACACGGCGATCTGATACGAACTTGGACTGCGAGAAGCTCCGGCACCCCACTGCGCCACCCCCACGCTCACCTCGCCCGCCGCGTCCACCGCGGCCCAGGCGCTTTCATCGCTCACCCCGGGCGCGTCGCTCAGCGTCTGCGTCTTGACCAGGTTCAGTCCCGCGTCGTAGGCCTGCATCGCCACGTCCGTCGCGCCGCCGCGCGCCGGGTCTGAGAACGTCGTCGCCGCATACACCGCCCCTCGCCCCGCGTCCACCGCCACGGCACCCGCCAGCGGCCACTGCGACGCCGGATACGTCCCCGCCCGCGAACTCACGAACACACCGTTCGCGTCGTATTCATACAGCGCCGTCGCCGTCAGTATAAAATCCGTCGCCGACACGTACACTGAACCGCTCGCGTCCGCGCCGATGCCGCCCGGCGCGCTCAGACCGCCCAGCGAGAACGTCCGCGTCCAGTGCGGAACGCTGGCGCCCACCGGGTATTTCGCCACGTTCACTGCCGTCCCGCCGTTCAGTTGCGTCGCGGGCCACGCCGCGTACACGTCGCCCGCCGTGTCCGTCGACGTCACCGTCCCCGCGGGGAGCGCGGACAGTCTCTGCGCCTGAACGGCGCTGGTCGCGAGGATCATCAGCACGGCGGCGGCGGCCAATCGGATCATCGTATGAGCGTGATCTGCGTCCAATGCGACTTGCCCGCGCCCGTCGACTGCGCGAAGTAGACGCCGGCGGCAACCGGGTGTCCGGCCGCGTCGGTCTCATCCCACGCGGCACCCCCGGAGGCGTCGGCGGCCAAGGCTTTGACCGGAGCGCCGGATTGCGTGTAGACGATCACTTGACCGCTGGAGGTCAGACCATGAAAGCCGAGCGGCGGGCAGACGCCGCGCGCCGAGTGGCAGGTCACCTGGACCGACGACGCCGCTTTCGCGGGAATCGCGGCGGGCGAAAGGCCCTGCGGACCGACGATTCCATCCACCGGAGTGACCACGGACGGCGACGCAGGTGGCGCTTCGCCCAGCAGGCGAGAGATAGAACGCTTGTAATGCGCCGCCGTGGCGCTCGACGTGTAGACCTGACCCAACGACGCCGAGGATTGGGCGGCGGCGGGCGACGAAACCAGCAAGCCTACACCCAGCGACACGACAGCCGCCGCGCTCACGGTTCGTCCCGTCCGAGTCCACTGCCTCGACCAGACACGCACAGAGCAATCGGGAGATCTAATGCCACTCACGGTCATGGTTGAAACCAGCCCCCAGTCGCCGTCGCGAACGCCTGAACGGACATCGACTGCCGGTTTCCCAAGGCATTGCGGCTATCCGGCTCTCCGCGCTAAAGGCACCAGGCAAGCCTTGCCGCTTACGTCAACTAAGGAATCGGATTGAAGTTAATCACCCGGCAGACCCAAAACCTGGGGACTTATTTCTACTTCGCGGCCGCGGCGACGATGGACACGTTCTTCTTGTCCTTCTTCGCCCAACCGAACGTCACGACGCCGGCGGTCTTGGCGAACAAGGTGTCGTCCTTGCCGCGGCCGACGTTGAGACCGGGAAGGATCTTCGTGCCGCGCTGGCGCAAGATGACCATGCCCGCCTTGACGACCTCGCCGCCGTAGCGCTTGACGCCGAGGCGCTGGCCGTGGGAGTCGCGTCCGTTGGAAGAGGAGCCCTGAGCTTTTGTGTGTGCCATGGATTAGTTGAGGGAGATGTTCTCGATTTTAATGAACGTCAGCCACTGCCGATGGCCCTTGACCTTCTTGTAGGCCTTCTTCGTGCGCTTCTTGAAAACGATGATCTTCGCCCCGCGGTCCTGCTTGACGACGGTCGCGGTGACCTTGGCCGTCCGGCTATAGGCCGGTTCGGCGCCTTCCTTCGCGTCGCCCACGGCCCACAGGGCCTTGAACTCCAGCTTCGCGCCGGGCTCGACTTCCAGCTTCTCGACCTTGACGGTCTCGCCGGGCACGACCCACAACTGCTTGCTTCCCGTCTCGATGATCGCGTACATGACAGAGGACTCCTTCAAAGAATTGTGCCGGTATTGTATTAAATCGGCGCGTCGAAATCAATTATTATTTCTATTTTCTTCCCTTGATTTGGACGGAGAAACAGCCTATACTCTCACGAATTTATATGTGTTCCCAAGCAAATATAAACATAATTTATTCAACTCCTCGCAGCAGAACGCGCGGCACCACCCTGGTCGAATTGATGATCGCCATGACGGTCCTCACGATCGGCGTGGTGGGCCTGATAAGCGCCTTCATGGGCATTCAACGCGCCTCTCAAGTTTCCAAGAACAAGACCGTAGCGGTCGGACTGGCGCAGGAACAACTTCAAATTCTTGGGCAGTTGAATTACAATCAAGTCCTCGTCACGACCCCCATCAACTACCGAACGGACTATACCCCCCCTATCCCCTACGACACAACATACTTCCCGCCGACGACCATCCTGGAAGGCGGCGTCAGCTACACGCGCCTTACCTTCGTGCAGGTGGTCAACGAGCTCTCGGGCAAATTAAATCTCCTGCCGCCCACAACACCCGACACTGGGATGCGCCAAGTCACAAGCTATGTACTCTGGACCGAGGCGGGGCAAAAAAAAATTCTTTCCCTCAACACCGTGCTCAGCAACCCGTTTACGATCACGAGTAATTCCAATTTCGTGGGCTCGCTGACCGACGCCGGGACCTTTGCCCCGATCGCCGGAGGCCGCGTCACTGTCGCGGAAAACCAGGGCTGGGTCAGCCCGTCCAACGCGCTGGGCCAATACGGCATCGCCACGGATCCGGGAAACTATACGCTGGTCGCCTCCGCGCACGGTTATTTCACCCAATATCTTAGCGCGACCATAGCGCCAACAAGCACAATCACGCAGAATTTCTCGATGGTAGCGATGGCCTCAGGCACGGTGACCGGGACGGCCTGGCTGAACAACAATCTTGTCATCGCCCAAGTGGTCGTGTCCACCGCGCAAGCCAACGTCAACAACTTCCAGGCGCAGTATGTCGAACTCTACAACCCGACGGCCAGCCCGATCCCGATCCAGTCGGGCGTCATAGGAGCCTCGCCATATATCAAGCTCAATTTCCAATCCGCGCCCGGCTGCGGCGATCCATCGACCTGCAACAACGCGACCTGGGGGATCAAGCTCGTCTACGTGAGCACGGCAGTCCCGGCCTACGGCTACTATGTGATCGCCAACACCACCACGTTCATGGTCAATGGAGCTTCGATCACAGCCGACGCCTATTACGAAAGCGATGCGAATTCGAGCACCTACTGCCCGACCCCGCCGGCAACTTGGAACACAGGCTCCATCCCGCCCGTCATGGCGATCATGTCCCAGCAAGGCCACGGCGGCGAACTCTGGCTCACGAATTCCACCGGCACCGTCATCGACCAAGTCGGCTGGACGCATAACGGGAACACCCCGCCGATGTGCGCCCCCAACTGCATCCCTTTCGTGGCGACCGGCTTCCTGCCCGCAACGCAGATCGTGCGAACGTCCAGCCCTAATTTCGTGAGTAGCGCCTGGGGGCCTGCCTACGACACTGGCATCAGCTCCATCGACTTCGTTTATCCCCCGATCATCATAGGTTTCCCGATTACGCCGTCCAACAGTTCCAGTCCGGTGACTTTGCCGATAGCGGGCCGTCCCGCCATCGGAGGAGTCGTAACCGCCACGGATGGACTTTCCTCGCCCACGGTGATCGTATCCTCCGGCTATCCGCCCGTGGGAAGCTTTGTACTGATGGACGTCGCCACGTCGACGCTGAGCGCGCCGTGGACCGTCATGATCGCAAGCGGCGCTTATGCGCTCCAATACAGCACCGTCGTCATCCCCGCCACAGCTTCGAACTTCAATTTCCCCAGCAGCACCACTTTCCTCAATCAACCGATGCAACTCGGCTTCATCGCAGGACACGTCACCGACGCCTTGGGCAATCCCATCGCCGCGCCTGTCCCGATTACGGTCAGCCCAGGCGCCTCGGGATCCAATTCTCTGGCCAGCACCGCCAACGGCCGTTACATTCTAAGCGTGTCGACGGGCCTCATTAACGTGACGGCCAATCCCAACGGTCTCAACGGCAACTATGTCGCGGTAACTTCCGCGCCAGTCTCCGTACTGTACCCCGGCCAAATTATCGACGGCGTCAACTTCATCCTGTCGCAGGGCGGGCAAGTAACCGGATTCGTCACCCGCGACGGCGTCAACGGATTGCCCGGCGTCACCGTCTCGGCCATCAACCAAAATAGCGGGGCCGCGGCAGACACCCAGGTCACCGACCCACAAGGACGATTCACCACGGTCAGCATTGCGACCGGAGCCTATCAGATCGTCCCGGAGTTGAATACACTGGAGGTTGCCCAGCCGGCGCAGCCTCTAGTCACGGTCAACAACGGAACGGTGTGGTCCGCCACTTTCACCGTGACCGGAGCGCTGGGCACCATCTCCGGCACGGTGACGTCCGCAGGCCAGCCCATCACGAGCGGCGCACTGATCGTCGTGACGACTAACACGCTCAGCGGCTCGCCGCCCGCCCCGCCGAAGCTCAGCAAAAGCTTGCTGACATCATCGGCGATCTATCTGGCCTCCAGCCAAGAAGACGGCACTTACAGCGTCGGCGTGCGCCAGAGCACCATACCCGCGCAGGCTTACAACATCTATGGTTACTATACATCGGTCAGCAACACGGGAGCCGTCACGACAAAATGGAAGGAGATTACCGGGGTGAACATACTCGCGGGCTCGACGGTCACGGCGCAGAACTTCGCATGGTGAGACGCCGAGAGCATCCCAGCGGCTACACCCTCGTCGAGGTGATGCTTGTCGTCGTCATTCTGGGAATACTCGCCTCCGTAGGTGCCAGGATGTTGCTTCAGGTCAATCGCTACTTCATCATGGCTAATGCAAAGGCGGACATCCAGAGGGAGGCGCGCGCCGCGATGTACGTGATTACCAGCGAAGTGCGCCAAGCGCAGGCCAGCACCATCGTCATCGACAGCGCTTCGCCGACTGAGCCGTTCTACTCCCGGATCACGTTCACGATTTTGAACGGCCCAACCCTGACTTTTTGGCAGAACGGAACCCAACTGATCCAGTCCGTCAACGGTGGCGCGACTGTACTCAGCAACCACGTGCAATATTTGGCCTTCACTTTACCGCGCTCGGACGACATGACGATCTTGTCTGTGGCACTGACCTTGCAGGAAAACATCTACCAAGGCCGTTCGAAGGCATTGCATATGGCGTCGGAACAAATACAGGTGATGAACCCATGAGTCAGACTCGAGACATTCGCGGGCAGGTGCTCGTCGGTGTGATCATGCTCCTTCTCGTGCTCCTCATTATCGTGCCGGCCCTGGTCCAGTGGGTTCAGTTGGAAACCAAACAATCCGTGCAGAACCAAAAAACGGAGGTCGCCTTCAACTTGGCACAGGCGGCCGTCGAACGCGGGATGTGGAAGGCGAAGAGTTCGGTCGCGATATGGCAACAGCTCGTCCTCAGCGGCACCCCGGTGGCCGGCTACAACTTCGACGCCACCTACACCGACGTCCCAGGAGGCAGCTACCGCATCAAGATTTCCCGCGTCGTGGGAGTCGGCGTCAGCAGCAGTGTGGTGATCGTGGGCGAGGGCCGCGACAACCAGACCCAGCAGACGCAGGCCATCTCCACAGTATTTCAGAACCAAGCGGTCTACGGCCCGCTGATGGCCTCCCAAGGCGCCGTCATGAATATGGGAATGTGCCCACTTTGGGGGCCGATCATGTCCCAAGGCAACATCTATTTGGCCGACGACGTCACGGCCTTTCGTTATTTCCCGCGCAAATACGCCAAAGGCGACGTCAGTAGCAACGATTCGGTCAACTATCCGCGCGACGTCACCTGGCCCAACCCGCCCAACACGGACGGCATCGAATGGTGGTCGAACTACCAGTACGTCCCGGAGGTACCGATCCTGGATTTTGCGACCCTGCGCGCCCAAGCCAACGCCACCCACACCCTCAACGTCTACGGCTGCGCCACTAGCACGTCCTACAGCGTTCCTGGAACGACGTACACGGCGGTCGGGCCCGCACCCTGGGACACCCGCCGTCAATTCGCGACCAATAGCCCCGGGAGCGCTCCCGTTTACACGGGAGCACCCCACTGCGGGAACATAGGAGCCAACGACAGCCTGCATTTTTCCGCCTCGTGCAATCATCCGCAGGGAGCCTGCAAAGATCCGAATAACTCTTATACCTGGTATTACGACGGCGATTTGACCCTCGGTGGCGACCAATACTACGCCATGACCTATACAGGAGCCACCACGGCGATCGGCCTACGCGGAACCCTAATCGTTCGAGGCAACCTGACCCTCGACGCCACGGGAGACTACGACTACACTAACAACGTGCCCGTCAACGCCGCCGCCGAAATGAACAGGCTGACCTACGGCACCTACGACACGTCCGCGATCGGAGAATATCCCGCCGACTACGGCATGAACCAAACGACCGCGCTCTGGCATTTCGGCACAGACTCTTCGAATTTTCCCGGCAGCGCTATACACGGCTGGAAGAACACGGTCGGCGTACGCGGGTTCACCTATGTGGGAAAAAATCTGTCCATCACCACGAACGGCTTCATGGACTTCAACGGCGCGGTATGGGTCAACGGCAGCGTCACCTCGAACGGGGCCAGCCTAGACTCTTTCTGCGGCATCTATTACGACGATACAATTCAATTGCCGACGCTCAACGTCGTCTTGGTCCGCAAGTCCTGGCAAAAAGTCCCGGCCAGCTCCGTTGCCTGGCCCTAGAGGCGCGTCAATGACTTCCGAGGAACCGCGGCAGTGGGCATACTACTGGGCAGGAATGGCCGCCGCACTCTTGATTTCCCTGATCTCCATTCGCGACCCGGACCTGCCTTGGCACTTGTCCGCCGCGCGCCAGATGCTCTCCACGCACGCCTTCGCGCACCGAGACTTTCTTTCGTGGACGGCGGGAGGACGGCCCTGGCTCGACTTCGAATGGGGCTCGGAATTAATCTTTTACGGTTTGAATCAGTTGGGCGGGACGGCGGCACTTTGGCTGACGCGCGCCGCCGCGCTGGGCGGCCTGACTTTGCTCATGCTGGCGCTGCTGCGCCGCTGGCATACGCCAAAGTCCTGGGACGCGCTGGCGGCGCCGGCCTTCACGGCCGCGCTGTTCCCTCTGTTCGGCGTGCGCCCCGAAATGTTTTCCTTGCTGTTTTTTCTGCTCCAATTCCACATTTTAGAGCGCCGCCGCCTGGGCGACCGAAGATTGAGTGCCGCGGCGTTCGCAGCGCTCCACGTGCCTTTATACGTGATCTGGGCCAATCTTCACGCCGGCTTCGTCGCGGGGCTGATTCTGTGCGCGAGCTACGGACTGGGAGAACTGACGCACCTGCCTGATGAGGTCGTTCCCGCGGCGGGTGCCGCGGCCGCCGCCGGCTTCGCTGGAACTCTTGTCAACCCATACGGCGCCGCTCTCTACGGCGTGCTGGTCGACCACTGGATGCACATGCCGCAGCTCCAGGATTTAATCAATGAGTGGGCTCGCCCGGACTTCCTGCTTCATTCCTTGTCCGGCTACTGGCCGCTCGTTTTATTTTCGTTCGCGGGCATACTCCTGGATCTGCGACAGGGTTCCGTACTCCCTCCCGAGCACGTCGCCGCGCTGTTGGTCTTCGGAGTTCTTGGCTCGCGCTCCACGCGAAGCACGGTCTACACAATCCTCGTCGTCTACCCGCTGGGTTTGGCCGCCTGGAACCGCACGGGCATTCTGCGCCGCCGCGCGTTCGCGGCGGCAGCCGCCTGCATGATCGCCGCGATCGTCTGGCGCGGCGGCGCCGTCGCGCTGCGCCGGGGATTCTACGGCTGGCCTAAATCCGTAGCGGACCCAGGACCGCGCCGCGCGATCGAATTCCTGGGCCGGGAAAAATCAGCGCTGTCCAAACTGCGACTCTACAACACCTACTCCTGGGGCGGCTTTATCGGCTATGCGCTCGCGCCGGACTACAAGGTCTTCATCGATGGCCGATACATCTTCATCGACCTGCTGGCGACGGTCGATGCCGCCCAGAGGAACCCCAAGTCTTGGATGCGCTTCATCGAAGCGAGCGGAGTCCAACTGGCTCTCACCGAAGACACGCTCCTAATGGTCCGCTACCCCTGGGACGTCATCGGCCGCCCTTTCAGCGTGTATACCTGGCCGAAAAAAACGTGGGCACTCGTCTATTGGGGCGACGGCGCAATGATCTTTGTACGGCGCGCGACGGTGCCGGCGCAATGGCTGAACCGGCACGAATACAAGCTGATCTATCCGAAAGACCTCCATCACCTGGGCCTACTCTTGATTTCAGGTCGGGTCAAGCTTTCAGCGGTGGATGCCGAGATCCTCCGCTATCGACGCGAAATCGGTGCCCCAGACGAAGTGGCCGCGCTAGAATCCTGGAGGTCGGTGTTCGCCAAGGAGCTGGCGTCGCCGGCGCGGCGATAAATGTCGACTTCGTTGCTTCCGTAAATTTTTTCCGCACCGAGAAGGAGCGCGGCCGCTGGCTCGGATTTAAACAATTTCCTCCAGGAGCCATCCAGGAATATGTAGTTCATGCCCGCGTCCCAGAACTGCCGCCGCCTCTGTTCCGGCGTCAGCGGGGAATCGGCCGCGAGAACTCCCATGATCCAATCCTGGCGCTCGTCAAAATCGACGCTCTGCGCCCAATGGCCCCAAAAAACCGTGTTTCCTGAATACGCGCAAATTTTACCGCTGGTCCTAGGTTCAGCGAAAACGACGTCCTGAGGACGGCTGTATGCGCGAAGGAAATCGAGAGCAGTCTTCATCCCGATGCTGATCCTATATTCCCCGTCCGAGTTTTCAGTGACCGCGGTCACAGCCTCGCGCAGGTGGACGAACTGAGTCAACGGCATCGCCGCAAACGCCAACACCGCGGCAGCTGCAGCGCGCGACGGCCGCCAGCCGAAGCGGGCCAATAGCGGGTCGACAGCCGCTCCGGCCAGAAGACAAAGAGGCAAGTGCGCCCCAAAAATATATTTATTATGGAGCCACAGCGGACTTGAACACAACGCCGCCGAGAGCGCGACCCACAATATAAGCGGCCAGTGCCGACAGAGGAACTCGCGTCCTCCAGCCGCCGCTCCCGCAACCGCCAACCACGGCAGCAGTCCGAAGCCCGACGCATAGGCAAACAGCACGACCGTTCCTCCCGTTCCCAATGTGTTGTGGGCGCGCATCAAGGGATCGAGGAGAGCGACCGCGACGACGTACCCGGCGGTGGGCAAAGACGCAACAATGATCCTCGCCAAGATTGGTAGCCATCCTTTGGGCCGACGCCCGATGCACAACGCGGTCAGAAGCGGATAGAGAACCGCCAAAGGGTATGGGTGCAACAGGGCCAACATACCCAGGCACAACCCGCTCGACCAGGCCGCACCAGCGTCGCAGTCACGCGCGCCGCGATCAGCGCAGGCGACGGCCGTCAGAATCAAGGCCAATGAGTACGGATACAACGGGTTCCAGAGCAAAGACCAGAATGTATTCGAATCGACCAGCCACGCGTCGACCGGAGTCCAAGTCAGAGGCAGGCCCGCCGGAAACACCAACGGAGCCAGCCCGCCCAGTCCCGCGGCGCAGCCGACGAAAACAGTCGCGGCAATGGATTGCGACGGCGTCAAGCGCCATTGCTTTAGGAACGCGAAGAACGCCGCAAAAAAGAGACAGACTCCGATGGACTTAGCCAGCAGAAAAACCAACCCGATGTCCGCGCCGCTCAGACGCGCCAGCTTCCCCACTATCAAAAAAAATGGCAGAAAAATAACCGCTGGATTCGGCGAAGCCGTGAATTTGAGCGAGAAAATCCAACGGCCGTTGTAGGCCTGCATTGCCCACGCTCGATAGGCGTAGGCGTCGGCCGGATAAGGCGGGATAATCCAGGCGTAAACCTGCCCCGGCGGCGTACGCCACGCGTTGATCGCGTACGGCGACAGAGTCAACATCAGGACGAAGCCTGCCGTTAAGAACCGGAACCGGCGCGGCGCGCCGACACTTTCAATCACCCGATATTAAACAAAACCACGGCACCTGTCGGAGTGTATGCCCGCAACCCGTACGGGCACAGAAAACTACAAGGCCCAAAAGGCCCCCGCGCGATCGCGCGGGGGCCAATTCTCGGGATTAGGCTTAACTGCCCTTGTCGGCCGCGTCCTTCGCCGCTTTGGCGTCACGCTCTGACTGATCCGGAGCATCCTTCCCTTCCCCATCTTTGTCTTTCACATCCCAACTCTTCCGGTCTCGCTCGTCGTTCGTATCGGCATCCTCGTTCGATTTGTCCGGTGCGACTTTATCCGGACTATCCTTGCGCCCATCACGGTCACCCTTATCCGAAGAATCCGGGGCATCCGCGACAGGGGTAACGCCCGGAGCGACAGCCGCCCGAGCAACAACAGGACCCGCAAGGGCAGTCAACGCAACGGCAAGCATTATCGTTTTCATACGACTTCGCCTCCTTTCGACTTTCGACGTACCACTTGACACAACTACGCATCAACGCTCGACAGTACGAGTGTAGCCCCTGCTCTTAGACATGTCAAGGGGTTCATGTAATATTTACAATTTAAAGAAGCCCCCCCTGTCGAACGAACGTCCCGTGCCGCCAAATTCCCGCTGTCAGACGGTTTGCAACTAGATCCATAGCCCTGGGAGAGAGGGGGCCGCCAGCTCGATAGCACCGAAGAATAGTAAAGTTGTAAAATTCTCCGCATGGCCCGCCGCCGCGGCTTGTTCATCGTGCTGGAGGGTCCTGACAAATCCGGAAAATCCACCCAGGCCCGTCTGTTGGCGCGCGCTCTGGAGGCGCGCGGCCTGACGGTCCTGCACACGCGCGAGCCCGGCGGCACCGCCGTGGCCGAAGCCGTGCGCCGCGTCCTGCTGGACCCCGCGCTGACGGTGGACCCGCTGACCGAGCTTTTCCTTTATGAGGCATCGCGGGCGCAGCACACCCGGGAAAAACTTCTTCCCGCTCTGGCCGCGGGACGGGTCGTCGTCTCCGAGCGCTACACCTTGTCGACGGACGTCTACCAAGGGCTGGCCCGCGGCTTGGGGCTGCCCCTGACCCGCGCGCTCAGCCGTTACGCGACCGGCGGCCTGCGCCCGGACCTGACGGTCGTCATCGACGTGCCGGACGCGGAGTTCGCCCGCCGCGACCGTGCGCGCGCGCACGACCGCCTGGAGCGCGAGCCGGGGCGGTTTCGCCACCTGGTGCGCGCCGGCTACCGGCGCCTGGCGCGCGCGCCGCGCACGGTACTGCTGGACGGCCGCCGCGCGCAGGACGACCTGCACCAAGACATCCTTTCGCGCGCGCTCAGGCTTGCGCGATGAGGCTCGACAAGGTCCTGGGCCAAGCCCGCGCGACGAAAATACTGGAGGGACTTCTCGCCTCCGGACGCCTGCCTTCCGCGCTTTTGTTCGTGGGCCTGGAGGGCGTGGGCAAGCGCTTGGCCGCGCTGGAGTTCGCCAAGGCGCTGGTCTGCCGCCAGAAGCCGTTTACAGGAGAAGCGTCTTGCGGCGAGTGCCCCGACTGCCGCGGCGTCGATGCGCGCACCCACGCCGACGTGCGCGTGGCCGACGAATTCTACCAGGCGGCGCTCGAAGAAGAAGAGCCGGCCAAGCAGAAGACGCTGAAGGTGGGCACGGTGCGCCGCCTGCGCGCCGAGATGGAGATGAAGCCCTTCCTGGACGGCTGGAAGGTCGCCGTGATTCCGGACGCCGAGAAGCTGGGCGCCGAGGCCGCCAACGCGCTCTTGAAGATCATCGAGGAGCCGCCCGCCGCCACGCTGTGGATTCTGTGCGCCTCCCAGCGCGAGCGCCTGCCCCGGACCATCGCCTCGCGCTGTTTTGCGGTGACCTTCGGCCCGCTTCCCGCCGCCGTGGTCGAGAAAATACTCATCGGCCGCGGCCAGACGCCCGCGCGCGCCGCCGCGCTGGCCGCGGTTTGCGACGGCTCGGCCGGCCGGGCCCTTGAACTGGCCGACGACGAGCCCCTGCCGGAGGGCGGCGGGCCGCTCTCCGCCGTCTCGGCCGCGGACGCCTTGCCGCGGGACCTGACCGCCGCGCGCGCGCAAGTGGAGCGCGCGCTGTTCGCCTTGGGCCAGCGCCTGCGCCTCAAGCACCTGGACGGCCGCGTCCCGTTTTCCGCCGTGGAAGGCCCGCTGCGCGAACTGCAAAAACTGCGCGCCGCCTTGCGCGCCAACGCCGACCCCAAGCTGGTCCTCACCCTCGCCGCGCTCGAAGCCGAGAGCGCGCGCTGACCCCCTCTCCATGAAAAAATACTACATCACCACGCCGCTCTATTACGTCAACGCGGCCCCGCATCTGGGCCACGCCTACACCACCATCGCCGCCGACGTGCTGGCCCGCCACAAGCGCGCCCAAGGCGCGCCCGTCCACCTGCTCACCGGCACCGACGAGCACGGCCAGAAGATCGAGGAGGCCGCCAAGGCCGCGGGCAAGCACGTCCTCGACTTCTGCGACATGACCTCGGCCAAGTTCCGCGAACTGTGGAAGCACCTGGACATCACCAACGACGACTACATCCGCACCACGGAGAAGCGCCACGAGGACAAGGTTCAGGAGCTGTTCGCGCTTCTGATCAAAAAAGGCGACATTTACAAAGGGACATACCGGGGCTGGTACTGCGTCTCCGACGAGACCTTCTTCACGGAGACGGAAGCGCCCGAGGATGACAAGGGCCGCCGCCTCTGCCCGAACGCGGAATGCCGCAAGCCGCTTCAGCGGGTGGAAGAGGAGAGCTGGTTCTTCAAGCTCTCCAAATATCAGGAGCCGCTGCTGAAGCATTACGCCGCGCACCCCGACTTCCTGGCGCCCGCTCACCGCGCCAACGAGATCCTGCGCTTCGTCGAGGGCGGCCTGCAGGACCTGTCGGTCTCGCGCCAAAAAGTGAAGTGGGGCATCCCCGTGCCCGGCGACGAGTCGCACACCATCTACGTCTGGTTCGACGCGCTGATCAACTACTGGTCGGCCGCCGCCGGCACGGACGATCTGTGGCCCGCCGACGTCCACATCGTGGGCAAGGAGATCTACCGCTTCCACGCCGTGATCTGGCCCGCGATGCTGATGGCCGCGGGACTCCCCCTCCCCCGCCAGGTCTTCGCGCACGGCTGGTGGACGGCCGAGGGCAAGAAGATGTCCAAGTCCGCCGGGAACTTCGTGGATCCCTACGAAGTCACCCGCGAGTACGGCACGGACGTGTTTCGTTTCTTTCTTCTGCGCCAGATGCAGTTCGGCAACGACGGAGATTTTTCAGCCGACGCGCTGCGCAACCGCTACAACTCGGAGCTGGTCGACGGCCTGAGCAACCTGCTCTACCGCATCGAGACCATGGTCGACAGCTACCTGGACGGCCGCATGCCGGTCAAGGGCTCGCCGAGCGACGACTTCCACCTCACGCACGTGGCTCCCCGCGCGCCGGAGATCTCCGCGAAGATCGACGCGCTGGACTTCCACGGCGCGCTGGAGGTCATCTGGGAGGTCATCCGCTCGCTCAACGAGCGCGTGGCCAAGACCGAGCCCTTTAAGTTGGCCAAGACCGACAAGGTCAAGTGCGAGCTCGTCCTCTTCGACATGATCCACTCGCTGCGCATCGTCGCCGGCTGGATCGAGCCGTTCATGCCGCGCAAGGCCGCGGAGATGCACCTGCAGCTGGGCGTGCGTCAGTTTCCGGAGGCGCTGACCGCCGACGACGTGCTGACCGGCGCCAATTCCCACCCGGGCCGCATCCAAAAGGGCCCGCCTCTGTTCATGCGCAAGAAGTAGGAAAGAAAGCGTCAGCGGCCGGTGGAGCCGAAGCCGCCGGCGCCGCGCGCGGTGGCGTCAAGCTCCCCGGTCTCCACGGGCGACGGCGTCGCGATGGGCAGGATCAGCAGCTGGGCGATGCGCTCGCCCCTCTTGACGGCCTGCGGCTCGCGCGACAGGTTCCAGACCAGCACGCCCAGTTCGCCGCGGTAGCCCGCGTCGATGACGCCGCCCGCGGTCTTAAGGCCGCGCCGCGCCAGAGACGAGCGGTCGCAGATCAGTCCCACGTGGCCCACGGGCACCGCGACGGCCACGCCGGTGCGCAGGAGCGCGCCCGCGCCGGGGTCCAGCACGGCGTCTTCCAGGCCATAAAGATCCAGGCCCGCGTCGCCCTCATGCGCGCGCGTGGGCAGGACGGCCGCCGGGTCGAGGCGGCGCAGGGGAAGTTCGGCGTTCACAGGTGATCTCCGTCGTTTTCGTGCGTCAACTCGTGCGGAGGCACCGGCCGCCAGCCGAACGCGCGGCCGATCAGGCGCGTCACCAGCGACACGGGTCCGATCAGCACGTAGAAGAAGAACACCACGAAGATCACCATCAGCGGGTAGTAGAACAGCAGGAAGCCGATGGAGAGCAGCAGCAGGATCGCGGGCAAGGACTTGGGCCGCAGGACGCCGGGCTGCTTGAAGGCCGGGTAGGGAATCGTCGAGACCATCAGCAAGGCGATGGCGATGGTCATGAACGGCGCCAGACCGTACAGCAGCGGGATCTGGTCCATCAGCAGACGCCAGGTGTGCGCGGGACGGCCCTCCTCGATGATTTGATAGAGAAGAACGAAGCTGGCCAGGAACCCGGCGCCGCCGGGGATGGGCAGGCCGGTGAAGTGCGTCTTGGAGCCCGCGCCGTCGTGCGCCATCGCGTTGAAGCGCGCCAGGCGCAGCCCGCCGCACAACGCGTAGACGAACGCCATCGGATAGCCCCACGCGCCGTAGTCCTTCAAAATGAACGCGTACATCATGTGCGCCGGCGCCACGCCGAAGCTCAGGAAGTCCGCCATCGAGTCGAATTCCACGCCGAACGAGGACTCTCCGTGCACCAGCCGCGCCACGCGCCCGTCCAAGGCGTCGAAGACCATGCCCGCGATGATCGCGGTCGCCGAAGAGACGAACTCCCCGCGCACGGAGGACAGCAGCGCGTAGAAGCCGCAGGCCATGTTGCCGAGCGTGAACAAAGACGGCGCCAGCACGCGCCCGCCGCGCTTCAGCGACTGCCGGTCCATTCCCCGATCTCCGTCACGCCCGCCGTCACCGTATCGCCGGGCTTGACCGTGCACTTCGCGTCCGCCGGAAAGCGCACGGCGGCCTGGGAGCCGAAATAGATGATGCCGTAGCGCGCGCCCGCGGCCAGGCGTTCCCCGGCCTTGGGCCAGCACTCGATGACGCGGGCGATGAGGCCGGCGATCTGTTCGACTATGACACGGCCTCGACCGTCGCCGGGATCGAGAGTCATGACCACGCGCGCGTTCGCCTTCGCCTCGTCCTTCATCGCGGCCGCAAACGACCCGTCGATCTTCTCCACTTGAACGACCGCCCCCGCGCACGGCGCGCGCTGGACGTGGACGTTGAACACGGATAAAAATATCCGCAGCGTCGTCGTCCCGTCCGCGCCCTCGCGCGCGACCGACAGCACGGTCCCGTCGCCCGGAGAGTAGAGCTTGGCCGCGTCCGTCGGCAAGGGCCGTTCGGGGTCGCGGAAGAAATAGAGCGAGAAGCCCGCGAAAGCCAGCGCCAGCCCCGCGATCAAGCCCCCGGCGACGGCTCCCCCCGCCCGGCCGCACAGCCAGAACCCCGCGGCGCCGACGACCGCCGCGGGAACGACGAAGCGCCAAGCCTGAGGAGCGATCTTCATGAGGCCGACATCATACCAAACGCGAAACCATGGGCAGGGTGGGGCTCGAACCCACAAGGCCTTGCGACCGGCGGATTTTACACGCGACCCCCGCGTTTCCGCGGGGCGTGGACTATCCCTTTGCGCGCGAGGCGCATCCCCCGTCTAGTCTCTACACCTTGCTCCGACGTTCGGAGCCTTGGCTCGGGATTGGCTTGCCTTCTCAAGGCCCTGCGAAGGTTTAGCGTTCCCCGAGTTTGAGGGATTTATGACCCCGGAGTCGCCTCCGGGGAGACCCATGCTATTGAGTCCGCTGCGTTTGCCAGTTTCGCCACCTGCCCTGCGGCCATGATAGCACTTCGGAGTCAGAACGGAACTTCCTCGATGCCGCCGTCGCCTCCGGACGCGGAAGCCGCGCCGGCCGACTTCATCGGCGCGCCGCCTTCGCGCTTCTCGAGGAACTGTAGATCGTCGACGTAGACCACCATCTTCGACTGCTTCTTGCCGTCTTCCTTGCCCGCCCATTCCTCCAGGACGAGGTGCCCCTCCACGTAGACCTGCTGGCCCTTGCGCAGGGACTGCTCCACCAGGTCCGCGAGCTTGCGCCCGGTCTCGCGGTTGAAGGCCTTCAAGTCCACCCACACCGGCGCGTCCTCCCACTGCCCGGTGTCCTTGTTCTTGCGCCGGTTGTTGACGGCGAAGCCCACGTTGGCCACCTTGCCGCCGTTGCCGAACGTCTTGATCTCCGGATCGCGGGTGAGACGGCCGATGAGCATGACTTTGTTCAGGTTCGCCATGGTGCGACCTCCTTGCGTCTATCGGTGCGGGAGCGACGGTTCTATTGTAGCGTTTTGGACGCCGGCGTCAGCGCGCCGCCGGCCGGTCGAAAAGAAACTGCTTGAGGCAGTAGACGCTGCCGCCGGACTTGATGAATTCCGAGGTGTCCACCTCGCACACGCCCAGGCCCAGCGCGTGCATGTGATTGGCGACCGTGGTCGCCCCCTTCTGGATGATCGCGGTGCGTCCGCCCACGACGGCGGCGTTGCAGGCCATGCGCGCGCCCGCGTCGGCCTCGTTGGCGGTGACGACGATCGGGAAGATCTTCAGGATCAGCTCCAGGCTGGCCGCGTCGAACGCGGCCGGATGGATCAGCACGGACTCGCCCGTCAGCGGGCAGAAGCAGGTGTCCAGATGATAAAAACGCGCGTTGACGAGCTTCAACTGGATGATCGGCGTCTCGAAGGCGCGCGCGACCTGCGCGAAGGTCTCCGAATCCGAACGAAAACCGTGTCCGGCCCACAGCAGGCGCTTGCCCGGATGCCAGACCGCGTCGCCGGAGCCCTCGAACGTGTCGTGGCCGCCGGCCTTGAGCTTGACCACGCGGTAGCCGCGGGTTTTATACCACGCCTCAAACGCGTCGGCCTCGCGCCGCCGCGAGGGATGGCGCATGGCCGAGAGCAGGGCGACGCGCTCGCCGTCGGGGCGCGTGCCGGCCAGCGACGGATTGGCGCAGAACGCCATGTCCTCCAGGCCCGGCACCGGCTCGATGAGCGAGACCGGGCAGCCCGCCGCGTCGAAGGCCTCGCGCACGTCCTCCCACTGCCGGCGCGCGCGCGCCCGGTCCACCGCGCCGACGTGGCCCGCCATGTACGGATTTTTGACGGCGAGGACTTGATAGTGGTCCGGCGCGCACATCAAGGCGCCGGAGGGCAGGGGCATGGGCGGGCAGTTCTTCAGCGAGAAGCCCTTGAGTTCGTGCACGGTGCGGTAGATCTTGGCGCTCACCTGAAATTCTCCTCGACGAATCGAACCGCGAACGCGTCCGGCGCGGCCGGCCGCGCG
>JAJXVH010000094.1 GCA_021782205.1 bacterium | reverse complement strand
GCCGCGATCCGCGGCCGCTTATATATATAATCTCGCCCGAGCCGCCGCGAGGCGCACCATGACCAACAAGAACTGGGGATCGACGGCCGCGCGCGCGTGCACGGCGCTGTTTCTATTGACGGCCGCACGCGCACGCGCGACGCCGCAGTTCGACCCGGAAACGAACGTGTCCGTCTCCAGCGCCTTGCCGCTGTGCATCGCCCCCGTGTCCCCGCCCACCGCCTACCCGATCCGGCTGTATTACCTCTACGGCTCCAGCGCGGCCTACGCGGTGCGCAGCGCGCAGTCGCCCGACGGCGCCGCGTGGACCCCCGAGGCGACGGGCGGCGACGTCAGCACGACGACCCTGCCCTCGGTCTCTGCGGCCTTCATCACCGGCGCCGCGGTGGCCGCGCTCAGCGGCGGCTTTCGCATGGAATACTCCATCCAGACGTCGAGCGCGTCCTACCAGATCGTCAGCGCGAAATCGACCGACGGACTGAACTGGACCAACGACGCCGGCGTTCGCATTCAGGCCAACGGCGGCGCGGCCTACGTCGGTTCGCCCAGCGTCGTCGCCCTTCAGGGCGGGCCGTGGCGGATGTACTACGTTCAGAACGTCGACGGCGCCGCCGATCCGGCCGCCCGGGAAATCTACACCACCGAATCGACCGACCAGGGACTGACCTGGACGTCCCCCGCGGTCGCCGTGGCGACCGTGGCCTACCAGGTCGGCGCGTCGGAACTGACCGACGGCCGCGTGCGCCTGTTCTTCACCGAGCCGGCCATCGGGCAATCCACGGCGACCAGCATCCTCAGCGCGCTCTCCGCCGACAACAGCGGCACGGGCTTCACGCTGGAGACCGGCGTGCGAGTCTCGACTCTCGCGGCCAGCGCGTTGTTCGGCGCCGCGCCCACGCGCTCGACCGACACCTTCCGCTGGCGCCTCTACTACGGCGAATACAAGCCCGCGCGCTCGGCCTACGATGCGGACTCCTCGCTGACCGGCGAGCCCGCGCCGGTCTCCGTGGCGCCCGCCGCCGTGGACAACACGGTGTCGAGCGCCGCGGTGACGATCTCCGGAGAAATATTCTCGCCGGGCGCCTCGTTCGCACTCGTCGCGGCTGGCGCGCCGAACATCACCCCTTTCTCGGTCTCGACGGTCAACGACGAGACCTTGATCGGAACCATCAACACGGTCGGCGCCGTGCCCGGGCCGCGCGATCTGATCGTGACCAACGCCGACGGCACCTCGACGACCTTGCCGAGCGCGTTCCAGATCACCTTCCAGCCCGGCAACGTGACCCTGCTCGACAACCTGCTCAGCCCGCGCACCGCGACGACCTCTACCAAGATCGCGATCACCATCTACAATCCCGGCCAGACCACCGCCCGCATCTTCACCATCGACGGCCGCCGCGTGACCACGCTCTACGACGGACCCCAGGCCCCAGGCACGCTGAACCTGACCTGGAACGGCACCTTCTCCTCCGGCGCGCTCGCGCCAAGCGGAGTCTACGTCCTGCACGTGACCAGCCAGAAGATCGACTCGAAGCAGAAGATCGTCGTGATCCGATGAGGCGCGCCGCTTTTCTCGTCGCCGTCGCCGTCGCCGCCGCCGCGGTCCCCGCCGCGCACGCGGCCACGCAGGCGGGTGCCGCGATCCTGCGCCTGCCCGTCTCCGCCGACGTCGCCGCGATGGGCGGTGCCTACACGGGCGTCGACGGCGGCATCTCCTCGCTGGGGGTCAATCCCGCGGGCGTGGCCGCCGCGACGGCCCCGGAGCTGGAGACCAGCTTCCACAGCGGCGTGCTGGCCGACCAATACGGCTTTCTCGGCTACGCCCAGCCGCTCAAATACGGCGTGCCGTTCCTGGGCTTGTCGTACTACAACGCCGGCACGGTGGGACTCAATTTCTCCAGCGGCCAGCAGAGCACCGTCGTCGCCGAGCAGGACGAGATCGCGATGCTGGGCTGGGCCATGCCTCTGGGCGACGGCGTGACGGCGGGCGTCATGGCCAAGGCGTTCCGACTGAACCTGGCCCAACAGGCCAGCGCAACGGGCTTTGCCGGCGACGCCGGCGCGCAGTGGGCCACGCCGCTGGAAGGCCTGCGCCTGGGCGCGTCCGTGCAGAACGCCGGTGCGGGCGTCAAGTTCGAGAGCGCGACCGACCCTCTGCCCATGACCGAGCGCGCGGGCGCGGCCTACGAGGCCGCGTGGCGGCCCGGCGACGCCGCCAGCTACTACACGGCCCTGCGCCTGACTGGCACCGTCGACGAGGTCAAGACCGTGGGCGAAGCCGCTTATCCCGCCGTCGGCACGGAACTGGCCGTCGATCTGGGCAAAACGGGACGCATCGCGGTGCGCGCGGGCTGGAGCTTCGACCCGCAGGCCGCCACCAGCCTGTCCTATGGCCTGGGCCTGAGCGAGGGCCGCTTCACGCTGTCCTACGCGCAGGCCGGCGCGGGCGAACTGGGCACCGTCGAGTACGGCTCGTTCGGCATCCGCTTTTAAACGCCGCGCAGACGCCGGACCAACAGCCACGCCGCGACCGCCAGCGCCGCGAAAACGGCCAGCGCGATCCACCGGGGAGCCGCGCTCTTCTCGGCATAGGGATCGGCCAGCCCCCGCTCGGCTCCCGACGGCAAGGTCGCCACGCTCGTCAGCGCGCCGCCGAACGGGATGTTTATGCGAACGCGCGCGTTCACCGCCCAGCCGTTGGCGTCCAGAATCGGGCCCAGGTTGCGCTGGCGCAGCTTCAGCGCGGCGATGAGCATGGACGGGCCGGAGACGAGGAGCACCGCGCCGGCGGCGGCCAACGGCAATTGCCACCACGCCAGACGGCTCAGCGCGGCTAGCACCGCGCCGAACGCGGCGCCAAGCGCACCCATGGCCAGGCCGATGGCCGCGAAGATGCCCGCGAACTTGCCCACGTCGAACGCCTCCGCCTTGGGCGGCGCGCCGGCGCCCACCGCCGCGCCCACCGCCGCCGCGCCGGCGGCCGCGGCGTCATGCGTGGCCTTCTCGCGCTCGCTGGCGAATTTCGCGATCTGGCTTTCCACCAAACGAATCAGCTTTTTATACGGCGCCCAGAACGCCTGGCGGATGCCGATGGGGTGCTCGACGATGCGCGTCACCGTGGCGTCCCAGTCCCGTCCGCGGCGGTCATAGAAGACGCCGTTGCGGCCGACCAGGAGGTTGTCGCTGTCGCCGTCTGTCACCGCGGCGGCGATGCTCATCTTCTCGGCGCCGCCGCGACGGACGCAGTCGCAGTAGAGCAGGTAGGTCTGGCTCAGCGCCGCCAGCGCGGCGTGCTTGGCCACGTCGTCGACGCGCACGCATAACTCGCAGGCGCGCCCGTCGATGTAGAGCGTGCCGGCCTGAAAGACGGCCTTGCGTTTGCGTCCGTAGAAATCCGCGAAGGAGACGAAATTTTCCAGCAGGCGGTAGAGGTCGCGGTGGCCGCGCACCAGCCGCTCCAGCGCCAGCAGGGAGTCGAACTGCGGCTTGACCTCCAGATCGCGGGCGATCAGCGCGTTCAGACGTTCGCGCCCCGGGCCCGCCAGAATCGCGCTCAGGCGCTCGGCGTCCAGGCTCTCCACCGCCGTCTCGGGCTTGCGCGCCAACCAAGCTTCCTGCGCCGAAAAGCGCGGCAGAAGGGCGCGCCATTCGGCTTCCGTCAGCGTCTCGCGCGGACCGAGCAATGGTTCGACGGCCTGTCGGCGTAGCCGCGACACGGCGTCCGCCCACGCGGGGTTGACTCCGTCGCCCAGGGGCAGGGGACGTCCCGCCTCGACTCGCGCCAACGGGAAGCCGGCCAGTTCCGGCACGTCCGCGCTCAACGTGCGCGCCGCCAGCGGCGCGTAGTCCGTCTCCGCGCCGTTGAGCGCCGCCGCCGCGCGCGGGTCGAACGCCGCGGTCCGCGCGCGGGCGAAGTAATCATCGACCTTCGCGCGCACGGCCCGGCAGGCGGCGTAGGCGTCCGCGGTGCGCTCGCCCAGCGGCCCCGACGCGGACTCCGCACGGCCCTGCTCGCGCCACGCGGCCAGCGCCTGCGCCTCTTGAAAGAATCGGTCGACGCGCGCCTGATCGACGCCCGGCTTGCCGCTGCGGTCCGGCGTGGAGCCCATGACCCGCGCCACCTCCGCGATCAAGGCCCGCGTCGCCTCATCGTCGGCCGACTCCGGGACGATCACGCCGTCGCCGTTGAAGCGCGTGGCCGAGACGAAGGCTCCGGTGTCGGCGACGTCGGCCACCGAGATGGCCGCGGCGTCGGCTTTTCCCGCCGCGCGCAGAATCTCGCGCGCCAGGGACAGCAGGCGGCGGCCCTCCTCGTCGGCGTCCGCGATCGCCGCCAAGGGCAGGGACTCCGCCCCCTCATGGATCGCGCCGACGTCCTTGAGGCGCTCGGAGATCCAGCGCACCGCGGCGACGATCTCCGGCACGCGCAGGCGCCCGTCGCCGTCGGCGTCGAGCATGCGCAGGGTCTTCTCATCAAACTCCAATCCGGAGACCGGACAGCCCAGCGCCACCCACAGCTTCTGGTCCAGCGCGCCCAGCGCGCGCAGGTCCTCGGCGCGGTCCAGACGCACCTGGTCTGTTCCTCCGGCCAGAAAAAAGCGCCAGACGTGCGGGTCCGAGACGGTGTTCGTGGACATGGGAAGGCTCCTGTGCCGCAAAGACGAGACGTATTCTAATTTATTCTAAGATGAACGCCGTGAAAGCCCCCCTGCCCCGCGGCGTGCGCCGCCTCGTCAAGCTCGCCGAGACCGGCTCGACCCAGGCCGTCGCGCGCGGTCTGGCCGACGAGGGCGCGCCCGACGGCACCTTGGTCTGGGCCCTGCGCCAGAGCGCGGGCCGCGGCCGCA
This sequence comes from bacterium, assembly GCA_021782205.1. Taxonomy (GTDB): domain Bacteria; phylum Elusimicrobiota; class Elusimicrobia; order UBA1565; family UBA9628; genus GWA2-66-18. The sequence goes on along the minus strand of JAJXVH010000094.1, from coordinate 4,638 downwards.
TGGGCCGGCGCTGGCGCTCGGCGCCGGGCGGATTGTACATCTCCTGGCTGATCCGGCCGCGTTTCGCGCCGGGCAAGCTCGCCGAATTTTCGCTGGCCTGCGGGGCGGCGGCCGCCGCGGCGCTGGGAGAGTTCGGCGTCGAAACCGCGGTCAAGCCGCCCAACGACGTGCTGGCGCGCGGCACCGACGGCCGCTGGCGCAAGCTGTGCGGTATCCTGTGCGAGGCGTCCGGGGACTCGAAGTCGCTGCACTGGCTCGTGGTCGGCGTGGGCGTCAACGTCGATAACGACCCGACGCTCAAGCGCGCGACCAGCCTGAAGGCCCTGACCGGCCGCCGCGTCGGCCTGGAGCCGGTCCTGCGCGCGATGATGCGGCGCCTGGCCCGCGCGCGCCGCGTCGTCGGCGCAAGCCGCTAATTTATTATAATCTTCGTCATAAGCACCAGGGAGACGACATGTCCGACACCTATTTGACGCGCGCCGGCTACGAGAAGCTCAAGAAGGATTTGACGGCGCTGATGAAGCAGAAGACCCAGCTGTCGCTGGACATCGGCGAGGCGCGCGAGAAGGGCGACCTCAAGGAAAACGCCGAGTACCACTCCGCCAAGGAGAAGATGGGCGAGGTCATGGGCCGCATCGGCCAGATCCAGGACAAGCTGCAGAGCGCGAAGATCATCGATGAGCTGGACCTGCCCAAGGACGTGGTCGCCATCGGCGCCAAGGTCACCCTGGAGGACGCGGACGGCGACACCATCGAATATTCCCTGGTCGGTGAGGACGAGTCCGACCCGGCCGAGGGGCGCATCTCGGTCCAGTCTCCTCTGGCCCAGGGCCTGCTCGGCAAGAAGGTCCAGCAGACCGTCGAAGTGGCCCTGCCCGCCGGCCCGCGCGCGTTCAAGATCCTCAAGGTCGCCCGCGCCTGAGCCGCGCCCCCGCCGAACTCGCCGCCGCCCTGAAGGCCCGCGCCCGCGCCGAAGGCGCGGATTTGGCGGGCATCGCCGCGGCCGGCGCTCCTCCGGACGCCGCCGCCTACGACGCGTTCGTCGCCGCCGGCTACCACGGCGAAATGGACTACCTGGCGCGCAACGCGCCTTCGCGCCGGGACATCCGCGCCTGGATGCCGGACGCTCGCTCCGTGCTGATGTGCGGATTTTCCTATGGCGGCGGCGCGCCCGAGAAGCCGCGCTCGAAAAAGGGACACGGGCGCCTGGCGCGCTACGCGGTCCGTCCGGACTACCACGCGCTGCTACGCGCGCGCATGAACGCGGTGCGCGACTGGCTGGCCGCGGAAGTCGACGGCGCGCGCGGCGTGGCCTTCTGCGACATGAGCCCCATCCTGGAGCGCTCCTACGCGCGCGCGGCGGGCCTGGGCTGGCAGGGCAAGAACACCCTGATGATCGGACCGCGCCTGGGCTCCTACTTCCTGCTGGCCGGACTGGCGGTGAACCTGGACCTGCCCGCCGACTCGTCCCAGCCCGACCACTGCGGCTCGTGCCGGCGGTGCCTGGACGCCTGCCCCACCGACGCGTTTGCGCGCGAGCGCGTGCTGGACGCCTCGAAATGCGTCGCTTACCTCAATATAGAGCTCAAAGGCTCCATCCCGGAGGGTCTGCGCGCCGGCGTGGGCGACTGGGTCTACGGCTGCGACGTCTGCCAGGAGGTCTGCCCCTGGAACAGGTTCGAAGCTCCCGCGCGCGCCTTGCCTCCGGCCAAGGTGCCGACGGAACTGCCGCTGGAAGAATTGGCCGGCCCGGGTTCGGCCGGCGTGCGCGCGCGGCTCAAAGGCCTGCCCGTCGCGCGCGCGGTGCGCCGACGCCTGACGCGCAACGCTTTGCTCGCGATGGGCAACTCCGGCGACGCGCGCCACCGGGCGACTTTGGAGCGCTACGCCGCCGACCCGGACCCGGTGCTGGCCGAGACCGCGCGCTGGAGCCTGGCCCGTTTGTCCGCCTGAGCGCGGAGTGGTAGAATACCCCACCGATGACGAGGCGCGCGCCGGCGGCCGCATTGCTTTTATTCCTGGCCGCCGCGGCCGCGCGCGCGCAGGACCCGGACGAGGCCGGCGCGGTGATTCCACCCACCCAGCTTCCGCCCGGCGTGCAGGCGTCGACCGACACCGACACGCCACCCTACCTACGCTGGATGCTGGAGCCGCGCAAGAACGGCATCTTCGTGCGCCTGCCCATCGTCGACACCGACCCCAACCGCGGCACGACCTTCGGCGTGATGCCGATCCTCGTGCTCCAGGATCCCGGCACCAACCGCATCACGCAGATCCACGCGCCGTCGCTGACCTACAACGCGAACTTCGGCGTGGAGCCGACCTACCGCTGGTACTACTATCCGACGCCGGACGCGACGCTGTCGGCGCGCGCCTCGCTGTCCAAATACGAACGTGAAGCCTTCGCCGAGTACTCCGCCGGCCAAGCCTTAGACACGCCGTACGACCTACATCTGCTCTTTCAATACAACGTCGACGCGGGACAACAGTTCTACGGCTTGGGCCCGGACTCCTCGCGCTACTCCCAGACGAACTACAAGCAGGAGTATTGGCAGTACAAATGGGGCGTCGGCAAGCCCCTGGCCGAGGGCTCGAACTGGCGCGCGCATATTGGCGAACACTACGAGAGCAGCCGCGCCCTCGACGGCCCCCTGCCCGGACTGCCCGGCTTCGGCGCGACGTTCCCCGCGCAGTTCTCCGACCGCTACCAGCAGACGCACGAGACGCGCGCGACGCTGGACTACGACACGCGCGACTCCGTGATGACGACCACCCGCGGCGCGTTCGCGCAGGCCTACGCGGAGGCCTCGATCCGCGGCTTCATGAGCGAGTATGATTACGAACGCTACGGCGCCGACCTGCGCTGGTTCCACCCGTGGAAGACCGACGACGACTCCCGGGTGCTGGCCGTGCAGTACCAGTTCCAGCAGGTGATGGGCCCCACGCCGCCGTTCTGGATCCTGCCCACTTTGGGCGGCAAATACAGCCTGCGCGCCTACGGCGACGGCCGCTTCGTCGACCGCGGCATGACCGCGCTCAACGTCGAGCAGCGCTTCAACGTCCTGCAGGAGGACATGGCCGGCGTGACCGCGCAGTTTCAGATCGCGCCGTTCGCGGGCCTGGGCGGCGTGTTCGACTCGCCCACCTCCGCCCAACTCGCCTACGTGCGCCCCGTGGTGGGAAGCGCCTTTCGCGTGGTGGTCAAGCCGCAGGTCGTGGGGTCCGTGGACGTCGGCTATGGCCAGGAAGGCGCGGCCGTGTTCATGGACATCAACTACTCGTTCTAGCCGCGCGCTCCAGGCTCTTCTGCAGCTTCAGCGCTTCCAAGGTCGCCACGCACGAGACCAGGTTTTGGATCGTGTAGATCGCATACATCCCGAACGCGGAGGCGGACGCGGCGGGCACGCCCAGCGCCGCGTCGAACAGGAGCCAGCCGGCGGCCGACAGGCCCATGATCAGCGCGGACATGGCGGCAAACGCCAGACCGTCGCCCAAGGCTCTGCGGCTCAGCGACCAGCGGCCCAACGTCGCCCGCTCGGGCAGGAAGTTCCACTTCGCCCGCAGGAGGCGTGAAAACACGGCGCGGGACAGCCACCAGCTCACCCCCGCCAGCGCGGCTGCGGCCGCCAAGGTCTGCCACGCCGGGGCGGCGGCCAGCGCCAGCATGGTCGCCAGCGACCAAACCCAGATCGTCTTCGTGCCGACCAGGGCCCACATCATCCCCGTCGACGAGTCGCCGGCGGATTGATCCGCGCGCATCTTGCGGATCTGCGCGTACATCATATAAGTGAAGCCGAAGCCGGCCAAAACCTGCAAGGTCACCAGCAGATGGCCCAGCACGGGCAGGGCCGCCGCGGCGGACATCAAAAGCGGGCCGGCGAAATACATCGCCGCGGCCAAACCCAACGCGGCCGCGCCCGTCTCCGCGACGGCCACCGCGCGCGAGGGCGGCGCCTTCTTGACGCGCGAAAAACGCCACTCCAGACCGAACATGACCGCGAACCCCGCCGCCTGCGCCAGGTTGCGATACATCATCAGGTCCTTGCCGTCGAAGGCGAAGCACAGCGTGGTGGCGAAGGCCGACAGCAGGCCGACAAGCGTCATCGACCCGGACACGTCCGCCGAGCGGCGCGCCAGCATGCGGTGGATCTGCGGTATCGTGAACAGGAACGACAGCGGATTGGCCAGCCAATACGCGGCCTGCCCCAACGCGTGCACCGCGAAAAGTGCCGCGTGCGGCGCCAGCGCGCCCGCGACGGCGGCCGCGGCCAACGGCACGGCGACGGCCAGCACGCGGCGGCGCGCGCCAAGACGGGAGACGGCGCGGGACGCCGTCGGCTCCAGCGCCGGACCGCGCGGGAGTTGAGGCTCCCCGACGGCGGCCGCGCGGCCGTCGAAGAGCGCGTCAAGCGCCGGGGCCGCGACCCGTCCACGAGCCGTCGAGATGATCCTCTCGGCCGGACGCGCCGCCGTGTTGATTCGCGCCGTGGACGCGCCGCGCGGTGCGACAAGAAGAGCGTCATCGACCTCCGCGGCCGGCGCGGAAGGCGGCGCGGCGGCGGGCGCGGCGGCAAGGGACGCCGCCGCAGGCGCGGCAGGCGCGGCAAAAGCGGAAGCGGCGACCGACGCCCGCGCCGC
>JAJXVH010000093.1 GCA_021782205.1 bacterium | reverse complement strand
GGCCCAGCGCCGCCGCGACCGCGCGTCGGCGCGCGGCGGCCCAGGCCAGCAGAGCCCACGCGGCCGCCAAGGCCGGAACGGCGAAGGCCAGCCAGCGCGGGTCGCGCAGCATCAGGGCCACCTCAGCAAGGCCGTCGCGGCGAGCGCGGACTCGGCCAGCAGGAGGAGTGCCGCGGCGGCGAGCGCCGGCTCGTGGCGGTCGGCGACGGCGACGACGTCGGGGCGCTTGACTTCGCTTTTCTCAAGCCCGTTGATTTCCTGGAAAATCTTCTCCAGCTCCCCGCGGTTTTCGGCGCGGTAGGACTTGCCGCCGGTGATGCTCGCCAACTGGGCCAGCAGCGCGTCGTCGAGGTCGTCGTCGGTGGGCACCATCTGCTTGCCGTATTTCGGATCGTCGATTTCCATGAGCGCGGTGCCGCGGCCCGCGGTGCCGACGGCGTAGATCTTCGCGCCGATCGCCGCGGCGGTCTTGGCCGCGGTGACGGGGTCGACGATGCCGGTGTTGCTGCGGCCGTCGGTGAGCAGGACGATGACCTTGCTCTTGGCCGTGCCGTCCTTGAGCCGGTTGGCGGCGCTGACCAACCCGTCGCCGATGGCGGTGCCGTCGACCTTGGTCATGCCCGGATACAGCGAATCCAGCCGATCGATCAAAGCGTCGCGGTCCACGGTCAACGGGCAGGCGAGCAGGGGCGCGCCGCCGAAGGTGACCAACCCGATGCGGTCGCCGACGCGGCCGCGAGCGAACGCCTTGGCGATCTCCTTGGCGGCGGTGATGCGGTTGGGTTTGATGTCGATGGAGCTCATCGACAGCGAGGTGTCGACGGCGAGCATGATGTCGATGCCGCGGCCGTCGCCGCCGGGCAGGAGCTTGACGCTCTGCGGCCGCGCCAGCGCCACGGCGGCCAACGTCAGGGCTCCGGCGACCGACAGCGGCGGCGCTAAGCGTGAGAGGCGCGCGCGCGCGCTCGGCGGCAGGCGGCGGCCGCGTTCGCCGGCCGGGTAGGCGAGCGCGGCGTCACGGCCGCGTGTCAGCACGAGGACCGCCGCGGCCCAGGCCAGCGGCGCCAGCAGAAGAACCCAGGGATTGGCGAACCTCACCTGGCCGCCTCCGCCGCGGTCGCGGCCGGGCGCGCAGCATCCGCGGGCGTGGTCGCGTGGATCAGCGCGCGGACCAGGCCGACGTCGTCGGGACCCTCGCTGGCGGACGGCTTGATGCGCGCGAACTTGACTAGGTCGGCGCGGGAGAGCACCTCGCGCGCGGTCGCGGACGCGCGCAGGTCGGGTTCGCGCGATTTGACCAGGCGCGCGACTTCGGCGCTGGTCATGGCCGTGGCGGCTTCTCCGTAGCGCGCTTCCAAATACGCCCGTAGGATGTCGGTCAAACGCAGATAGAACGCGGCGTGCTCGCCGCGCTCCCAAAGGCCAGAGGCTTCCAATTCGGCGATCGCGTTCTCCGCCGCCGTCTCCGGCGGCACGGGCGGCGCGACGATGACCGACGGCGCGTCGATCGCGCGGTTCTTTCGGGCTTTCCAGGCCGCGTAGGCGGCGGCGGCCAGGGCCGCGGCGACGAGCCACGGCCACCAAGGCCAGGGTGCTGCGCGCGGGGCCTTGATGTCGGCGATGTCGGCGTCCTTGGCGATTTTCGGCGCGGTCACGCTCAGGCGCACGGTCGGTGCGGCGAGCGCGCGTCCGTCCAAAGTCCAGCGCGCGGTGAAATCCAGCGCGCCGACATTCATGGGCAGGACCGTCCAGGCCCACGAGCCGTCGGGGCGCGCCGCGGCCTGGGTCACGACGAAGTCGGTGGTGCCGGAGGCCAGCGCGTCGGGTTTCAGCGCGCCCGCGACGGGCGCCGCCGGTCGATAGACAAGAACCGCGTCGGCGCCCAGAACAGCCGTCGAGGCTCCGGAGACCGTCCACGCGCCGGGCGCCGCGGACGCGGCGGCGGCCAGAGCGAACGCCAGGAGCGCGCTCATCGCGTCCTCCGGGCCTTCGCGCGGCGGTGGAAAAACGCGACAATCGGATCCAGCGTGGGGCGATCCGTGGAGACGGTCGCGGCGTCCAAGCCGCAGGATCGGAAGGTGCGCGCCAGTTCCGCGCGCCGCTCCTGCTCCTCTCGCGCCAGCGCCGCGGCCCCCCCGCGCAGGTCCAGCGCGGCGCGCGTCCCGGTTTCGGGATCGAACAGCTCCACGACGGCGGGCGCGTCGGGCAGGGCGGACTCGCGCGGATCCTCGATGAGCACTGGGATGAGGTCGTGCTTGACGGCGCAGAGCTTGAGCGCTCGTTCGAATCCCTTGTCGCGGAAGTCCGAGACTACGATGAGAATGCCGCGACGTTTGAGCATGCTCGCCAGCGTGGAAAGCGAGCCGCCGATGTTCGTTCCCTTCTTTTTGGGCTCATAGGCGAGAATCTCGCGCACCGCCGCGAGCGCGTGGCGGCGGCCTTTACGCGGTGGCAGAAAAAGTTCGATGCCTTCGGTGAACAGGGCCAGTCCGATCTTGTCGTTGTTGGCTAGCGCGGCCAGCGCCAGGCCCGCGCCGACCTCGACGGCCGCGTCGCGTTTGAGCCGGTCGGCCGTGCCGAACTCCTGGGAGCCGGACAGGTCCACGGCGATGACCACCGTGAGCTCGCGTTCTTCGATATACTGCCGCACGAAAGGCTTTCCCGCGCGCGCGGAGACGTTGCGGTCGATGTCGCGCGGCTCGTCTCCGGGCGTGTACTCGCGCACCGAGGCGAACTCCATGCCCCGGCCCTTGAATACGCTCAAGTAGTCGCCGGCGAAGCTCTCGGCCACGCGCCTCCCCGTGACGATCTCGAGGCGCCGCACCTGCGCGAGTATTTCTTGCGGTAGCATATTGATTTGAGGGTCAGTCCTTGACAGTTTGAATCGTTTGACGATTCAAACTGTCAAGGACTGACCCTCTTGTCAAGGAACCTCGACGGCCTCGAAGAGGGCGCGGACGATCTGGTCGCTGTCGACGTTTTCGGCTTCGGCCTCGTAGCTGACCAGGATGCGGTGGCGCAGGACGTCGGGGCCGATGGCCTTGACGTCCTCGGGGGTGACGTAGCCGCGCGCGTTGATGAAGGCGTAGGCTTTGGCGGCCTGGGCCAGCGCGATGGTGGCGCGCGGGCTTGCGCCGTAGGCGATCAGGTGCTTGTGCGAGGCGAGCTTGTGCTTCTCGGGTTCGCGGGTGGCGTAAACGAGCTCCACGATGTAGTCCTTGATCTTCTCGTCCAGGTAGAGGCCGGCGGCGACCTGGCGCGCGCGCAGAAGCTGTTCCGGTGTCGCGACCGGACGAGGCGCGGGAAGGGCGGCGCCGGACATGCGCTCCAGAATGGACTTCTCTTCGGCTTTGCTGGGATAGCCCAGGCGCACCTTCAGCATGAAGCGGTCGACCTGTGCCTCGGGTAGGGGGTAAGTCCCCTCCTGCTCGATGGGGTTCTGCGTGGCGAGCACCAGAAACGGGTCGGGCAAGGCGTGGGTCTCGGAGCCGATGGTGACGTGGCGCTCCTGCATGGCTTCTAAGAGCGCGCTCTGGACCTTCGCGGGAGCGCGGTTGATTTCGTCGGCGAGCACCAGGTTGGCGAACACGGGCCCCTTGCGCGTCTTGAAATCACCGGTCTTGGGGTCGAGAATCAAAGTCCCGGTGAGGTCGGCGGGCAGGAGGTCGGGCGTGAATTGGATGCGCGAGAAGCTGGCCGAGACGCAGGCCGCGATCGTCTTGATCGTGAGGGTCTTGGCCAGGCCCGGCACCCCTTCCAGCAGCACGTGCCCTCCCGCGATCAGCGAGACGAGCACGCGCTCCAGCGCCTCGTCCTGGCCGACGATGACCTTGCCGACCTCGCGCTTGAGCTCGGCGACGAACAGGCTTTCCTCGCCGACCTTCCGGTTGAGCTCTTTGATTCCGCTGAGTTCCATCGTGTTCGAGCCTCCTTAGAAAATGCTTCCGGCAATTTTATTTGACGTTCAGATCGGTGGCGTTGGTGTCGACGATCGTGGCGGTTCCCTCTCGCAAGGCCTTACGCCGCAGAGCGGCCTCATAGTCACGTTTGAGCTTGTCGGCGAGCTCGCGAAACTCCTGCTTGCGCTTATCTTGGAATCGTCCCAAGGTCTGCAATGCGGCGATGCGTACGTCCGGCTCCGGGTCCTTAAGAAGTGCCGTCACCCAGCCGGCCACCGAGGGGTCGCCGATATCGCCGAGCGCCTTCAGCGCCTGCAGCCGCACGCCCTTGTCCGTGTCGCCCAGCGCGCGCACCAGCCCGCCGAGGCGCAGCAAGGCCTCGCGGCCTTTCATGAGCCCGATGACCTTGATGCGCACGTTTGGATCGGGGTCTTCGGCGATCATCTTGTCGAGAATCGGCCCGAGCTGGGGATCGTGGATGCTAAAAAGAAGTTGGGCCGCGCTCCACCGCACGCCGGGATCGCCGTCCACGATCGACATACGGATGCGCTTGAGTTCCGCCTCGGAGAAAACCGGCCCCGGGTCCGACTGTGCGATGGCGGGCGGAGGAGCGGCAAGAGGCTGTTCCGGAGGCTGCAGATATTCGCGCACCAGGAAACCTCCTGAGGCCAGAAGCACGATGAGGGCGAATGCCCGGCGCATGGGTTATTGCTGTCCTGCCGCGGCGGCGGCGGCCTTCTGTCTCTCCGCCTCATAGCGTTTTTTGGCTTCCTCTATTTCCTTGGTTTTCTTATCCTGGAGACTGTTGAGCGTCTTCACCGCCTGCAGTCGCACCTTGTCTTCCTGATCGCGCATGGGACCGTCGGCAATGGCGGAGGCGACGGAATAGTCTCCGATCTTGTCCAAGGCTTGGAGTGCGGCGACGCGTACATCGGGCTCCTGGTCCTTGGTCGCGCCTAAGAGCGCGCGAAGAACATCCGGGCCAGAACGTCCGCCCAGTAGGTTGATGATTTTTATACGAACGGCGACCTCCTGATCGCGCTGGAGCATCTGGAACATCAGCGGCATCGCCTGAGGGGCTTTCACCTTGTCCAAAAAGACGACGGCCTCCCAACGTACCCCGGGATCGGTGTCCTGAGCGGACTTGAGAACTTTCTGGAGTTCGGCGTCGCTGATGACGGGCGCCGGCTCGCTGAGAATAGCCGGCGGCGGCGGCGGAGGAGGAGGAGGAGGAGGCGGCGGCTTGAGGAATTTCTGCCAGGCAAGGAAGCCCAGCGCGGCGGCAAGCAAAAGGACCATGATGGCTTTCATCTTCGTGAGACCTCCGGTACGGCGCCCCGCGGGGAGCGCGGGGTCAAAGAGCGGCGGCGCGTTTGGACGCGGCCGCCGGTAAGGGTGCAGGAGATGGTTTCGGGCGGAGACAGCCGCGTCCAGGCGCCCGCGTCCACGCCCTCGCTGGAAATCAACATGGAACCTTCTCGTTCTGCGAGGGACATCACCGACCACGGTTGGTCGGGGTGGCAGACGCCGCAGTCGGCCAGGCCGCGCCGCGCCGCATGGCACAGCGCGTACACGCCGCGCGCCTCGGCGGCCAGCGCGTTGAGGGCGGTATAGGGAGCGTCCGTCTCCGGATAGCGCGCGCGGCAGCTCTCCCACAGCAGCCAATCCTCCTCCACGCACAGCTCGAAGGCGCGCGCGGGGTCGCCGCAGGCGTCGAGGTGCTTCAAGAACTGCTGGAAGTAGACCTCGGAGTCGGAGTCGGTCTTCAGGCGCGCGCGGCGGGCGCCCAGTTCGGCGGCGACCTCGCGCCGGATGGTCAGCGAGCCGTTGTGCGCGAAGATCCAGCTCCCATCGACGAACGGATGGGCGTGAGCGTCGTCGACCGGAATGCCGCGCGAGGCCGCGCGGATGTGCGCGACGACGATGTTGGAGACGGCGGCGTCCGCCGCGCGCGCGAAGCGGTCCTTTTGCGCGGCCGCCGAGCCGCCGCTTTTCTCCAGGCGCGGCCGTCCCGCCGCGTCGAACCAGGCCACGCCCCAGCCGTCGGTCTGCGGGTTTTTGGGATCTGCGTCGGCCTGCTTAAGCAACGAAAATTCCGCATCGAGCAAAGACGTCCGGGCGGAACGCGGCGCGGGCGAGACCTGGGCGAACAGTCGGCACATGCCGGGATTCTAACGAATAGGGCGGCGCTGGGGAAAGAGCCTAAACGTCGTGGGTCAGCCGCCGGCCGATGGGAGCTCCGAGGCCGCCATGGCCTCGAGTATTTCGAAAGCCTTGTCGGTGTTCTGCACCGCGATCAGGATCCGCGCGGTCGGGGCGCCGTGGGCGGACGTTCCGTAGACGGTCGTGATGTTGATCTTGCCCGCGGCCAGCGCGTCGGCCACGCGCAGGAGTTGGCCGGGACGATCGCCGACCTCCACGGAGAGCACGTGCGTCTCGACGCTGGAGAAGCCCGCTTTCGAGAGCAGCGCGGAGATGTCCGCATCCTGCGCCAGCGCGATGCGCACCAGGCCTGAGTCGTCGCGAACCTCGGAGGCGATGCCCAGGATGCTGATGCCCTTCTCGTCGAAGAGCGCTGCCAGGCGACTGAGCGCGCCGGGACGGTTGGGCATGAAGATGCTGAACTGCTTGAGCTTCTCGACTTTCACGCGGCTATACTAGCGCTTCGCCGCGGCGGCTGTCCATCGGCGCGGTCGAAAAAGAAGAGCCCCGGAGCGGGCGCTCCGGGGCTCTCGACGCGAACGGCGGCGGCGTCAGTTAGTCGAAACGGGCCGGCTTGGAGTCCGCGGGCGCGATCGACTCGGCGGCGGCGCGCGCATTTTTGAGCGACTCCGCCGAGAACGGCGCGCCCACTTCCCGGAAGGCGCCATCGCCCTGCAGGAAGTAGAGGCTCTGGCCTGAGGAATCCTTCAGGGTCGTCGAGATGCGCCAGCCCAGCTGGGCCGTCAGTCCCGCGACGGGATCGGCGCTGGTGCCGACGTTGACGATGCTGGTGTCGGGGACGGAGGACTCCATCGAGAAGTGGTAGCCCCACGCCACGTTGACGAGCAGCGGCTGGATGGTGACGGCGGTCAGGTAGCGGCCCGTGCCGTCGTAGCTGCCGCCGTAGGTCCGCAGAACCTGGTAGCGCAGGTCGATGACCTTCATGCCGTAGAGGTTCTTGGCCGACATCTCGTAGACCATGCCGGCCGGCGGCAGCCAGCCCGCCATGTCGGTCCAGCCCTTGAGGCCCTTGGGCAGGGCGGTGGCGTATTGCGTGTTGATGTCGACGACGGGCTTGTTGTCGACGATGATCTTCCAGAGTTTCAATCCCGTGTTGATGATCTGGTCGAGCCCGGGCAGGCCGATGCCCCCCCCTCCCCCGTCGTTGGCCGGCGGACGCGGCGGCGTCGGCAGCGCCAACGGGCCGACGACAGGTCCCAGTTTCTCGATCGTCACGGATTTTTCGTCAAGCGTGAACGCGCGGGGGTCTTTTTGGGCGGAAGTGAACTCCTGCGCGGAGAACTGCGACCAGGCGGGTGCGGCGCAGGCCAGGGCGGCGGCAAGGGCGGCGGGGACGAGACGGGACTTCGACATCGGTGCCTCCACGGGATTTTGCGGGGTTGGGATCGTCCGACCCACACAGCATGACCCTGGAGGCCCAGGAAAAAAAGAGCCCAAGGTCCCAGATCATTCTGGGACCTTGGGCCTATCCGCGTATTTGAACTATTCGCCGGCGGGCGCCTTCTTGGCGTTGGAGATCAAGGTGGACTCGCGCCACATGTACAGCGCGCCCAGCAAGCCGCCCAGGCTGTAGAGCGAGGTGATCCACGACGCGACGCCGCTGGCCGCGGCGGCCGTGCCGCCGACGATCAGCAGGCCGAAGGCCTGGGAAAGAATCTGGTAGAGCAGCGGGTTGGTGATGCCCAGCAGGACGTAGCCGGCGAACGCCCAGCGCATCATCGGATCCTTGAACAGGAGCTTGAAGCCGCCTTTAGGTCTCTGGTCGCCGACCAGCTCCGGAGCGTCGGCGGCCTTCTTGAGGCGCGCGCGCGCCAGGAAGACCAGCCCGGCCAGCGGCAGCATCGCCGCGGAGAAGATGGCCAGAGGCATGCGCCCCGTGAAATGGTCGAAGAGCATGCCCGCCAGGTTCAGCGCCAGCGTGTAGATCGCGGCAAACGACGCGCCCGCCACCGCGTTGACCTTGACCGACTCGCCCTTGCCCTTCGTACGGCTAAGCAGCAGGGAGTAGAGCTTCTGGCTGGCGATGACCTCGGCCACGCCGAACAGCACCATCGCGGCGTAGGCGGGAGCCGTCAGCGGCAGAAGCATGGTGGCAAATCCCGCCAAGGAGAACATGGCCGCGGTCGTCCAGCCCAAGGTCGAGCGGGTCAGCAGATTGTGCTCGTCGGCGTCGCTGAGGTTTCCTTTGCCGCCCAGCTTGTCGATCCAGCGGCCCAGGTAGGCCTTCAGCACCAGCGCGTCGACGACGCTCGCGATGCCCCCCAGCGCCCGGCCCACGAAGTTCGCCAGGGGTGCCACGAACGCGCGGGCCCGGGTGAACGCGGCCTTCGCCGGCGCCTCCTCCGCCTGGGACTGGCCGTCCTTGGGCATGCGCAGGCCGAAGGCATACATGACCAGCGCGACGGTCAGCACCACCGGGTAGACCATGATCGCGGCGGTGAATCCGAAGGATTGGGCGAGGAAGCCTCCCAGTTTCGGCCCACTGACGCCGACGATTTCCATGAGCCACTGCTGCAGGGAGAAGAAGCGCTCAAGAGTGGCGCGGTCGCTGCCGAGAAGCGCGCTGGGAATGGAGTTCTGCGCGGTCAGCGAGATGCCCTGCATCAGCGCGTTGAACGAATAGAATCCGGTCAACGCACCCAGCATCGAGTAGTGGCCCATGAACGTCGCGAACGCGGCCAGAGGCGGCACGGCGGCGACCAGCGGCGCGGTCGGTCCCAGCAGAAAGACGACCATGCCGGAGATGGACACCAGGCGCAGGGCCGTGGAGACGATGTAGGTGTTCTTGATGCCGATCTTGCCCGCGATCCAGCCGCCGGACAGGCGGCCGACGATGCTGGCGGCGCTGGAGACCACCGCGATGTGGGCGAGGGCCTCAAAGCCTCCGAACTTCTGGCGCATCAAGAGCGGCATCGCCAGGCCCAGCACCTCGACGCCGACCTGGGCGACGATCATGCCGCCGAGGAACCAGTTGATCGAGCGACGCGCGGCGGCGGAGGCGCGGACCGGGGCGGAGGCGGGTGCGGCGGCCGGAGCCTGCGCGGGCGAAGGGATCTCTTCGGAGGGCTTTTCGGAATCCGCGGCGGCGCCGCGGGCGGCGTGCAGGCCGGAAGTCGCGGACGCGCCGGCGTTCAGCGCGGGAGCCGCGGCCCCCGCGGGAGCGACGGCGGCATCGCCGCGGCCGGCGAAGTAGGCCTTGAGCTCGGCGATGCGCCGCGCGACCAGTCCGTTCGGGGCGGCTTCAGGAGCGGAAACGACGCGCGCGGCCGACGGCACCGCGGCGTTAGACGCGGGCGTTTGCGCGGAGACCGCGGCGCCGGACTTCGGAGCTTCGAGCGCGGGCGCGGCTAGAGCGGCGACGGCGGAAACGGGCGTCAGC
>JAJXVH010000092.1 GCA_021782205.1 bacterium | reverse complement strand
GCCCAGATCGCGGGCCTCCTCCAGATCGCCGATGGCCTCGATGTAGGAGTCCTTGCCCTTCTGAAAGAGCACGGTGCCCGCCTGCACCAGCGCCGCGATGTCCTGCGGGTCCGTCTTCAGGCGCTCTTGCGCGGACGCGAGCTGCTCGTCTAGGCCCGGCGGCGGCGGCGCGTCGGCCGCGCGCGGACGCGGCAAAGGCTTGACGCGCAGAGACCACCACAGCCCCCCGAAGAGCAAACCGATAGCGACGGCCGCCGCCGCCGCAAGCACGCGCGTGTCCTGCCAAACGCCCGCGCCGCGCCAGCGACCGCGGACGGGCTTGACGCGCGCGTCGTCCATGACGCCGGCCGTCACCCTTCATCCTCCGGCTTCAGAAGCTGGCCGAGCGTCAGCGGCGGCGGAGCCTTCATGTATTGCGCCACGCGCTTGCGGTCGTGAATCTCGCTGAAGCGCAGCGTGGAGGCGCGGACCTCGAACGCCGTCGAGTCCACGCCCAGGACCACGGCCTTGATCGGATCGCCGGGCTTGTAGATGATGTCGGTGTCGCACTCCGCAGCGGGCACGAAGGCGACGGTCTTCGGGTCGATCTCGAAGCGCACGCCGTGGGCGCCGACCTCGGTGATCTTGCCCGAGATCGTGGATTTCGGCGCGAAGCGCTTGCGCAGCGCGTCGGCCGGGTTGGGCTGAAGCTGCTTGACGCCCAGCAGGACCGGCTCGCCTTCCTTGGCGGGCTTGGAAAGCACCTTGACCTTGAGCTTGGCGCCGCGTTCGAAGTCCTTCGGGTCGGGCTTGCTCCAGGCCATGTCCGCCGGACGCACCGCGCCTTCCAGGCCTCCGATGTCGATGATCACGCCCTCCGGCGACGCGCGCACCACGCGGCCGATGCGCACCTCGCCGGGGCGCAGCTCCTCCAGAATCTTCTCGCGGCGCTTGCCGGCCTCTTCTTCGAGCACCGCCTTGCGCGACAGCACCAATTGGCGCTTGGACGTGTTGACCTCGATGACGTAGCAGCGCACGCCGGTGCCCAGCATCTTCTTGGGATCGCGCACCGGGCGCAGGTCCGCCAGCGACGCCGGCAGGAAGGCCTGCACGCCCTGCACGTCGACCAGGAAGCCGCCCTTGATCGCCGAGGCGACCATGCCGCGCACGCGCTGCTTGTCGGCGTGCGCCTTCACGATCAGCTCCCAGCCCAGCTCGGCCTTGGCCTTGCGGTGCGACAGGACCAGGCGTCCTTCGCGCGCGCCCACCTTGATCACCGCCACGCGCTGACCGGCCGTGGGGGCCGGCGCCTTGGGCGCGGCCAGGTCCTCGACGAACTCGACCAGCGGAATCTGTCCCTCATTCTTCTCGCCCACGTCGACAAGCACCGCGTCCTTGGTCACCGACACGACCTTGACCCAGGCCACCTTGTGCTCGGCGAGCTTTTCGGTGGTGGCCGCCTGCTGGGCGAGCAGGGATTCCATCGTCTCCCCGCCGTCGGACGCCTCCTCGGCGTCGCCGCCGGCGTTCTCCCAGGCTTCCGAGTTCAAACCGTTGTTCGCGTGCTTCATGTCTTCCTCCAAGTATGTCGTCCGACTCTTCAAATTCCTACAACGCGTAGATCGCGTCCATCACGCTCCGCGCGAACTCCACGGCGGCCTCCCGGCTTTGCGCCGGCGGCTCCAGCGGCGCGCCGAAGGCCACCGTCAGGGGAAACGCGCGGGGAAACTCGGCCGTACCCTTCAAGCGCACCGGCAGCACGCGCGCGCCCGCGCGCGCCGATAAGAAAGCCACGCCCGGCTTCGGCACGCGCCGCTCGCCCAATTTGACGCGCGTGCCTTCCGGAAAGACGACGAGAGAGCCGCCGTCGCTGAGAACGCCCAGCGCCGCGCGCAGCGCCGCCAGATCTCCCGACCCGCGATCGAGCGGGATCACGCCGGTCCCCAGCAGGAACCCGCCCAAAAGCGGGTTGGCAAACAGTTCCTTCTTTCCCAAGAAGCGCGGACGCCGCCGCGGCGCGATCATCGCGCCCAAAAGCGGCCCATCCAAAAGGCTGGCGTGGTTGCAGGCGACGATCAGCGGCCCCGACCGCGGCACGTTCTCCAAGCCTTGCACGCGCACGCCCCAGATCGAGCGAGTGACGACCGCGACCAGCGTCTCGCTGAGAATACGCAACGTCCCCGACGCGTCGCTCATGAGCGGCCATGCTTGGCCTCGCGGCGCACGCGCCGCAGGATGCGGTCGGCCACCTGCCGCATCGTCAGCCGCGTCGAGTCGATGACCAGGGCGTCCTGCGCCTGCTTGAGCGGATTGATCTCGCGCTTGAGGTCGCTCAAGTCGCGCTTGAGAATCGCCGCGAGAATGGCGCCGCGGTCGGCGTCCTGGCCGGAGGCCTTGAGCTGCTTGTAGCGCCGGCCGGCGCGCTCCTCGGGGCTGGCGTCCAGGTAGATCTTCACATCGGCGTCGGGAAACACGTGCGTGGTGATGTCGCGGCCTTCCATCACGATCGCGCCGCGCTCGCCCAAGTCGCGCTGGAAGCGCGAGAGGAGCTTACGCACGCCGGGATTGGCCGCGACGCGCGAGGAGTTGACGCTGACGCGCTCCTCGCGGATCTGCGAGGTGACCGGCTCGCCGTCGAGAAAGGTCTTCAGCGCGACGCCGCCTTCTTCTATCGGCTTGAACTCCCAGTTCAGGCCCTTGGCGAACGCCAGCACCGCGTCATGATCATCCAGATCCACGCCGCGCTCCAGGGCCTTCCACGTCAGCGCGCGATACATCTCGCCCGTGTTGATGAAGCGGTAGCCCAGGGACTTGGCGACGAGTCCCCCGACCGTGGACTTGCCGACCCCCGCGGGGCCGTCCATCGCTATGATCAGGCCGTCGCGCCGCCGACTCACGCGGGCACCGCCAAGATCTGCTTGAGGCCCGACAGCAGCGCCTTGTTCTGCGCCGCCGTGCCGATGGAGATGCGCACATGCTGAGGAAGGCCGTATTCATCGAGCGGGCGCACGATCACGCCTTGGCGCAAGAGAGCCTTGAACAGCTCGCGGCCCGGCAGGGGCGCGCGCACGAAGACGAAATTGGTCGCGGATTCGCCCACGCCGAAGCCCAGGTCACCGAGCGCGCGCACCACGAATTCGCGCTGGGCCTGGTTGAGCGCGACGGAGCGCTTGACGAAGGCCTCGTCCTTGAGCGCCTCGACGCAAGCCTGCTGGGCGGGCAGGCTCACGTTAAACGGCATGCGGATGCGGTCGAGCCAGCCGATCAGTTCCGGGTCGCCGACGCCGTAGCCGACGCGCAGTCCCGCCAGGCCGTAGGCCTTCGAGAACGTGCGCAGAACGACCAGGTTCTCGTGGCGCGCGGCCAGCTCCGGCAGGCTCTTCGGATAGCCCGCGATCCGGCGCGCGTAGTGCCAATAGGCTTCGTCCAAGACGACGAGCGCGGTCTTGGGCGCCGCGTCCAGCAGGCCTTCGATTTCGTCCTGCGTGTTGAACGTCCCGGTCGGATTGTTCGGATTGGCCACGAAGAGAAGCTTCGTGCGCGGGCTGGTGGCCTTGGCCATCAGCGCCAGGTCGTGGGTCCAGTCCGTCATCGGCGTCTCGATGACGCGCGCGCCCATCATCGAGGCCTGCTGCTTGAAGCGGATGAACGCATGCTGGCTGACGACCACCTCGTCGTCGGGCTCCAGGAAGGCCTCACAGAGCAGCCGGATGATCTCGTCGGAGCCGTTGCCGACGATCACCGACTCGGCCGCCACGCCGTGGTGGCGCGCGAGTGCTGCGCGCAGTTCGGGGCTGGCGCCTTCGGGATACAGCGCGTTGAGCTTCTCCGCGCGCCGATACGCCGCCAGCGCGCGCGGCGCGGAACCCAGGGGATTTTCGTTGGAGGCCAGCTTGACCACGCTCTTGAGCCCCAGTTCGCGCTGCACGGACGCGATCGACTTTCCCGGCTGATACGGGAACGCGTCGCGGATGGCGCGGCGGGGCGGGATTAGGAAGGCCATCGATCAGTGGACAGGAGCGCGAGCATGCGCGCGTCCTGCTTGTCCCTCCGGAAGGAAAAATAGTCGTCGGGGTTCGAGATCGTGCACGGGGCCGAAACGTCGACGTTCACGGCGGGAACGCCCGCCTCGATCAACTGGCGCCGCGTCTGCGCGGCCAGATCGAGATACAGCGCGCCGTCGCGGCGGACGAACGCCGACGCTGGAAATTCCTTTTCAAGATCGGGCCCGACCTTGTAGCAGCACGCGCCCGCGTGCGGGCCCGCCGCCGCGGACAGGCGCGACGCGGTAATTCCAAGGCGCTCGCGGAACGCGGAAACCGCGGCCTTCGCCATGCCCCGTGCCGTGCCGCGCCAGCCGGCGTGGAATACGCCGGCGGCTTTCCCGTCGTCGGACCACAGGAACAGCGGCACGCAGTCGGCGACGTAAACGGCGATGGAGAGGCCTGGTTTGGAAAGAAGCCAGCCATCGGCCTCTTTCCCGGCGTTCTCGACGGCGGCATCGAGGATCGCCGTCGCGTGGACCTGCTTCAGCGTCAGCGGCGCCGTCAGGCCGAGAAGGCCGGCGGCCTTTTCGCGCAGTTCCGGAGACTTCATGTTCCCGAACCGTCTCGTCGTGAAGCCGTGCCGCAGGCCGAGCGCCGACAGGCGCGTCTCTCGCAGGAGGCCGTCTTTCTCGGTCCAACCGACAGCGATCAGCTCAGACAGAGGCATGATCCGGGGCCAGCGGCTTCGGCTTCATCTCGGGCGTGCGGCGCATCGGGCGGACCCATTTCGTGAAGCTGGAGGGCTTGAGGGAGTATTCGTGCACCAGGCGCACCACTTCGGAGACTGGCTGGAACGTTTCCCACTTGATGCGCAGGATGCGCACGCCGGCCTGCTCCATCTCGCCGATGAACTGCTCGTAGTTGCTCTTGAGCATGCGCAGGTATTCCAACGGCACGGTCTGCTCCATCACCCGGCCGCGCGCGTTGATGCGTTTGATCGCGGTCTCCGGAGAGCAATCCAGATAAATCAGCAACTGCGGAAACACCAGTTCGCGCAGGACCATGTTGTCGAACAAGTCCAGATAGGTGTTGTAGTCCAGGTCGGTGATGATCTTGTCGGGATGCTCGTTGAGCATGCGCGCGAATATGGTGTCTTCCCAGATGGTGCGGTCCTGGACCACGCCGCGGATCTTGCCCAGGCTGATGCGGGTCACGAACTCGCGGTGCTGGCGGAAGCGGTGGTTGAGCAGCCAGACCTGCATCATCGTCCCGTAGCCTTTCATGTCTTTGTAGAAGTGCTCCAGGTAGGGGTTGCCGTCGACCTCTTCCAGGATGGGCTCGAAGTTAAGCGCGCGCGCCAGGTCCATGGTCAGCGTCGATTTGCCGACGCCGATGGTTCCAGCGATGCCGATGTAGCCTTCCGCGAACATAAAATTCTCCTGGGGCCTTCAGCCCGCCTTGATTTCCTGCTCAATGCCGCGCAAAGCAAGCTTAAGGTCGTCCGGGCTTGATGCCGCACCCAGAACCTCCGTCTCCGAGGCGAGTCCATCCTTGAAGAGTTTAACCAGGGACTGGTTAAACGTCTGCATGCCGTAGAACTGGCCCTTGGTCAGCGCCGCCACCACTTCGAGCGCCTTGCCTTCCTCGATCTGCTTGCGCACGTGCGGCGTATTGATCAGAATCTCGACGGCGGGCACGCGCCCGCCTTTGGTCGAGACGAGCAGGCGCTGGGACACGATCGCGCGAAGACACTCGGCGAACTGCATACGCACGAGCGCCTGCTGGTGCGGCGGGTAGAGGTCGACCACGCGCGAGATCGTCTGCACCGCGTCGATGGTGTGCAAGGTCGCGAACACCAAGTGGCCGGTCAGCGCCGCGGTGATCGCCGCCGAAGTCGTCTCGGCGTCGCGCATCTCGCCGATCAGAATCACGTCGGGGTCCTGACGCATCGCCATCTTCAGGCCGTCGGCGTAGTTCGCCGTGTCCTCGCCGATCTCGCGTTGGGTGACGATCGCCTTCTTGTCCTTGTGCACGAACTCGATCGGGTCCTCGATGGTCAGCACGTGCTCGGCGCGGTTGTCGTTGATGTAGTCGATCATCGCGGCCAGCGTCGAGGACTTTCCCGCGCCGGTGATGCCGGTCACGATCACCAGCCCGCGGCTGTTGTCGGCGATCTTGCGCATGGTCGCCACCGGCAGACGCAGTTCGGAGAGCGTCGGGATCTGCGTGGAGATGAAGCGGATGGCCAGGCACAACTTCTGGCGCTGGCGGTAGGCGTTGACGCGAAAGCGCGCGACCTCGCCGGCCTGGAACGAGAAGTCGCACTCGCCCTTTTCAGCGTACATCCGTTTGGCGCGTTCCGGCGCGATCTGGGCGAGCATCGCCTCGATCTCGGGCTGGGCCAGGGGCGCCGGCGACACCTGGGAAAGCTCGCCGTCGATGCGTACGTAGGCGGGCCCTCCGGAACGCAGGTGCAGGTCGCTGCCGTGCTTGTTGACGAGGGTCTGTAGGAGTTCTTGCAGTGTCATCTCAGTTTTCTCACCTTGAAGC
Source organism: bacterium (assembly GCA_021782205.1). GTDB lineage: Bacteria > Elusimicrobiota > Elusimicrobia > UBA1565 > UBA9628 > GWA2-66-18. The sequence goes on along the minus strand of JAJXVH010000092.1, from coordinate 3,004 downwards.
GGAGGTAGGCGGGCTTGGACCAGCGGTCGGCGTCGTCGAGCCCGCGCAGGCGCTCCTCGTCGCTGGGCTCCGCCGGCACGGACGCGGCGGGCCGTCCGAACCCGGGGCGCGCGAGCGCGGGCCGGGCGGGGACGCGGCCGCGCTTGGACGGGAAGCCGGTGGCGATCACGGTCACGCGCAGAGCGTCGCCGAGCGATTCGCTGTAGACGTGGCCCATCTTTTGATTGACGTCCGGGCTCACCGTGCCCTGGATCGTGGCCATGATCTCCTCGACCTCGGCCGTCTTCAGGGACGATTTGCGGCCCGCGATGTTGACGATCAAGCCCTTGGCGCCGTCGATGCCGACGTTTTCAAGCAGCGGGGAGCTCATCGCCTCGCGCACGGCGTTGAGCGCGCGGCCGGGTCCCGAGGCCTCGCCGATGCCGATCAGGGCCTCACCCGCGTCCTTCATCACCACGCGCAGGTCGCTCATGTCGAGGTTGATCTCGCCCGGAACCGTGATCAGGTCCGAGATCGACTGCACCGACTTGCGCAGCACGTCGTCGGCTTCTCGGAACGCGTCGTCGTGCGCGGCGTCAGGGTCGATCACGTCGAACAAACGCTGGTTCGGGATCACCAGCAAGGTGTCGACCGACTGGCGCATCTCTTGAATGCCGGCGTCCGCGACGGACGCGCGGCGCAGGCCCTCGAAATCGAAGGGTTTGGTGACGATGCCGACCGTCAGCGCGCCCAGCTCCTTGGCCAGGCGCCCGACGACGGGCCCGGCGCCGGTGCCGGTGCCGCCGCCCATGCCGGTGGTCACGAACACCAGGTCCGCGCCCTTGAGCACCTCGCGCAGATGCTCCTCGCTTTCGAGCGCGGACGCGCGTCCCCTGGCCGCGTCGCCGCCCACGCCCAGGCCGCGGGTCAATTGTTCGCCCAACTGCACGCACACGTGCGCCGCGCAGCGGCGCAGGACCTGCGCGTCGGAGTTCGCCGCGATGAGCTCCACGCCCTCCAGCCCCGCCTCGATCATCCGGTTGACGGCGTTGCAGCCGGCACCGCCCACGCCGACGACCTTGATGACCGCGCGCTTCTCGTCGAGCGGCTCGGAGAGCTGGATGCGGGTCATCAGAAGATCTCCTCGAACACCGACGAAATCTTGCGCATCCATGCCGGCTTTTGGCGGCGCGCGGCGCGCTCGGCGCCCCCGTGCCTTTGCGGCGAGCGCGCGTAGAGCAGGAGGCCCAGCGCCGTCGCGTAGGACGGCGACATCCAGACGTCGTCGCAGCGCACCTGTTCAGGGTGCGGCACGCCGACGCGGACCGGAAGCTTGTCCAGGATGCACTGCGCCGCCTCGACCGTGCCGCGCAGGCGCGAGCCGCCGCCGGTGAGGATGGCCCCGCCCGGCGCGATCACGTCCTCGTAGCCCTGCAGGCTTTCGCCGATCGCGTTGAAGATGTCCTCGACGCGCGGCAGAATGATGGACTTCATCTCGCTGGTCTTCACGCGCAGGGGCGTGCGCCCGTCGATGCCGTGGCAGTCGATCTCCGCATCGCCGTCCTGGAACGACGGATGGGCGAAGCCGTGCTCGATCTTGATGCGCTCCGCCGTGGCGATCGAGGTCTTCAGGCCGACGGCCAGGTCGCGCGTGATGAAATCCGCGCCCAGCGGGAGCTCCTTGGAGTGTTTGATGGCGCCCTCGCTGTAGACGCCCAGGGAGATCGACTGCCCGCCGATGTCGATGAGCGCGCAGCCTAGGTCCTTCTCCTCGGGCGTGACCAGCATCTCCCCGGCCGCGAGCAGCCCGTAGACCGGCTCGACGACCTCGAAGCCCGCCTCCGCGACGGCCTTGAGCACGTTGTTGATCTGGCCGCTGGAGGCCGTGACCAGATGCACCTCGACTTCCAGGAGCGACGCCTCCATGCCGACCGGGTGCGGCACGCCGCGCTGGCGATCCAATGAAAAACCCTGCGGCACGACGTGCAGGATCTCGCGGTCGGAGGACAGCGGGATCGCGCGCGCGCTGGCCACCACGGAGGCGACGTCGCCCGCCGTGATCTCTCGGTCGGTGCGCGCGATGTTGTAGGCGCCGCGGTTGTTGAACGACTGCAGGTGCGCGCCGCGCACGCCCAGCCACACCGAGGACACCGTCGCCTGCGCCGCCGCTTCGGCCTCCTCGACGGCCCGCGCGATCGCCAGCGTCGTCTCGACGATGTTGATGACGACCCCGCCCTTGAGTCCTCGGCAGGGCACGCTCGCGCCGCCCAGCACCTTCACCGCGCCGGAGGCGCCTTCGGGCACGCCGATCAGGCAGGTCACGCGGCCGCTGCCGAGGTCGAGGCTTGCGATGGTCTCCGGTCCGCCGCGCCGCGACTTGCGGATCATCGCATTCCTCCGCGTCCGGCGAAAGAAGCCGCCCCGACGCCGGGGGCCAGAGGCTTGAGAAGAACCTTGCCGTCCTCGAAGAAACGCAGGTCGGCGGCGAACGTCCCCGGCTCGCGCGAACGCGCGTCGCTCAGCGCCTCCTTCAAACGCGCCAGCTTTTCATGCGTCCAGTCAAGCCTCCCCCACAGCACCACGGTGCCGTCGGCCAGGCGCAGGCGCCAGCCGTCGGGCGCAAACGAGGCTCCGGCCAGCGGCGCGGGCAGAGCGCCGGGGGCGGACAACGTCGGCCACTCCCGCGCCAGGTCGCGCAGGGACGGCGCGTCGGCGCCCGCCGAGTCCACCACGGGACCCGACAGGGCGTAGACGCCCTCTGGAACCGCGAACACCGTCCCGTCGTCTCCCAGAGCGGCGTCGAGGCGGCCGGATCGCAGGGCGGGCGCCACCGCTCGGCGCAGGACCACGCTCAGCGTCGTCGGCCCATCGCCCCAGCCGCGGCTCACGGTCACGTCGGCCGCGCAGGGCAGGCGCGCGCGCAGGGCCGCCGCCTTGTCCGCGGCCGTGCCCGGCGCCGCGTCGACCATCGCCTGCGCCAGCGCGCGCAGCGGCGCGGGGGCCTCGACCACCGTTCCTCCCGGCC
>JAJXVH010000091.1 GCA_021782205.1 bacterium | reverse complement strand
GGTTGAGCCTCTGGACGTTGACCTGTATGCGGTCCAAATACTCACGCGCGGTGTTCTGCGCGGCCGCGTCCGTCGAGGCCAGCTTCTCACGGATCAGCGGGACGAAGCTCTCCACGGCGCCCAGAGGGGAGCGCAGTTCGTGCGTGACCGACGAGACGAAGTTCTTCTTGGCCAGGTCCAATTCCGCCAGGCGTTCCGACATCAGGTTGAACACCCGCACCAGCTTGCCGACCTCGTCGTCGGACTCCCACTCCAGGCGCACCCCGAGGCGGCCCTCGCTGATCTCTCCGGCCATAGCACCCAGAGCGCCCAGCGTTCTGGCCAGAGAGCCCGCGACCAGGGCCGCCAAGGCCAGTCCGATCAAGGCCGTGACCGCGCCGACCAGCAGGAGCACGCGGATCATGCGGTGCTCGGACTCGCGCATCGGCGCGCGCAGGATGTCCTGGTCGACGCCGAAGGAAATCTCCACGCTGCGGTCGGCCTGCGACGGATCGGGGACGAACACGCGGTCTTCCAAAACACGCGCGCCGACCTCCGGCTCGCCCAGCTCTTGAGGAAAAGTCTTGCCGCCGCGCCGCCAGATCACGTGCGCGTAGCTCAGCGACGGATACTGGACCTTCAGGAAGTTCAGGTAGCTCAAAAGCTGGACCTGGTCGCGCTGGATGAGCGCGTCGGTGGCCGCGTGGGCCACGGCTTCCTTCAGTAATCCCTCGGCGCGCAGAGACTGCTTTTCGCCGAGCTGCCGCTCGACCAGGATCGAGCCGTAGGACAACAGCAACAGCGAGGCGATCTGCAGAAGCACCGTCTGCACGATCAGCTTCGCCCGGATCGTCATGAAACCCAAATTATCATATTTGTCGAAGTTCCGTATTGATTTTTTAACATCACGCTGTTATGCTGGGCGTGTGGAACGAGATCAAGACCGCGCGCTGGAGCCGGCGCTGAGAGACGTCGAGTCGATCCAGAACATCGACACCGCGCGGCTGGCTCTGCGCTGGGCGCTGGAGCGTCTGCGCGCGCTGGAGCGCCGCGTGCAGGACGGCGAGGAAGCCGCACGCCGCGCCGAGGCCGCGGCGGCGCGCACGGCCAGCGAGTTGTCCGCGGCCAAGGACCTGCTGACGCGCCGCGCGTCGGAGTCCCTGGAACGCGAGCGCTACTACGGCAAGCTTGAAGAATACCTGAATCTGAAGCTGGCCGGAGAGTTCGACGCGGGCGCGCTGGCGCGGCGCGAGGCCGCCGTCGCGCGGCTGGAGTCCGAACTGCAGGGCCGCGAGCTTGCGACCGAGCGCCGGGTCAAGGCGGCGAAGCTGGGATTCGAGGAGGAACTGGGCCGCGCGACGAAAGCGGCCGAGAGCGCCGCCGAGACCCGCGTGCGCGCGGCGCAGGATGAGCTGGCCTCGCGCCTCTCCTCGCGCGAGAAGGAATTCTCCGCGCGCCACCTGTCTCTGCACGAGAAACAGGCTCAACTGGACGCGCTGGAGCGCGCCTTGGAAGAGCGTCGCCGCCGCTTCGAGGAGTTCCACGCCGCCCAGCGCGCGGCGCTGGAGCGCGAGTCGCAGTCCATCGTCCAGGCCTCGCGCGACCAGACCGAGTTCCTGGAACGGCGCGTGGAATCCGCCCTCGCCGCCAGGACCCAGGCGCTCGAGGCGGCCTGGCAGACCGAACGGCGCGCGCTTTTAGAGGAACTCGCGCAGTGGCGCGCGAAATCCCGCGAGAATCTGCCCGAGGCCCTCGCCTCGGCGCGGCGCGCCGAAGAGGCCGAGGAGCGCGCCGTCCGTCTTGAGTCCCAACTGGCGGGAGCGCGGAGGCTGGCCGAGGAGCGCCTGGGCGAACTGCAGGCCCACGATTTGACCGAGCACGTGCGGCGCGAGGAGCTCGCGCAGCTGGAGTCCGCCGTGTCCGCCAAACTGCGCGACGCGGAAAGCGCCCTCTTCCGTCAATACGACGCGTGGATGAAGCGCGAGGACGAACTGCGCCGCCGCGACCTGGACTGGCGACTGCAATCCGAGGACCGCCGCGAAGCCGCGGATTCCGAGCGCGCCGCCGTCATGGCACTCCGCGAGGAGCTCAAACGCGCGGTCGCCGCCTATCGTTCGAAAGCCGCAACCGATCCGGCCCAGGCCGCGATCAAGGATAACGCACATGACCAACCAATCCCCTGAGGCGCTGGCCTCTCTGACCGACGCGTGGAAGCGCATTGAAGCCGTCTGCGCCCGTCTCTGGAACGAAAACTCCCCGGCCGCCGTCGAGGCGCAGGCCGCGGTGGAGGAATTCAAGGGCGCGGTGCACCGCGGCGACGCCTATCTGGCCAACGCCGTCGAACAGCGCGCGCACGACCTGCGCGAGCACGAGGACAGCCTGGCTTCGCTGAGACGGCAATACGAGATGGAGCTGGCGGGCCTCAAGAAGCGCGTCGAGGGCCTGGAGCACGCTCTGCGCGAAAAGGACATCCGCAACGACGAACTGCTCAAGGCCATCGCCAACAAGGAGGAGCAGAATCTCGACTTCCATTCCCAGCTCCTGCGCATGTCCGCCGCCGGCGACGAGGCGAAGACGCGCAAGATGGACGAGTTCTATCAGGAACTTCTCAAGAAGGAGTCCGCGCAAGAGGAGTCCTGGGAGCAGCGCCACAAGGCGCTGGAGCAGGAGCATGGGCACTACCAGAGCATCCTCGCCGCCAAGCAGGCCCAGCTCGACGCCTGGGAAGAGCGGCGCATCGCCGAGGAAGAGGCGCTCAAAAAGCGCTCGACGGATCTGGAGATCAAGTCCCAGCATCTCTTCCAGGAGTACCGCAAGAAGCAGCAGGAGATCGAGGAGCTCAAGTCCAGTCTCCAGCACAGCATCACCGAGCTCGTACGCCAATACCAGAACCGCGTGAAGTCGGAGACCGGACAAACCGGGCGCTGACGCATGACCGGCGCCCCGGACGACTTCGAGCGCCTGCTTGAGCGTTGCCGCGCTCAACTCGATTCGATTTCCTTGAGCCTGCCCACGCTGGAGGCGGAAGGGGGAGAGCATCCCTTGCCGCCTCCGCCGCGCGCGGAAATGCCCGCCGCAAAGACCGCACCGGCCGCCGCCGCCAAGCCGGAACCTCCGCCGCGGGCGGCGGTCGCGCAGGCTCCGGCCGTCATCGAGCGTCTTCCGCCGCCCCCGCCGCCGCCGGCGCCGGTCTATTCTCCACCTCCGGCGCCCGCCTATTCCCCGCCTGCGCAGCCGCCGAAATCCAGTCCGTCGTATTCATTGGACACGGAGACCTTGCCGGATCTGACGCCTCCCGCGCCGCGCCCGCCTCGCCCCCAGCCGCCGCGCCCGCGTCTATCAACGTCGGCTGATGATCGGCGGACGTGGAGCGACCGGCGCTTGGCGGCCGCGGCCGCGGCGGCCGTCTTCGCCGCCTTCGTACTCTGGAGGCTTCAACGTCCGCCGTTGGATCGCCCGCTCCAGCTGGCGGCTTCGGACGCGGCGGCCTTGCGCCCCGAGCGCGCGGACCTTCTGGTCGCCCAAGGCTCGATGCTGCTCGACTTATCCGAAGACGGCAGGACCCTCGGACGAAAAGCCCTGGACGCTCCGGTCGCCGCGCTGGGCTGGGACCGCGGCTCCCTTTGGAGCGTCGACGGCCGCTCTCATGCTTTTTTCGAGAGACGAGAGGCGAACGGACGCCAGACGGAGTTCGCCGTCAACTACGCGCCCCAGTCGATCGCGCTGCGCGGCCGCCAGCTTTGGGCCGTCGAGCCGGACGGCCGCACGGTCCATCAATACCTCGTCAGCCGCTCCCTGCTGGGCGTACAGCTTCAGCCGCTGGATCAGTATGTTCTTCCCGGACTTTCCGGCACGGCGCTGGCCGTAGACGACTATGATCAGCTTTGGATCGTGGATCGCACGTCGCGTCGGCTGCACCGCCTGCGCAAGGAAGGCCCCGGCTACCGCGCCGTCGACAGCGCGCCGTTGGCCGCTTTCATGGGCGATTCGGGCATCGCAAAATCCCTTGAGATCGATGACGGCGTGCTTTGGCTTCTCGTCAGCGAACCGGGAGGCCGTTCGACGATCCACCGACTGATCTCCGCCCGACTCGACTGGGCCGGCGCCTAGACATCGCCCGCCCCGGCACGAAGACGCCGGGCCGCGACCTTATCCCCAACACCGACCGCCGTTGCGAGTCGGCTCGCCCGGTCACCCTCTGACCGCACTCAGCGTCACTGGCTCTTGCCGCTCTGCAGCAGCTCCGACTGCACGCGCTCGTAGGCGCGCTGGGCGGGAACGTAGCCTGAGTCGATGTCCAAGCAGCGCCGGAACGCCGCCAGTGACTCGCTGAGACGGCCCTCCGCGTAGAGCTCCACGCCGGCCTCATACATCTTCTCGACGTCGGCCGGTCCGCCCGAGGACGCGGGCTTGGCCGCGGGGGCCGCCGCCTTGCGCGTGGCGCGCGCGATCTGCTCCTTCATGGCCTCGATGTAGGCCTTCAGGCGTGACTTCTCCACGGGGTCGGTCTCCAGCGCATATGCCTTCTGCAGCGCGCGCAGGGCCGCGGCGTAATGCCGCCGCACGTGCTCGGCCGCGGCCAGACGCTTGTAGGCCAGGACGTTGGTCGGATCCAAGGAGATGACCTCCCCGGCCAGCTCCGCGACCCGGTCCCACTCCTTCTGGAAGAACGCCAGCTCCATCAAGGCGACGGTCGAGTCCAGGATGCGCTTGGCCGCGGTCGGGCCCTCGACGACGGGTGCCGACGAAGCGACGACGGCGGGCGGGGCCGGGGGAGCAACGGCGACGGGCGCGGCGCTGGAGATGCCCAGCATCGGCTCGCCCAGGCGCGCCTGCACGATCCGGATCATCGCGTCGCGCTCCGGCGACGGGGCGAGCGCGGCCGCGTTGACCAGCGACGCCAGCGCCTCACGATCTTTGCCGGCGATGAAGCTCATCAGCCCGTCGCGGGTCGCCTTCGCGGCGATGTCCGACGCGCCCGCGCCGTTCGCGTTCAGGACGCCCGAGATGTCGGGGAAGTAGAGCGCGGCGGTGCGGTAGCGGTCGACGACCTCGGCCACCGTCTGGTCCTGAGGCGCCAGCGACGCCGCCTCTTGAGCGCGGCCGTGCGCGGCGGCAAAGCGCCCCGCGTCCGCGTCGGCGTCCGCGTTCATCAGCAGGGCCTCGACGGCGCGGTGCTTGTAGCCCACCAGGTCCGCGGCCTGCTTGTTGAACTCCGGGGAACCCTGCGGCGCGGTCTGCGTCAAATTGTCGAGCAGCATCTCGCCCAGCACGCGCTCGGTCTGAGGCGCGCGGCCGAAGCGCCAGGACAGGCCGATGCGCTGGGTGCCGGTCGTCGAGGCGAAGCTGCCCACCGGCATCACGAAGCCGTAGTCCACCTCCAGGCGATGGATCTTGTAGGAGAGGCCGACGGTGAGCTGACGGTAGTTGTCGGTGCCGTAGCCCACGCCGCCGCGCAAGGCGAACGCGCCGTAGAGCAGGGTCGGCAGCCATTTCTCGAAGCCGATGTTGACGTCGCGCGACAACGTGCCGTCGGGAGCGGTGACCAGGTCGAAATCCGTGTCGATGGTGGAAAAGGGAGTGCGGTAGGCGGCGCCGACCTTCATGTTGCGCTGGAGCAGGTCGGTCTGGCCGGGGGTGAAGGCGATGTTGGGCTGATTGAGGTTCTGCACCTGGAAGCCCGCGTCCCAGTGGGGCAGTACCTGCCAGAGCAGGCCCATGTCCACGGCGTAGTTCGACTTGGAGCCGTTCTGCAGAAGCGGGTCCGGCGTGTTCGTGATCTGTCCGGTGGGGCTGATCGAGTTGCCCGCCAGCGACCCGGGGTTGATCGAGCGGTAGAGGTATTTCGTCGTGACGCCGGCGTAAATGGGGAAAGCGCTGTCTTCCGGGGTGATGCGGTCGCCGTAGGACAGATACATGGTGGACTCGCGGTAGATCGAATCCAGCGAAAAATAATTCCAGCCCACGCCGACCGTGCCGTATTTGCCGTCCTCGATGGGCTGGGCGTAGCCGATGAAGGAGTTCTGGATGTTGGAGCCGTCGGAGAGTCCGGTGGCGATCATGGAGTACGTCGTCACGACCTCGGGCCGGTCGATGAGCGCCAAGCCGGCGGGGTTGTAGTAGATCGCGTAGGCGTCGTCGGCCACGGCGGTCCACGCGTTGCTCATGCCCGCCACGCGCGCGCTGGTGCCCAGATCGTCGAACGCGGCGCGCGCGGGGGCCGCGGCGGCGGCCAGCAGGACGGCCAGCAGAACACGCGGCAAAAAATTCCTCAAGACCGCAGGCTCCGGCGCGCGGGCTGGTTCACGCGGTAATTGTGACGAAATTGGAGCCTCCGCGCCCGCCCGAGACGCGATATTCGTGCGAAGTTTCCGCGATAAAATCGGGACGGTCATCTCACCACCACGAGCGAGCCAGTATAATTGCCGCCCTCGGCTTGGATTCGATAGAGATAGATGCCGCTATGGACGAACGACCCGTTCGATTCTCCGTTCCACAATAAGAACTGCATCGAATTCGGCAGTACCCCGGTCTGCGTGCAGGCGGGCTGAGATGCGGGCAGGGGCTGGGGCGAGCCCAAGGTCGCCACGTTCCGACCGAGCAGCGTGAAGATCTGGCCGGAAACGCCCGACCCATTCGGATTGTCGAAGCAAAAGACGGCCGGGTGGCCGGTCGAGGCACCGCTGGGCGGCGTCACGAAGCGTCCCACCGGCCCATAAAAATGAAAACCCAACGTCTGCGCCAGCGCCGCGACCGCGCCCAGCGCCAGCGCCGCTCCGGCCTTTTTGATCGAAGTCATCTTCCATTCTCCTTTCGTCACTTGGCCACCACGATGGTGCCGCTGAAAGTCTTGCCGCCGCCGCTGATGTGATAGATGTAGACGCCGCTGGTCACGCCGCGGCCGTTCATGCGGCCGTCCCAGGTCAGGGTGTTCGGCACCAGTCCCGACTGAAGGTCAGCCACGTGTTCGCCGTGCAGGTCGTAGACGCGTCCGGTGGGGATCACGTTGTTGGGACCCGGGTCATAGGTGAAGATCCAAACCGAGTTGCGGCCGGGCGCGTCCGGGGTGATGATGCGTCCGGAGATGTTCGACACGTCGAACACGGGTCCGCTGCTCGTGCGGCCCTGCGAACGAACCTGGTAAAGGCCCAGGTTCGGCGAGTCGAGCGTCACCACGTCGCCCAGCGGGTCGATGCGGCCGTATTGCTTGACGAAGTCCTGGCCGTTGAACCAGAACGCGCCCAGGTCGTCGATGGGCGTGGCGCTGTTGGCGCCGGAGATGGGCGCCATCACGCCGCCGAACGGCGAGGTCAGATCGATGGGCTGCAGGTCCGGCGCCACGGAGCCGGTCTGCGTCGTCACGCGCAACGTGTAGTGTCCGGGAGTGGGCAGGACGTAGGACGACAGGGGGCTGACGCCGTTGAGCGAGGCGGTCCACTGCGCGGACTGCAGGATCTCCACGCCGTCGTCCTGCGGACGGCGCGTGCGCGAGATGCGCACGTCGCCGCCCAGGCCGTTGGTGGCGCCCACCAGGCCGTTGGCGCCGGTCGCGGTCTGCGGGTCGACGGCCAGGACGGTGATGCAGTCGTCGGTGAAGAAGTAGCGTTCGCCCAGAGGCGAGACGGTGACCACGCCGGTGGACAGCCCCACGGTGTTGTAGGAGAACAGGCGGTAGTAGTAGCTGACGCCGCCCGTGGCGTCCGTGTAGGACGGCGACGCGACGGGGCCGATGGTCGAGACTTGGACGAACTGCGGGCCGCAGATCTGCGTGGAGCGGTAGATCGCGTAGCCTTCCAGTTCGCCCGCGACCGGGGTTCCGGTGGAGACGAACGACAGGCCCGCGGTGTAGCGCGTGGTGGGCGACCAGGCCAGATGCACGGCCGTGCTGGACGCCGTCACGGTCACGCCCAACGGCTCCATCGGCACCTCCGCGATGGTCGGCACCGTCGGGGTGACGACGCGCACGGGCGACGACGGCGCGGCGGGGGAGTTGGCGGCGTTGAGCGCGACGATCTCGAAGTAGTAGGTCGCGCCCCCGGCCAAGCCGCCCGCGGAATACGCGGTCGACGTCGTCTGCGCCGACGCCGCGTAGTCGACGCCGTCCGTGCTGACGAGCACGCGGTAGGCCGTGCCCGCCGGGTTTCCGTCCGCGCCCCAGGCCAGCGACACCGTGTTGAAGAACACCGCGGTGGTGGACAGGTTCACCGCGGGCGCTGCCGCCGTGACCGTGGAGCCGGCCGCCGCGTAGGCCGAGCACCCGTCGCCGCACGCGGCCACGAACAAATAATAAGTCGCGTTGGGCCCCAGGCCCGACAGAACGCCGCTGGCTCCAAGCGCCGTCGCCGTGGACGCGGCCGCGGGAGGATTGGCGGAACTCAGCGAGGCCGCCAGCGCGTAGTCGGTGGCGCCCGCCGTCAGCGTCCAGCTTTCCGTCGCGGTCGAGGAGGACGACGCGATCACCGCGGTGCCAGCCGGCGGCGAAGGCGGACCGGCGGGCGTGACCACCGTGACGATGTTCGACGGCGCGGACGCCACGCCCGCGCCGTTGAGCGCGACGGCTTCAAAATAATACGTCGTGTTGCCGCTCAAGCCGGAGGCGGTCGCCGCCAGGCCCGCGGTCGCCGTGAACGGCGAGAAGTCCACGCCGTCCGTGCTGATCTCGGCCTTATACTGCGTGCCCGCCGGGTTGCCGTCCGCGCCCCACGCCACCGAGACCGAGTTGCTCGACACCGCCGTCGTCGACAGCGTGATCGCCGGGGCCGCGTCCGTGATCGTCGAACCGATCGCCGTGTAGCTTGAGCAGCCGAAGCCGCACGCGGATACAAAGTAGTAATAGGTGGTGTTCGGGCCCAGGCCCGTCAAGGTGCCGGTGCTAGCGGCGGTGGTTGAGGACGACGTCACGGGAGCGGGGGGATTGCTCGCGTTGAGCGACGCCACCAGCACGTAATCCGTAGCGCCCGAAGACAGCGCCCACGTCGCCGTCGCCGACGAGGTGTAGACGGCCTGCGGCGCGCCGCCCGCGGGAGCGGCCGGCGGACCCGGCAGGGTCACGACCTTAACGACATTCGACGGGACCGTCGCGACTCCGGCGCCGTTAACGGCGACCGCTTCGATGTAATAAGTCGTGTTGCCGCCGAGTCCGGAGGCGGTCGCCGTCAGGCCCGTGGTCGCCGCAAACGCGGTGAAGTCCACACCGTCCGTGCTGATCTCAACCTTATACTGCGTGCCCACCGGGTTGCCGTCCGGGCTCCAAGCCACCGAGATCGCGCTGCTCGACACCGACGTCGTCGACAGCGTGATCGCCGGTGCCGCGTCCGTGATCGTCGAGCCGATCGCCGCGTAGTTCGAGCAGCCGCCCGCGCACGCCGACACGAAGAAGTAATAGGTCGCGTTCGGACCCAGGCCCGTCAACGTCCCCGTGCTCGTCAGCGTCGTGCTCGACGCCGCCACCGGGTTCGGCGGCAGACCCGGGTTGCTTGACGCCACCAACACGTAGTCCGTCGCACCCGCAGACAACGCCCACGTCGCCGTCGCCGACGAGGTGTAG
>JAJXVH010000090.1 GCA_021782205.1 bacterium | reverse complement strand
GTGCACCGGTTGCAGGTCGCGGCCGTCGCGGCGCTGCCGGACGGCGCGCGCGCGCGGCTGGACAGCGACCTGGCGCGCACGCGGGAGTTCGACGCGGCGCAGGCGCAATGGCTGGCGCGCGCGGCGCTTTTAGACCTGGCGCGGCTCTACGCCGACATCGGCGCGATTTATCCCGAGACGCGCGGCGGCGATCAAGTCCCGGTGCACGTCTCGTGGACGGGCGTCTTTCGGCCCGGCTGGACGGCCGCCGCCGCGGGCGGGCCGACGCCGGACGCGCTCCCATTTGAGCCTACGGCCGACGCGCCCGCGTTCCGGCGCGACGACGCGGCGCTGGAGGCGCTGGCGCGCCGCCTGCTGGCCGTCGCCGCTCTGCGGCCCGGCCAGGCCGAGGCGACGGCGGCGCTGCTCTCGGGACGCGACCTGGCGCTGTATTGGCCGACGGGCGGCGGCAAGTCCTTGCCGTATCAGCTGGCGGCGCTGCTGTCTTGCGGCACCGCGTTGATCGTCGCTCCGTTGCGCGCGCTGCTGCGCGACCAAGAGCGCCGCTTCGCGGAGCTGGGCGTCGGCCGCGTGGGCCTGCTCGTCGGCGACGACGCGGAGACGACCCGGCGGGGGCTTGCGGAGCTTTCGGCGGGACGGCTGATCGCCGTGTTGGCCGCGCCGGAACGGCTGGACGTGGGGTCTTTTCGCCGCGCCCTGCGCGGGGCGGCCGAAACCGGCGGCGTCTCCTTCGTGGCCGTCGACGAGGCGCACTGCGCCGCGCGCCGCGGCCACGACTGGCGGCCGGCCTACCGGGCGCTCGGCGCGCGCCTGCGCGAGTGGTGCTCCGCGTCGGGCCGCGTCCCGGCCGTCGCGGCGCTCAGCGGCGGGGCGTCCGCGGGCGCGCTGGCCGAAGCCGAGCGCGCGCTCGCCCTGCGCGCGCCGACGCGCGCGGGCGGGCCGGGCGCGCGGCGCAACCTGGCGTTTCAGGCGCGGATATTGCGCGGGCCGGAGCATATGGCGCGTCTGCGCGAACTTCTCACGCGCACCTTGCCCGACGGGCGGTTCGGCCCGGGCATCGTGTTCTGCCCGCGGGTCGACGGTCCGTTGGGCGCGGCCGACGTGGCCGAGGAGCTGGCTTTGAGCGAGGGCGTGGACGCGGGCGTCTACACGGGACGCGCGCCGTCAGGGAGCGCGCGCGACGCGTGGGACGTGGTTAAGCGCCGGGACGCGGAGCGCTTTTTGTCGGGACGGCGCGGCTTGCTGTGCGCGACGCGCGCCTTCGGCCTGGGCGTGGACCGCGCCGACGTGCGCTTCACCGTCCACCTGGGCCTGCCCGCTTCGCTGGAGGAATTCTTTCAGCAGGCCGGCCGCGCCGGACGCGACGGCGCGCCCGCGCAGTGCTGGCTCTTGGTTCAAGCGCGGTCGGCGGCGCGCGCGCGGCGCTGGGCGGCCCTGCCGCTGGAGACCCTGCGCGCGGAACTGTCCGCCCTGCCGCGCCACGAACGCGACGACGTTTGGCGCGCCTATGCGTTTCACGTCGCGGGCTTTCCCGGCGAGGAGGTGGAGCGCGGCGACGCGGACCTGGCGCTGGACCTGGTTGGCGATGTGTCTTGTTCCGGCGCGGCGGCGGCCGTTTTGCCGGGCCAGGACCCCGAGGCGCTGACGCGGACTTTGGCGCGGCTGGAGGAAGCGGGAGTACTCTCCTTGGAAAGCCGCGTGCGCGAGGGGTGGCTGGTGCGCCGCGTGGGCGGCTGGACGCGCGCCGCCGCGCGAGGGGCGGTCGCGGCGTGGATTGAGCGCGGCTACCGCGCCGTCGAGATCGAGCGCCGCGCGTCGCTGGCGGAGCTTGTCGAGCTGGCGCTGGCGCCGGACGCCGGCGCCGCTCTCGCCGCACGGCTGGTCGAGAGCGCTCCGCTGGTGAAGAACTCTCGCACTGATGATCGTTAGTCGCCCAGAGCCGAGAGCATGTCCGGCACGCGCGCGAACTTCTCGCGGATTTTTCCGGAGCCGCGTCCGCGCTCCAGCTCCAGCGCGTCGAGCCGCTTCCACTGCGCGAAGCTCACCGACTTGACGCCCTTCTGCGCCAAGAGCTTGGGCACGGCGTCGAGCGCCGTGTCGATGGGGCGCGCCGGGAACTTGCCGTCCTTGAAATCGGCGAGCAGGGCCTGCACGGTGGCCACGGCGTCGGCGCGGTTGGTGCCAATGAGTCCCGACGGTCCGCGCTTGGCCCAGCCCACGACGTATTCGCCGGGCAGCGGCCGGCCCGCGTCGATCACGCGTCCCGCGTCGTTGGCGATGTGCCCGGCTTTCTCGTCGAACGGGATGCCGGCCACCGGGATCCCGCGGTAGCCGACGGAGCGGAAGACCAGGCCCACGTCGTCCAAGGTCTCGAAGGCACCGGTGCCCTTGGACTTCACGCCGCCCTTGCCGTCGGGCTCAAGCGTATTGCGTTCCAGCTTCACCCCGGACACGCGCCCGTCGCGGCCGATCAATTCCACGGGCGACACGCACAGGCGCAGGAGAATTTTATGGTCCTTGGAGCCCGCGCCGCGCGCGGCCAGCGCGGTCAGGTCCTCGTAGTTTTTCTTCGCCGTCGCGTCCGAGAGCCCGGCTTTCGAGGCCTCGTCGAGCGCTAATTCATCCGGACGCACGACGAAGTCCGCGCGGGACACCTCGCTGAGCTCCTCGATCTCCTTGGGCGAGAACGCGGCCTGCGCGGGGCCGCGCCGGCCCAGAAGGTAGATGCGGCGGATGCGGCTTGAGCGCAGAGCGTCGACGGCGTGCGCCGCCATGTCGGTCTTGGCGAGGACTTCCGGGTCTTGAGCGAGTATGCGCGCCACGTCGATGGCGACGTTGCCGATGCCGACGATCGCGGCGGCCTCGCAGGACAGGTCGAAGGGATGGTCCTGGTGGTCGGGATGTCCATTGTACCAGCCCACGAACTCGGTCGCCGAGAAGGAGCCCTTGAGGTCCTCGCCCGGGATGCCCATGTGACGGTCGCTCTCGCAGCCGACGGCGTAGACCAGCTTGTCGTAGCGCGCGCGCAGTTCCTCGACCGATACGTCGGCGCCCAGCTTGACGTTGCCGAAGAAGCGCACGCGCGCGTCGAGCGCGAGCTTTTCATAGACGGCCGTCACCGCCTTGATCTTCTGATGGTCGGGCGCCACGCCGCCGCGCACCAAGCCGTAGGGCGTGGGCAGGCGGTCGAACAGGTCCACGCGCACGTTCACGCCGGGGGCCTTGAGCAGGGCGTCGGCCGCGTAGAAGCCGGACGGTCCGGAGCCGACGATCGCGACGCACAGAGGTCTTTCAGGGGTGCCGGGAGCGCTCATATCGGGTTTTAGACTCGTCAACGGGTTGTAAAGTTGCTCGGCTCGCGCGGTGCTGGCTGCTGCGTTGCAATAATAGAATAAATCATGGTGGCGTCCTACGCCGGTTATGTCGGAGTCGTCGCGTTCGCGCTCGCCTGGATACCGCAGACCGTCGAGACGGTGCGGCGGGGGCGCTGCGACGCCAATCCCATGTTTCTGCTCCTCTCGGCCGTGGGCAGCGCGGCGCTGATGGCCTACGCTCTGGCGCGACGCGACGCGGTGTTCTCCGCGCTCAACGCCATGACCTGCTTGGGCGCGCTGATCAACGCCTACTTCCGCGCGTTTCCCGCGGCCTCGCGGCCGGGTCAGACGTACTTTTTGTAGACCGGCTTGTACTGTAGAGCGCGCACGAAACTCGCCACGTCGTCGGGACGGTGTTTCGGGGTCAGGCCGCGCGCGTAGGAGACTTCGGCGACCGCGGTGCCGATGGCGGCGGACACCTCGTTGATCTCCGACAAGGCCGGGTAGAGACGGCCCAGGTCCAGGTCCTTCTTCTTCGTCAGCCCCGCCAAAGTGCGCGCGGCGGCCAGGAACATTTCCGGGATTACGCGCGAGGCCTCCGAGACGACCACGCCCAGACCGACGCCGGGAAAAATGTAGGCGTTGTTGCCTTGGCCTGGGACGAACGTTGCGCCCTTGTAAGTCACGGGGCTGAAGGGCGAGCCGCTGGCGAACACGGCGCGCCCGTCCGACCACTCGTAGGCCTGCGCGGCGGTGCACTCGGCGTTGTCGGTGGGGTTTGACAGCGCGAAGATCGCGGGGCGCTTGTTGATCCGGGCCATCTCGCCGACGACTTCCTGCGTGAATTGACCTTTTTGAGCCGACACGCCGATCAGCGACGTGGGTTGGAGTTCTTTTAGAGCGGTCAGCAGGTCGGACACCGGCGCATGGGGGTGCGCGTACGCCCTTTTATGCTCCTGCAGATCCCGACGCGAACTCTCGACGAGGCCTTTTGAATCGACGAACCAGCAGCGCCGTCGCGCGTCGGCCTCGGAGAGGCCCTCGGCTTTCAGCGCGCCGACGACCAGGTTCGCTATGCCGACGGCCGCCTCGCCCGCGCCGCAGAACAGCACGCGCTGGTCCATGAGCGCCGTGCCGGTCAGGCGCGCCGAGGAGAGGAGCCCCGCCAGGGCCACCGCGGCCGTGCCCTGGATGTCGTCGTTGAAGCTGCAGACGCGATCGCGGTATTTTTCCAAGAGGCGGAAGGCGTTGTGATTGGCGAAGTCCTCCCACTGGATCATCGCGTGGGGGAATATCTCCTGCACGGCGGACACGAACTCCTGCACCAGTTCGTCGTAGTCCGGCCCGGTCAGGCGCCTTTCGCGCATTCCTAAATAGAGGGGGTCCTTGAGCAAGGTCTCGGAGTTGGTGCCCACGTCCAGCGTGATCGGCAAAGTGCACGCGGGTTGGATGCCGGCGCACGCGGTGTAGAGCGAGAGCTTGCCGACCGGGATGCCCATGCCGTTGGCGCCCAGGTCCCCCAGGCCGAGGATGCGCTCGCCGTCGGTCGCCACGATGACCCGCACGTTGCGGTGCGGCCAGCGGCGCAACACGTCACGGACGCGGCCGCGGTCCAGGCGCGTGATGAACAGGCCGCGCGGGCGGCGGAAGATGTGGCCGTAGAGTTGGCAGGCCTTGCCGACGACGGGGGTGTAGATGATCGGCATCATTTCTTCCAGGTTGTCCATGACCACGCGGAAGAACAGCGTCTCGTTGCGGTCGAGAAGGGAGATCATCTCGGTGTAGCGGTTCAGGTCGGAGCCTTGGCTGCGCACGTTGGCCAGCACGCGCTCGACCTGCTCGGCCATCGACGAGACGTGCGGGGGCAGCAGTCCCTCCAGGCCCAGCCGCCGCCGCTCCTCCAAGGTGAACGCCGTGCCCTTGTTCAGCGACGGGTCCTGCAGAAGGCTCATGCCCGTGACGTTGGGGCGGATGGAGTCTTCGGCCACGTCCAGATAGTGGGAAACGAGCATGGGAACCCTCCAGAGGTTGCTCTACCTAAACGCAACGAACCTGCTTGGACGCGGCGCGCGGACGCGCGCCGATTTAGGGCGTCCGGGCGGATGCTGCGGAGTCAGGCCGGATGGTGATGGCCTCCGTCCGGACGCCTTGGATCGCGGCGCAAGAAGGGTCGGTGCTGCGCACGTCGTCGAAGCGGGCGTCGCGCACGTCGTCCATCCAGACCAGCGGGCGCGGCTCCGGCGCGCCCGGCTCGACGACGACATCGCGCAGTTCGATGCGCCGCGCATGGCGCAGGTAGAAGCCGTGGGCGGGGGTCACGCCGAACATCTCCGGCTCCGGATAGGCGGCGATCTGCTCTGGAATCTCGCCGGTGCGCGCCTGCCCCGGACCGTCGTGTCGCACGCGCAGTCCGGACACGACCACGTCCTCGACGGGATGGCCGGGGATTCCCGCGAGGATCGATCCATTCTCCGAGGAGGCGCTCACGGCGTCGATGTTCTCGAAGCGCAGGCGGCGCACGGCGCCGGGGGTCACGGGTGCCGGGCCGCGCAGGCGGCCGCCCAGGCGCACGAAGATGGGCGGTCCCACCAGGCCGCGCATGACGATGTTGGTGACGACCACGTCCTCCACCGCGCCGCCGTCCTCGCTGATGACGGCCAGTCCGTGGCAGCCCTCGAAGACGCAGTTGCTCAACGCCACGCCGCGGACGTCGCCGACGGTTTCCGTGCCGATCTTGATGCGCCCGACGCGCGCCGGCCAGCCGCCGGCGGCGCCTAAAACGACGGGCCGGTAGGTCCCGTCCAGGACCGAACCCGTTTCATAGCTCGCGGTGACCGCGCAGTCCGAGATCGTCACGCGCTCGGTGGCGCGCTTCTCGCCCAGGCTGAAGGAGCTTTTCAGCACGATGGCGTCGTCGAAAGGCGTGTTCACCGTGCAGCCGCGGATGCGCACGTCGCGGCAGGAGTCGATGTCGATGCCGTCTCGGCCGGTGTCGATGAGCAGGTTGTCGATGGTCAGATCGTCGACGCCCGTGGCCAGTATCCCGAAGTGCCCCGCCGCGCGTATCTTGAAATCGCGCAGGACGACGCCGCGGCAGCGCTTCAAGGCGAGGACCTTGTTTCCGGCACCGGGCTGCTCTTCGGCCGCGCCGTCTCCGGTCTGTAGGCCGCGGCCCCTCAACTCGCCCGGGCCCACCAGCGAGACGTCCTCCAAATTCTCGCCCCAGAGGAGGCTGTTGCGCCAGTGATTGTGGCCGAAGTCCTGGTAAGGACGGACGTTCTCCGGTTGGGGTTCGGGCGCGTCGTAGCGCGGGGCCGTTCCCGAAAAATCCGGCTCGGCCGCGACCACGACGGCGCCGGGCGCGAAGCGCAGGCGCACCCGGCTGCGCAGGCGCAGGCTGAAGCACAGATAGCGCCCGGCGGGAAAATCCACGGTACCGCCGCCGGCGTCGGCCGCGGCGGCAATGGCGCGGTTGATCGCGTCCGTGTCCAAAGTGCGGCCGTCGCCCTGCGCGCCGAAGCCGCGCACGTCGTAAGGCTCTGGCGAGAGCAGGCTCCACGCGCGCCGACGTCCGATCAGCAGCGTGAGAAACGCTCCGGCGGCGGCAAGAAAGGAACGGCGCGACAGCGGCGCGGCGTCAAGGACGGGCATCGGTTCCCCAACTCGTGGGATGGTCGGTCAAAACGAACGTCAGTTCGCGTGCGCGGCGCAGGGCGGCGAGCGTGAGCGCGGGCGCGCGCACGGGTTCGCCGTCCAGGGTCAGATGCGCGATATAGGCGGAGCGCGGCGTCGTCTTTTTCACGACGATGCGCAGCGGCGCGGCGCCGCCCAGATCGACGCGCGCCTGCGCAAACAGCGGCGGGTTCACCGAGAAATCAGCCGTGCCGGGCGCGGCGGGATAAAGCCCCAGCGCCGCCCAGACATACCACGCGGACAACGCGCCCAGGTCGTCGTTGCCGGGCAGGCCTCCCGGCCCGACGCGGAACGTCTCATGACGCGTGCGTCCGATCACGTCGGCGGCGCGCGACGGCGCTCCGGTCCAATTGTAGAGCCAAGGCGTGGCGAAGCCGGGCTCGTTGCCGATCCAAAAATACGGAAAATTATCGCCGGCGTTGAGCTTTGAAAAAAACACGTTCAACCGCGCGTTCACGGCCGCGGGCCCTCCCAACCGACGGATCAGCTCCGGGAAATCAAAAGGCACCATCCAGGTGTACTGCGCGGCGTTGCCCTCCACGAAGCCGAAGCCGGAGGCCGGATCGAAGGCGGCCGGGCGGCGTCCCGCGGTGTCCACCGGGCGAAGGTAGCCCGTCGCGGTGTCCAGCAGAATGGTCCAAGAATCCGCGCGGGCGCGCAGGCGCCGCGCCGTCGCGGCGTCGCCCAGCGCCAGCGCCAGGCGCGAGGCCGCGAAGTCGGCGGCGGCGTACTCCAGCGTGGTGGACGCCGAGCCCCAGACGCCTTCGGCGCCTTCGGGCACGTAGCCGAGTTTCAGGAATTGCGCCAGGCCGGGCCGCGTCGCGCGGCCGTTGCAGGCCTGAGCGGGATCGTCGCCGCCGCGTTTCATCCAGGACAGGGCCTCCTTCGCATCGAAACCGCGCGCGCCGAAGGCGTAGGCGTCGGCCAGCATGATCGCGGCGGGCGCGCCGACCATGATCCCGGCCTCGTCGTTGTTGTAGGGCCAGCGCGGCAGGCCGCCGCACTGCTCCGCGTCGAGCAACAATGAGCGCATCATGTCCGAAGCGCGCGCGGGAAACAACGCCGCGACCAGCGGAATCTGCGTGCGGTAGACGTCCCAGCCGGAATAGTTCGCGTACTGAATCCGCGACGGCGGCGTCAGCGCGCGTATCCTTCGGTCGAAGCCGGCGTAGCGGCCGTCGGCGTCGCTGAAAATATTGGGATGGAGCAGGGAGTGATAAAGCGCGGTGTAAAAGATCGTTTTTTGCGCGGCGGTGCCCCCGCGCACGGAGATTTTGCCGAGCGTACGTCGCCAGCGCGCCCGCGCCGCGCGGCGGACCGCGGTCAGAGACCAGCCGGGGCTTTCGGCGGCCAAGTTGCGCCACGCGCCTTGCTCGCTGACGTAGGAGATCGCGGCCTTGACGCGCACGGCGCGCCGACGCGCGCGCGTGAAGTTCAGCGTGATGCCGGGTCCCGACGCGGAGGCGGTGGAGGCCGCCGTGTCGAACTGGAAGGCATAGTAGACGGTGAAGGTGTTTCCGAGGTCGCAAAAATTGCCGCCGCGGACCCAGCCGCCGACGCGCCGCGCGTCGAGAACGCGCACTTCTCCGGGCTGGGCCGCGCCCGCGGCCGTCGACGTGCGGATCGTCAAGGCCGGGGTCGCTCCCTTGGGAAAGCGGAAGCGCGCGAAGCCGGTTCTTTCCGTCGCGGAGAGCGCGGCGTCCACGCCGTCGCCCAGGCGCACGGCGTAATAGCCGGGCTCCGCTTTTTCGTTTTTATGGGAAAATGAAATCGGACCGTCGCCGGGCAAGGTGATCAGTGGATAGCCCGGCAGTTCGTGCGAGATCAGGCAGCCGGCGCCGCTGAGGTGCGTGAGGCTGAAGCCTTGGACGGCGCGGTCGCCGTAGGCGTAGCCGAAGCGGCCGGGATGGTCGGTGTCCGGCCCGAACTGGACCATGCCGAAGGGCGCGGCCGCGCCGGGATAGACGTTGCCCGCGCCGCCGTGGACGCTTTTGGTCGCGTCGAACGTGGGGCTGGAGTCGGTGCCGATGAGCGGGTCCACGTAGGCCGTCGCGTCCACTGCGGCCCGCGCCGCGGCGGGCGCGGCGGCCAGCGCGGCAAACGCGAAGAGCAGGCGCGCGATCAGCTTCAGGTGGCGCGCCAGTTCCCGTCCGCGCCGCAGTTTGGAGACCCCGGCGGTGCGCGCGCCCAGCGCGACGGGCACCTCCGCGGTGGTCCAGCGCGCCCGCACGGCCAACGCGGCGATCTCCGCGCTGATTTCGAAGCCCTCGCTTTTGAGCTCAAGCGCGCGCAGCTTCTCGGCGCGGTAGAGCCGGAACATCGGCGTGTAGGCGGTGAGCCTCAGATCGAACAGGCCGCGGTAGAACGCGTTGAGCAGGAGGCTGGGCAGGCGACGCGCCCAAGGCACGGCGGCCAGGTCGCCCGCGCGCAAAAACGGCGAGCCGCCCACCAGGTCGGCGTGCGACGCGCGCGCGGCGTCAAGCAAGCTTCGGATCGCCTCGGGCCGAAAGCTCAGGTCCGCGTCCAGCGCCGTGATCCACTCGCCGCGCGCCGCGGCAAATCCCGCGCGCAGCGCGCCGCCCAGGCCGCGCCGGCGCGGCAGGCGCAGGGCGCGCACG
>JAJXVH010000089.1 GCA_021782205.1 bacterium | reverse complement strand
TCCGGCTCTTCTGCGTGGGCCGCGGCCTGCGCCTCGATCTCTTGCAGGCGCGCGGCCAGCGCCAGCTCCAGTTCCTGGCGGCGCGCGGCCAGGGCGGCCTCGCGCTCGGCGTGTTGCGCCTCCAGGCGCTCGCGCTCGGTCTTCAGTACGGTCTCGCGCTGGAGGCTCCACTCGCGCTCGCGCGAGGCCCAGGACTGCTGGAGCGCGGCCTGATCGCGCTCGAGGCGCACGCGCAAGGCGGCCTCCAGCGCGGAGGCGCGCTCCTCCAAAGTCCGGCGCTCGCGTTCGAGGGCCGCCTCGTAGGCGCGGCGGTGCTCCTCGATCTTTGCCGCCGCCTCGGCTTTCGCCTGCGCCTCGCGCGCCAGGGACTCGTCGCGCAGGCGCGTCTCATGCGCGGAGAGCTCCGACTCGCGCAGGGCCAGCGCCTCGGCCGTGGCGCGCTTTTCCTCGGCACGCTCCCGCGCCAGCACCTCGCGCGCGGCGGCCAGGTCCTGTCGCGCGGAGTCGCGCCAAGCCTCTCGCTCGCGCTGGGCTTCCTCTTCCCAATGCGCCTGCAGAGCGCGGCGACGGCCCTCGTCCTCTCGCGCGGCGGCCTCCTGCTCCGCCTCGCGCCGCCGGCGCTCCTCTTCCAAACGGCGGCGCAGGGCGTCCTCGGCCGCCTTCAGCGCCTGCTCGTGCGCGGCGCGCTGGGCCAGGGACTCGCGCAGCGCCTTGTCCTGAACCTCGGCGCGCAGGGCCGCTGCGGCCTCGTCGTGCGCCTGCGTCCAGCGCGCCTGCTCGGCGGCCAGCGCGCGGCGCAGCTCGGACTCGCGGTCCAAGAAGGACTTCTGGAGCTCGTCCTCGCGCTTCTTCAGCCGCTCGTCCAGCGCCCGCCGCTCGGCGGCCGCCTGCGCCGCCAGTTCGCCGCGCAGGCCTTCGATCTGCTCGCGGTGGGCGGCGTTCAACTCCTTCTCGCGCTCGCTCCAGCGCAGGGCCAGTTCGCCCTCGAACTGAGCCGCGGCGGCCTGGGCTTCTCGCGCCAGACGTTCGCGTTCGGCTTCCAGCAGGCGCACGTCCTCGGCGCGGCGCGCGTCCAGCGCCGCTTCGCGGCCGCGAAATTCCTCCTCCAGCTTCGCGCGCCGCGCCGCGAGCGTCTGCGCTTCCGCGCCGCGGCGCGCATCGAGAGCTTCCTCCCGGGCGTGAAGAGCCTCTTCGGCCTTGGCGCGTTCAGCCTCCAAGCGCCGCTGGCCGTGCTCCAGGCTTTCGCGCAGCTTGTCCTGAACCGTCTCGCGCTCGCGCCGCAGGATTTCGACCGCCTCGTTCTGCGCGTGCTCGCGCTGGCGTTCGAACTCCTCGGCTTTCATCCGCGCTTGCTCTTCCAGCGCGTGCGCGCGCGCTTCGAGCGCCTCCGCCTTGAGGCGCAGAGCTTCCTCCGCCTGGGCGCGTTCGGCCTCGGCACGGCGCTGGTTTTGTTCCAGGTTCTCGCGTAATTTCGCCTGGCTCGCCTCGCGCTCGCGCTTCAGGGCCTCCGTCGCTTCATTTTGTGCGCGTTCGGTCTGGCGCTTCAATTCTTCGGCTTTCGCGCGCGCTTGGTCTTCCAGCGCGCGCGCTCGTTCATTCAACGCTTCCTCTTTCAAATGAAGAGCGTCCTCGGCCGCGGCCAGGCGCCGGGCGGTCTCGGCTTCACGCCGCTGGGATTCGTCCTCGAGTTCGCGTCGGCGCGCGTCGATTTCGGCCCGACCGTGGGCCAGAGCTTCTTCCAATTTGCGCTGCTGGACCTGCCACAGTTCCTTTTCCTTGGCCACCATCTCGCTCTGCAGGGTTTCGTAGCGCGCGACCAATTCCGCCTGCTGGGCCTCGTGACGGGCGACCAGATCGGCGAGCCGCGCCGTCGAGGCCTGTTCGAGGCGCGCTTGTTTGGCGACCGCCTCCTGTTCCAAGCGCAGGCGCTCCGCTTCCACCTCTTCCGTCAGCCGTGTCTTTTCCTCTTCAAGACGGGCGCGCGCTTCGCGTTCCAGTTCTTCGGCGCGTCGCGCGACCACTTCGTCGGTTTTGTGCCGACGGCGATCGAAAGCCTCTTCCTTCTGTGCCAGCCGCCGCTCGGCAGCATGCTCCTTGGCGGCCAGACGCGCGTCGAGCGTGACTTCCTTGGCGGCCGCGCGCTGCTCCAGTTCCAGGGCCTTCTGCTCATATTTTTCGCTCAGCGCGCGCTCGGCGCGCAGGAGCTCGTCGCGGTCCTGCTTGAGCAGGTCCTCGAACTCGCGCTCGTAGCGGCGGCGCAGCTCGGCCTCGCGCTGCTTGAACTGCGCGTCGAGCGCGAGCTGCTGGCCATCGAGCGCCAGCTCCTTGGCGCGGACCGCCTCGGCTTGAAGACGCAGGCGTTCCTGGAGCGAGGACTTTGTTTCGTCGAGCGCCTTCTGCTGGTGCGCGAGCGCGGATTGCAGGTCGCGTTCGGCCTCCAGGCGCGCGGCCTTGACCGCGTCGATGAGCTCGCGGCGCAGCGCGCCGAGGGCCGCCTCGCGGTCGGCCAGGCCGCGCTTGAGCGCCTCGATTTCGCGCCCCAGCTGCAGGCGCTCCTCGGCGACGTGCGCGTCCTGCTCGCGCGCGACCTCGGCGCGCAGTTCCTCGCGCAGGCGCTTTTCTAGCTCATGCTGGCCCGCCATGGACGCTTCCCAGACCTTGAGCGTCTCGCGCCAGCGCTTGACCGTCTCGTCTTTCTGCCGCGCCTCCTCGGCCAGCGCGTCGCGGCCTTTGGTGGCCAGCGAGAGCTCCTCGCGCGCTTGGGACAGCTCCGCGCCCAGCTTGTGCAGGCGCTCCAGCGCCCAGCGCAGGGCCAGGCGCGCGGTGTCCAGGTCGTTGACCGCGGACGCGTCGAATTCCTGCGGCGTGTCGGCTCGCTGTTCGTCCATGGCTGTTTGACGCGTCGGCGTTCGCGCAGAGTCATTCTGCCCGAACGCTGTTACGCATTTATGACGTGGATTTCCTTGTTAGAATGCATGCATGGAAAGCGCATCGCCCGCCTCCGGCCTGCTCGACGAGGTGCGCGGCTTCCTGTCCGACCTGCGCCGCGACTGGCCGGAACTGTTCCGGCCCCAGCGGCGAGCCGCGCCGCCCGCATTCGTCGCCGCCCCGCCTCCGCCCGGCGACCCCGCGGCGCATTTTCACGCCCGCGCCGCGCACTGGGCGCCGCTTCTCGGCGTCACGTTCGGCAAGGTGCGCGTGAAAGACCAGCGGACGCTTTGGGGCTCGTGTACGCGCGGCGGCGACCTGAACTTCAACTGGCGTCTCACGCTGGCCCCGCCCGGCGTATTGGACTACGTGGTCGTCCACGAGCTTGCGCACCGTCTGGAGATGAACCACTCGCGCCGCTTCTGGGCCCACGTCGAGAAGCACTGCCCCGACCACCGCGTTCACCGCCGCTGGCTGCGCCGTCACGGCCGCGAGCTGCAGAGCGCGCCGCGCGCCGCGGAGTAGGCGGCGGTGAGTCCGTTGATCTTCGTTCCCGCGCAATTTCCCCATGACGCCCGGGGTTGGTTGACGGCCGGATGGGTGCTCCTGATCGGCGTCGTCCTGCACCGCCGCGGCGAGCCGCGTTCGGCGCTGGTCTGGCTGCTCCTGGGATATTTCGTCGGGAGGATCTACGGCCGCGGCGACTGGGGCGGGGCCGCCGGGGCGGTCGTCGGAGCTTTGGCGGGCATCGCGTCCGCGCGGATCAACACGATCAATCGGCCTTAATCGCCGGCGAGCGCCTTGAGTATGCCGTCGGCGTCCTCGGGCTTCACGGCCGAGAGCCATTCGCCGTCCGGGAACAGAAAAACGTTCGGCCCTTTCTCGCACAGGTCCAGGCAACCGGTGCGCGCCACGCGCGCCTTTCCCTTGAGGCCCAGGCGCTTGGCGCCGTCCTTGAGCGCCTGCGCCAGTTCCGCGCCGCCGCGTCCGGGATTGCCGCAGGCCACGCGGCCCTCCGCGCGTTCGTGCACGCAGACGAAGGCGGTGCGTCGGTAGGGAACGGGCTCCTTTTTCATCGTCAAACCTCCGAGATCAACTCGCGGCCGGAGCCGGCGCTCAGGCGCGCGGTCCACGCCGCTCCGGCAAAGGTGGCGGCCAGGCCCAGCACCTGCACGGCGCGGATGGGCTCGCGTCCCAGCAGCCAGGAGAGCACGAAGGTCAGCGCGGGATACGACAGCATGATCGTGGTGGCCTTGGATAGTTCCAGGCCGCGCAGGGCGACATACCACAGCACGAGGTTGGCCGAGCAGGACAGCGCGCCCTGCAGGGCCAGCACGCCCAGCGCGGCCGGCGCCCAGCTCCAGCGCGCGCCGTGCAGCAGCGCCCACGCGCACAAGGGCAGCATGAACAAAGCGCCGTAGAGCGCGCGGCCGCCCGACAGGGTCCAGGCGTCCAGATCGCGCGGCAGTTTCTTGGAGAGAACGTGCGAGACTTGGTACATCCACGGCGAGGCCAGGATCATCAGGTCGCCGCGCCAGCGCGGCGAGCGCAAATCATGAACGACGATCAACGCCGTGCCGCCGATGACCAGCGCGCTGGCCAGGGACTGCTTGAGCGTGGGCCGCTCTCCAAGAAACAACGCGCTCAGCACCGCCGAATACACGACCTCGGACTGGGCCAGGATCACGGCGTTGACCGGCGTCGTGTAGGCGAGCGCGGCGACGTAGACCAGGGACGCCGCGCCGGAGAAAAAACCCATCGCGGCCAGCGACGGGGCCGCGTCCGCGGCGGTCATCCGGCGCAGGCGCCCCTCGCGCAGTAGCCACGGCGCCATGCACAGCGCGCCGACGGCAAGCCCGGCGCCCATGAACGGCACGGCGGAGTAGTCGCGCAGCCCCGCCGCGCCGATCAGCGGCCAGAGGGCCGTGATGACGACGTCGATCCAGAGCGCGGCGAGCGGGGACATGAGCGACAGGATATCAAACGCGGCGGGGTCTTGACGCCGACGGCGCTGCGGCGGCACAATCAACCCATGGAGGGCTTTGAAGCCGTCGAGCGCACCGCGGCTCTCGCTATTCTGGACCCGGACGTGGAGCGGCCCTTGCCCATCGTTTTGGCCAAGGATGGGACGGTGGTGCTGTCCTATCTGGCGCGTCTGGGGCGCAAAAGCACGCACGTGCTGGTCACGTTCCACCGCGCCTTCGCGCACCGCCTCGTGCCTCCCGTCGCCGGCGGTCCCGCGCGCGGTGAGGCCTTCGAGGTGATGGGTTCGGCCTGGGCACGCGACGCCGGCGGCGGCAAAGGCAAGCATTACGTCTTCGTTTTTCCTGACGCGAAGTTCGAATGCGTCGCCGAGGGCTACGGCTCGGAGACCGTCGAAGAGGACGCCGACGTGGTGCGCCTCATGGCGCGGCGGCTCTACAGATAAAAGCGCCGGCGGAAGAACGAATCCGCCGGCGCTGTCTTTACGTCCGACGCGCCCTAAGCGATGGTGACGCGCTTGTCCAGGTAGACGTCCTGGATGGCGTTGAGGATGCCCACGCCTTCCTTCATGGGGCGCTGGAAAGCCTTACGGCCGGAGATCAGGCCCATGCCGCCCGCGCGCTTGTTGATGACGGCGGTCTTCACGGCCTCTGTAAGATCCGAGGCCCCGGAGGAGGCGCCGCCCGAGTTGATCAGGCCCGCCCGGCCCATGTAGCAGTTGGCGACCTGCCAGCGGGTGAGGTCGATGGGGTGGTCGGTGGTCAGCTTCTCGTAGACGAGCTTGCTGGTCTTGCCGAAGCCCTTGATGGCGTTGTAGCCGCCGTTGTTCTCGGGCAGCTTCTGCTTGATGATGTCGGCCTGGATGGTGACGCCCAGGTGGTTGGCCTGGCCGGTCAGGTCGGCGGAGACGTGGTAGTCCTTCTCCGGGGTCTTGAACGCGTTGTTGCGCGTGTAGCACCACAGGATCGTGGCCATGCCCAGCTCGTGGGCGCGCGCGAAGGCCTGGGAGACCTCCCAGATCTGACGGCGCGACTCCGCCGAGCCGAAGTAGACGGTGGCACCCACCGCCACGCAGCCCATGTCGTAGGCCTGCTTCACGCTCGCCCACAGCGTCTGGTCGAAGGTGTTCGGGTAGCTCAGCAGTTCGCTGTGGTTGAACTTCAAGATGAAGGGGATCTTGTGCGCGTACTTGCGCGCCACCGAGCCCAGCACGCCCAAGGTGGACGCCACGCCGTTGGCCCCGCCCTCGATGGCGAGCTTGACGATGTTCTCCGAGTCGAAGTAGATCGGGTTCGGCGCGAAGGACGCCGCGGCCGAGTGCTCGATGCCCTGGTCGACGGGCAGGATCGACACGTAGCCGGTGCCGCCCAGGCGGCCGTGGCTCATCAATTGCTGGAGGCTGCGCAGTACCGGCGTGGGGCGGTCGGACAGCGAGTAGATGCGCTCGACGTAGTCCGGGCCCGGCGTGTGGATGGATTCCTTGGGAACGCCGACGCAGGTGTGCTCCAGGAGGGACTTGGCGTCCGCTCCGAGCAAGGCTTCGATGTCGGGGTTCTTCGTGGCGACGGTCATGGGAGTTCTCCTTAAAAAAGAAAGCGACAGGGATATTATACGAAAACAGAGGCGGGGAGATGGGTGAGCGCGACGTCCTTAAAATCCCCGCTACTTTTTGACCATCGCGGCGCCGCATTTGGGGCATTTCAGCGTCGAGAAGCGGAAGCCGGGCTTGGCCGGGACCTCCGCCTTGCACGCGGGACAATGCCCCGCCGCGGGCGCGGCCCGGCCGCCGCGGCCTTTGTGTCCAAAGTTCTTCGAGTCCTTAACCGAGTCGTCTCCGTCGCGTGGCTTCATGGGGATGCCCTCCGGTGATTCAAGGAGAGCCTACTACCTTTGCGCGCGCGATGGGCGGTCAGGCGCCCGGCATCGGTTCGGGCTTGGCGGAGCCTGAGGAGGAGCGGCCCTTGAGCGGATCCCAGCCGCGGCGCCAGAGCTGCTCGAAGAACCAGACGTAGCCGGCGATGTCCACGGGGTCGTCGACGGAGTTCTCGTTTTCGAAGCTGTTGAGGTCGGCGTTGTCGGAGGCGTTGAAGGAGCCGGTCATCAGGAACTTACCGTCCACCAGGATGAACTTGCTGTGCTGCTTTTGGAACATCGGGTCGCCGTGGTCGTCGGGGCCGGCATTGAGGCGCACGTCGAAGCCCTGCTGCGCGAACCACTTGCCGATCGGGGTGCCGTCGAACTTGGCCAGGGACGCCTGGCCCGCGTCGAGCACCAGGCGGATGGTCACGCCCTTCTTCGCGGCGTCGTTCTTGAGCGCGACCAGGGCGTCGGCGATCTCGCGCGAGTAGAAGCTGAACATCGCCAGCTCCACGGACTTTTGGGCGGCGCCGACCGCGCGGATCCAGGCGTCGCGGATGCCGCCCTGCGGCGAATAATAGTCGAGCTGGAACTTCGCGCCGTTGACCGAGATCGGCGTCGACTTGTCCTCCGGCGGCGGCGGGAACTTGGAGAGGCGCCCGTCGGCGTCCGGCTTGCGGCGCGCGGCCTCCACGTCGAAATCCTCCGCCTCGGCGGCGGAGTCGGCGTCGGCCTCCTGGACGTCGGCGCGCTCGGCCCCGGCGGCCTCGTCGCTGCGCGACAGCGTCTCGTCGAGCTTCTGCGGGTCCACCGCGGAGGCCAGGCCGCGCTGGTAGTTGAAATAGGCCAGGTAGTGGGCGGTGCGACGCCTGTCGGTGGAGAACTTCACGTTCTCATAATGATCGTCCTCGGCGGTGCGCGCCAGGTTGTAGGAGCCGAACATCAGCAGGCCGCCGTCCTCGGCGTCGACCAGGACGTATTTGTTGTGCTGGATGCCGCTCTTCTCGCCCTTCAGCGTCAGCACGTCGAAGTCCTCGTTGATCAGGGCCTGAATCTGCTCGCTGGGCATGCGCGCGCGTCCGGTGTGGTCCTGGCCGCGCGTGTAGACGTGCGCCTGGTCGATGACGATCTGGATCCTCACGCCGCGCTTCTTGGCCGCGCGCAGTTCGGCCAGCACGTCGTCGAGCGTGAATTCATAGAGCGCCAGGCGCAGGGTCTTCTTGGCTGAGCGTATGGCCTGCACCACCAGCGGCTCGATGGGCGTGAACGGGCGGAACGCGAAAGAGGGGAACACCTGCTCGTGGAACTCCACGCGGCGGGCCTGAGGCATGTCCGCGGGCGCGCCGGGCGCGGGCGGCGCGGGCGCGGGGTCGGCGGGGGCGTCCAGCTCGGCTTGCAGCTGCGCGTCGGTCGGCAAAGTCGGCGCGGCCGTGGGGGGGGCGAAGGGCTGGGCCTTGCCCCACATGTGTTCGAACATGAAGGCGTACGACCGGGCGTCCGTCGGGTCGTCAAGGAAGTGCGCGTTCTCGAAGTTGGCCTCGGCGGCGTACTTCGTGTAGTTGGCCGAACCGGTCTCCACCAGCCTGTCGTCCAGGATCGTGAACTTGTGGTGGTCCTTCTGCGCCAATTGGAAATCGCTGCCCGGATCCGGCCCGGCCAGAGTGCGGACGGCGATATGGCCGTCGCCGGGCGCGCGCGTGGTCTCCAGATGCGCCAGCCACTGCGCGTAGAGGCCGAAGACGTCGGTGGCGGCTTGGCCCTTGTCCATGATCAGGCGCACGTTGACGCCGCGCTTGAGCGCGGCGGCCAGCGCCTCGGCGATCTTGGTGGAGCGCAGGGCGAAGATGGAGATGTCGACGGAGGACTTCGCCGCGCCGAGGGCCTGGGTCAGGCGGTCCTCGATGGACTGTCCCGGCGCGCGGTTGGGCGACAAGACCACGGACGGCAGGCGAATCCCGTTGAACTCCACGCTCGCGGGCACGTTCACCGGGGGCGAGGGAACCGAGGTCGGCCAGGCGTAGTCCGAGGCCTTGGAGTCGTGGCCGGCGGGCTTGGCGACGGCGTCGAGCCAGTTCCAGTAGTCCGAAAGCGCGGAGACGCGGGCGCGGTCGGTGGTGAAGTTCGCGTTCTCGTAGTGGCTGTTCTCGGCCGTCCACGACCAGTTGTAGGAGCCGAAAGTGGCCAGCGACTCGGCCTGCGCGCCGTCGATCACGGCGATCTTGTTGTGGTTGATGCCGTATTGGCCCAGGCCCTTGAGGACCTTCACATCGAAGCCCTCGCGCAGGAGCGCCCATATCTCCGCGCTGCGCCGCGGCTGATAGGAGTCGTCCGGGCGGCTTTGCGGAAACGCGTTGGAGTAGTCGAGCACGATCTTGACGTCCACGCCGCGCGCGCGGGCGCGGCGCAGGGCGTCCAGCACGTCGGCCTGCTTGAACTCGTAGAGCGCCAGGCGGATCGAGGTCTTGGCCGCGTCGATGGCGCGCACCAGGTCCGGCTCCACCGGCACGTTCGGCCGGAAATAAACGGCGCGGAAATCCTGATCGTGGAAACGGATCGTGCGGTGAGGGTAGTCCGGGCCGCCGCCGTCGTCGGCGGACGGCGAGAGCGGCGGCGGGCCGTGCTTGGATGAGCGCCGCGCCGGGACCGGCGTCGACGCGGGGCCTTGGGCGGCGGCACCATCGAAGACGCGGCCTGATTTTTCGGCGGCGGCCTCCGGGGAGTCGGAGGCTGCGGACCTACGCGCGCCGCCTGCGCGTGTTCCTCGGCCGCCGGTGTCCGCGGCGGGTGCCGCCTCAACCGCGCCGATCAGAGCCGGAGCGGCGGCGGAAGCGGACGGGACGGCGGGCGCGGCCAAGGTCGGGGCGGCCGCCGCGGAGGGCGCGGCCAGCCCGGCGGGCACTGCGGCCGAGAGCGCCGCAGCG
>JAJXVH010000088.1 GCA_021782205.1 bacterium | reverse complement strand
GTAGTAGAGGACGAGCAGCACCGCCCCGAAGACGATCATGGTGGCCACCACGTCGCCCGGCGTCAGGAAGCCGGCCACGAACAGGATGGCGATGGTGGCCTCGCGCCAGTAGACCAGCATGGCGCGCGAACTGACCAGGCCGAAGCGCGCCAGGAAGTAGAACAGCACGGGCGCTTCGAAGGCCGCGCCGGAGCCGACCACCGTGTACAGGAACAGGTTCAAATACTCGGTGGGCTTCAGGTTGGCGCGCAGGCCGGACTTGACGGCCTCGTTCATCAGCAGGTCGCTGAGCGTGCCGAACATGAAGAAGTAGGCGAAGGCCGCACCCGCCAGGAAGCACAGCGTCGTGGCCGTCACGAAGCGCGTCGCCATGCGCCGCTCGCGCTCGCGCAGGGCGGGCTTGACGAACGCCCAGACCTGATAAAACAGATACGGCGAGACCAAGAACACCGCGGCCCAGAACGACAGCGTCATCAGCGCCATGAACGGCTCGGCCAGGTCGGTGTAGGCGAACGGCGTGACGCCGGACGCCATGTCCGCGCGCTTGGCCAGCGCCAGGAAAAGCGGACGCGTGGCCAGCGCCCACAGCTTGAAGCGCAGGACGTAGGTCAGCGACGTGCCCACGAACACCGCGATGGCGGCGCGCAGCAGGCGGTCGCGCAGTTCGCCCACGTGCTCCCAGAACGGCAGGGCGCGCGCCTCCTCGGCCGAGGGCAGGACCTCCGGGGTCAGCTCGTTCACGCGTCCGCCGTGAACGCCGCGGGGATATGCTCCAGGCTTCCCGCGTCGAACGCCACCACGTCGAAGCGGCAGGGGCCTTCCCAGCCGCGCGCGGCCAGCCACACGCGCGCGGCGCGGATGACGCGCCTTTGCTTGCCCGCGTCCACCGACGCCGCCGCCCCGCCGTAGCCGCGGCCGGAGCGCGCGCGCACCTCCACGAAGACCACCTCGTCGCCGTCGCGCGCCACCACGTCGATCTCCCCGGCCTTGGCGCGGAAGTTGCGCTCGACGATTTCAAAGCCCTTCGCGGCCAGATACGCCGCGGCCCGGTCCTCGGCGCGGCGGCCCGTCTGCGCGCGCCCGTTCACGCCGCGGCCTTCAGGCGCGCGGCGACCGGCGCGTAGGTGCGGCGGTGCGCGTCGCACGGGCCCAGGCGGTCGAGCGCGGCCAGGTGCGCCTTCGTGCCGTAGCCCTTGTGCGCGGAAAATCCGTAGCCGGGGCGGCGGCGGTCCAGGCGTTCAAGCCAGCGGTCGCGCACGACCTTGGCCACGATGCTGGCCGCCGCGACGCTCAGGGATTTCGCGTCGCCGTCGATCACGGCTTCCTGCGGCAAGTCCAGACCCGACGCGCGCCGCGGGCCGTCGACGAGCACGAGCAGGGGGGAGCGTCCGGATTTGGCGGCCGCGCGCCGTGCCGCGCGCCCCATGGCCCGCAAGGTCGCCTGCAAAATATTGTCGCGCTCGATCTCGCGCGGCAGGGCCCAGGCCACCGACACCGCCAGCGCCTGGCAACGCACGACCCCGAAGAGCCTTTCGCGGCTCTTCGGGGTCATCCGCTTCGAGTCTCGCGCCGCGCACAGCTGCGGCGAAGGCTCCTCCGGCAGGACCACGGCCGCCACCACGACGGGCCCGGCCAGCGGCCCGCGCCCCGCCTCGTCGACGCCGACGAGGCGCACGACTCCGGCGCGCGCCCGTGCCTCCGCGTCGAAACGCCGGCCGTCCAAGTTCGTCCTACTTCGCGGCGGCCGGAGCGCCCTCGCCCTTTTTGGCTTCGGGCTTGGACGCCGGTTTCTCGGCCTTCGCGGCCGGCGCCTTCGGCGCGAGCTTGGGCGACTCGGCGCGAGCCGAGTCCTCCGCGCCCTCGCGCTCGTCCAAGCGCGCCGACTTGCCGGTCAGGCCGCGCAGATAGTAGAGCCGCGCGCGCCGGGCCTTGCCGGTGCGGGCCAGCTCGATGCGGTCGACGTGCGGCGAGTTCAGCGGGAACGTGCGCTCCACGCCGACGCCGAACGAGACCTTGCGGACCGTGTAGTTCTCGCTGGGTCCGCGGCCGCGGCGCGAGATCACGGTGCCCTCGAAGACCTGGATGCGCTCGCTGTCGCCTTCCTTGACCTTCATGTGCACCTTGATCGTGTCGCCCGGCCTGAAATTCGGCGTCTTCGACGCCGCCGTCTTCTCTTCCATCGCCGCCATCATACGCTTCTCCTGGACTTCTTGACTTACGCCCGAGACAGCAGATCGGGTCGCTTGCGTCTCGTCGCGGCGCGCGCGGCGTCCTGCCGCCACGCCGATATCTTCTCGTGGTCGCCGGAGAACAAAACCTCCGGGACCTCGCGCCCGCGCCAAACGCGCGGCCGCGTGTACTGCGGAAAATCGAGCAGGCCGGTGGCGAACGACTCGCTTTCGGCCGCGTCCTCCTTCTTGAGCACGCCGGGCAGCTTGCGCGTCGCGGCGTCGGCCACCACCATGGCCGCCAGCTCCCCGCCGGTCAGCACGTAGTCGCCGATGGAGAGCTCCTCGTCGAACAGGGACATGATCCGTTCATCGACGCCTTCGTAATGGCCGCACACCAAGACGACGTGCTCCGTCTTGGCCAGCGCGGAGGCCTTGCGGTCGTCGAACGGCTCTCCTTGAGGCGACAAGAAGATCACGCGCGTGTTTTCGGCGCGCACGCTGTCGATCGCCTTGGCCAGCGGCTCGGCCATCATCACCATGCCGGGCCCGCCGCCGAACGGGCGGTCGTCGACCTTGCGGTGCTTGTCCTCTGAAAAATCGCGCGGGTTGACGCACGACCACGAGAGCAGGCCTTTTTCGCGGGCGCGGCCCAGGATGCTCGCGCCCAGCACGGGCTCGAACATCTCCGGAAACAGCGTCACGAAATCGATGCGCATGCCTAGTCGATCTCCACCACGGCCCGCGCGCCGGTGTTGCGCGACGCCGCGTCCACCAGCGCGCGCAGGGCCTTGACGACCTTGCCCTGACGGCCGATGAGCTTGCCCTTGTCCGCCTCGTCGACGGCCACGCGCAGCGACAGCACGTTCCCGTCGCGGACCTCCGTGACGGAGACCGCGTCCGGCTTGTCGGCCAGGCCGCGCGCGACGAACAGGACCAGCTCTTTCACGCTCTTACTTCGCCGCCGCCGCCGCGGTCTTCAACGCGGACTTGACCAGCGAGGAGACGCTGGGCGAGGGCTTGGCGCCGACCTTGACCCAGTGCGCGTAGCGCTCCGCGTCGATGACGACCTTCTTGCCCGCGACTTCCTCGCGCGGGTTGTAGCTGCCCAGGATCTCCACGGGCTTGCCGGACGCGGCGCGCGTCTTGTCGATGGCGACGACGCGGTAATAGGGCTGGTGCGGCTTGCCCGTGCGCTGCAGACGAATGACAACGGCCATGTTTCCTCCGTTACGTCTTTGGTTGCGACCCGAACGCGGCCCGGGCTTTCGCCGTGAGCTCGCGGAAAGCGACGGCGCAGTCCTTGGCGCCGAAGACGGCCGAGCCGGCGACGAGGCTGTCCGCCCCGGCGGCCGCGGCCGTGGAAATGGTGGCGGCGTTCACGCCGCCGTCGGACTGGATCCAGCAGTCCAAGCCCCGCGCGTCGATCTCCCGGCGCAGGCGCGAAATTTTCGACGTCATCTCGGCCAGGAACTTCTGGCCGCCGAAGCCGGGCTCCACGGTCATCACCAGCGCCATGCCGGCCAGGTCCAGCGCGGGCAGGACGGCCTCGATCGGGGTCTTGGGTTTTAACGCAAGGCCGGGCTTGACGCCGAGCGCCGCGATCGCCGTCAGCGCGGCGCGCGCGTCGGCCACCGTCTCCACGTGGCAGGTCACGATGTCCGCGCCCGCCTCGGCAAACCACGGGGCCACGTCCAGCGGGTTGGTCACCATCAGGTGCGCGTCGACGAAGAAGCCGCGCGCCTTGGCCAGACGCACGAAGTCCGGGCCGAAGCTCAGGTTGGGCACGAAGTGGCCGTCCATCACGTCGACGGAGACCCACGCGCAGCCCGCGGCCTTCACCGCGTCCAGCTGCTCGCCCAGCCGCGCCAGGTCGGCGGCCAGCACGGAGGGGACCACGACGGGGGTCTTGGACGCGGTCATGCTCAAAGGTCGCGCTCCTCGACGAGGACGCCGTTGACGTAGATCTTCACGTGCCCGCCGCCGGCGGCCTGCACCGGCACGTCGATCTTCGCGCCGGGCTTGCGCAGGCCGTTGAAGAGCTCGCGCTCGCCGTACTTGTCGACCATCACGATGCGCACCTGGCTGTCGGAGCCGCCCTGCGACAGCTCGTAATGGAAATTCGTCTCGCCCGCGTCCGGGGCCGCGCCGCGCCGTCCGCTGACCAGCACCGTCACCTTCGCGTCCGAGGACAGCGCCGCGTCGGGCGGGGGCGTCTGCGTCAGCACCGTGCCGCCGGGAAAGGGGGAGTTCGCGTCGGTCTGCACCGCGACCTGCAGGCCCGCGCCCGAAGCCCAGGCCTGCACCGCGTCCAACGTCTTGCGCGAGAAGTCCGGCATCAAGGTCACGCCGGGCGGCGGCGCGCCGCCGGAGACCGTCAGGTTGACGGTCGCGTTCTTCTCGACGCTGGTCTCGCTCTTGGGGTCCTGCGCGAGCACCAGGCCCTTCTCGGCCTTCAGCGAATACTGCTCGCCGACCTCGCCGAGCAGGAGCTGGGCCTGGCGCAGCATCATCTCCGCGTTGCGCAGGGGCAGGCCGACGACGGCCGGCGCCAGCACGGTCGAGCCGCCCTCGCTGACGACGACGCGCACGATCTTGCCCTCGCGCACCACCGTGCCCGCCCCGGGGTCCTGGCGCAGGACCGAGGCGATGGGCACCGCGGCGTTGAACTCCACGCCGGTCTTGCGCAGGCCGACGTTGAGGGGGGAGAGGATATCCAGCGCGGCCGACAGCGAGCGGCCCTTGAGGTCCGGCAAGGTCTGCGTGCGCCGGTTGTGGACCGCGCCGTCCATGCCCCAGTTCAGCGCCCACCAGCCGAACGCGCCCACGACGGCCGCGGCGGCGGCCATCTCCCAAAGCGTCGTCTGATCGTTTCGTGTGGTCATGAATGCGGCGCGTCGACAAACGGCAAAAAACCGCCCTCGGCCAGACGTTGGCCGTTGGCGAAATCCGCGGCGCCCAGCGGCTTTTTTCCCTCCGGTTGAACGTCGAGGAGCCACAGACGGCTGCGTGACCCGCATTCTACCAGAATTCCGCGTCCCCGAGCAACGGCCAGCACGCGTCCGGGCTGTCCGCGCGCGGGCGGGTCCGACGCGGCGGCCCGCGCGGTCTTGAGCACCAGCAGGCGCGGCACGCCGTCTTTTTCCAAATACGCGCGCGGCCACAGGCGAAAGCCGCGCACCCGGTCGTGCAGCTCCGAGGCCGGACGCGCCAGGTCCAGGCGCGCGTCCTCGCGCCGGATCAGCGGCGCGAGGCTTGCTTCGCCTTCCTGCGGGAGGCGCACGACCGCGCCGGCGCCGAGCGCGTCCAACTGCGCGTCGAGCAGCTCCACGCCCAGCGCCGTCAGCCGCGAAAGCAACGCCCCCGCGTCCTCGTCGGGGTCCACGGGCAGCGCGCGCGCGGCCTGGACGGGACCCGTGTCCATGCCCGCGTCGAGCCAGAACAAAGTCACGCCCGTGGTCGTCTCGCCGCGCGCCAGGCTCCACTGCACGGGCGCGGCCCCGCGGTATTTGGGCAGGAGGGAGAAATGCGCGTTGAGAAACCCCAGCCGGGCCGCGGCCAGCACCTCGGGCTTGAGAAGGCGGCCGTAGGCCACGACGACGGCCAGGTCCGCGTCCAGGGCCTTGAGGTCTTCGGCGATCTCGGAGGGTTTGGCGGGCTGAAGAACTTTCAGGCCCAGCCCCAGCGCCGCGGCCTTCACCGGCGTGGCCGCCGTTTCCAATCCGCGTCCGGCGGGCCGGTCCGGCTGGGAGACCACCGCGCGCACGTCCGTGCGCCGCGTCAGCAGGCGCAGAAAAGGCGCGGCGGTTTCCGGCGTTCCGAAGAAAATGGTCTTCAGCATCGCGAGCCTCAGCTCCAGCGCGGCTTGGCGTCCTTGATGGCGTCCAGGACCTTGAGCTTGTGCTCGAACGGCAGGCGGTCGACGAAGAGCTTGCCGTCCAGGTGGTCGATCTCGTGCTGGAAGGCGCGCGCCAGCAGTCCCTCTCCGGTCAGCTCCCAGGGCCGGCCGTCCTCGCCGAGCGCGCGCACGCGCACGCGCGCGGCGCGCGGCAGGGGGGCGTAGATGCCGGGCACCGACAGGCAGCCCTCCTCCTCGTTTTGTTCGCCCTCGCGCGAAATGATCTCCGGGTTGATCAGCACCAGGCGCGAGGACTTGCCCTCCGGGCGCACGTCGATGACGGCCAGGCGCAGGCTCAGCCCGATCTGCGGCGCGGCCAGGCCCACGCCGCGCGCGGAGGCCATGGTCGCCCACATGTCCTTGAGCAGGGCGGGCAGTTCGGCCTTGAGCGCTTCGTAGTCGACGGGCGGACAGGGCGTTTTAAGCACGCGTTCGCCGTGTTTGGTCACGCGCCGGACGGTCATGGCCTTACAGGTCCGCGGTGTGTTCGACGCCCGCGCCGACGATGCGCAGACGCACGGAAGGATTTTCGGTCTGCAGGGAGCCCCAGGTCATGGCCAGGCGCTCAAGCTGGTCCTCGGCCGAAAGCTTGGTCGAGGCGCCGAAGACCACCTCCGACGCACCCACCGCCTGCGCGGCCTGGACGATGGCGTAGAACGGGTCGTTGGAGACCACGAGCATGGGCGTGACGGCCTTGCCGTGCTTTTCGGCGACCTCCAGAACCTTCGTAAAAAGCCTCTGCTCGTCGGCGTCCATGGTCACCGCCTCGTCGACCAGGCCCAGGCCGGTGCGGATGCGAGAGGTGAAGGCGACCAGCTCCGTGGTGTCGGAGTTCAATTCGTCGAGCGCCTTGTTGAGGTGCAGGAGATTGTTGGGATCGCGCACCGCCGCCAGCACGCGGCGCGGCTTCTTGAACTCGCCGCGGATCTGCGCCAGGTCGTTTTCCTCGCGCAAATTGAATTTTTCCTCGGAGGAATGCGCGTTGGCGTGGCGGCGCTCGTTCCAGTGTTCCGAATACAGGAACACGCCGAAGAAGATCGCGGTGAAGATCGAGCCGGAGACCGTGGCCACCTTCTTGGTGATCAGGTTCATGGCCGCCGTCGCCAGCAGGACCAGGAAGATCAGCGCCAGACCGATGGGCCACTCCACGCCGCCGGCCTCGATATTGAGCGGGACCAGGAACTCGCGCGGACGGCGGTCCTTGAAGCGCAGGACCATCACCGCCATGGTCTTGAAGACGAAGCTCCAGATCACGCCGAACGCGTAGGCCTCGCCCAGCATGTAGACGTCGCCGCGGCAGAGCAGGATGGTGATGATCTGCAGGCCGACGATCAGGTTGATGAGGCGGTGCGTGGTGCCGTATTTTTTATGCAGGCCGCGAAACCAGTCGACGAGGATGCCGTCCTCGGCCAGGCGGTTCAGCACGCCGTTGGCGCCGACGATGGACGTGTTCGACGCCCCGGCCAGGATCACCACGCCCACGCCGACGACGAAGGCCTGCAGGAGCAGGCGCGCCCAGTGCGGACCGACCACCGACATGGCCAGGCCCGACAAGAGGTTGTCGCCGTATTGGGAAATGCGCACGGAGTCCGGGATGATCATCACCGCAAAGAAGCTCACCAAAGAGGTCAGCAGCATGCTGTAGATGAAGATGACCAGGCCGGTGCGCTCCAGGTTCTTCATCTTGGGCGCCTCGATCTCGCGGTAGACCTGCGCCAAGGACTCCTCGCCGCTCATGGCCAAAAGCGAGTGGCCGAAGGCCATGACCACGCCGACAGCACCCACCGGCTTGAGCCAGCCGAACTTCGTCACCCAGCCCAGCGCCTCCGGGCTGAAGTTCAAAGTGAACGGCGGCAGGGGCGCGGGGTGCAGCCACAAGGTCAGGCCGCACCAGACCATCATCACCACGGCCATCACCGTGGTGAGCTGCATGATCTTGAGGGCCTTGTCGCTGGACTCGTGGATGCCCTTGATGTTCTCCCACCAGAAGTAAAGCGTGGCCGCGATGGCGAACACCACGGAAAACCAGCCCGGGTCCAGGTGCCAGCCGATGCGGAAATGGGGGAAGAGCGTGTTGAGCAGGCCCGCCAGATACTGGCCGGCCGCCACCGCCGAAATGGGGCCGGTCAGCACGTAGTCGAACATCAGGGCGGACGCGGAAAGCTTGGCCAAGGTGCCGCCCATCGCCTCCTTGACCACCTTGTAGACGCCGCCGCGCACGAACATGGAGCACGATTCCATGTAGACGGCGCGGATGGTGTAGGAGAACATCATCACCGCCAGAATGAACCACGGCGCGGATTTTCCCACGGCCTGCTCGACGATGCCGCCGATGTAGTAGGCCGTCGAGGCCAGGTCGCAGAGCACGATGGCCGAGGCGCGCCAGAAGGAGATGAACGACAGCATCGCCGTCGTCAGGACGACGACCTCGGTGACGCGCCGTCCCGGCCGGGGCTCAGCCTTCACTGTGGCGGATCAGCGCGAGCGCGTCCGCGGGCCCCGTCGTCGCCGACAGCCGCTCGATGAGCGGCGCTTGAAAGAGCGAGGCCACGCCGCGCAGCAGCTGGAGGTGCAGGGGAAACGCGTCGCGCTTGTCCGGCGAGAAGAACAGGAACACCGCGCGGATGGACAGCTCCGGCTGCTTGGGATCGACGAGGGGGGTCTTCAGCACCGCGAGCCCGGCCAAAATGCCGTCGATGCCGACCAGGCGCGCGTGGGGCAGGCTCAGGCCCGTGTCGAGCGTCGTCGAGATGCCCTGCTCGCGCTCCAGAACCTTGGCCAGCACCGCGCCGTGGTCGGGCAGGCGGGCCTGGTCGGCCACCGCGCGCACCAGCAGGTCCAGCACCGCCGCCTTGTCCAGGCCCTCCGCGGGAAACAGAACCGTCGCCTCGCTCAGCAAAGGCCCGATCTTCACGGCCTTCGGCGCCGCCGCGGGAAGGGGCGCGCCGGGGGCGGGAGAGGCGGGGACGTCGTCTTTCTGGAACCAAGCCATGGGAGCGGCTATTATCGCACACGCCCCCCCAGGTGTCAAATCGGCTAGAATCCCGCCATGACCGCGGCCGGAGCCGTCCTCCTTCTTCTGCTCGCCGCCCGCGCCGCGGATTTCTGGCGCTTCGCTCTGGGCGGAGGGCGCTTCGACGGGCAGTCCCTGCGCGTGATCCTGCGCTGGGACTTGGCCCCGGCGGCGCTGGCCGCGGCGCTGTGGCTGACGGCGTGGGGCCTGGGCCGCCGCGCGCGCGCGGCGCTGGGCGCGCGGGGAGGGGGAACGCTCGACGAAGTTTGCGCCGCCGCGCTGGGACTGGGACTGCTGGGCCAGGCCGTCTTCGTTCTGAGCTGGGCCGGGGCGCTGACCGCAACGGTCCTCGGCGCGTTGGCGCTGGCCGCCGCCGCCGTCGCGGTGGGGGCGCTGCCGCGGCCGGCGCGGCCTCGCGAGGCAAAGCTGGGCGCGACGACGGCAATCTCCGCGGGACTGCTGGCCTTCGGCGGAGCGTGCGCGGTCCTGCGCGCACTGGCGCCCGCCACGGATTGGGACGCGCGCGCCTATCATCTGGCCATCCCGGAGTTGTACCTGCGCGCGGGCCGGGCCCTGCCCCTGGCCTGGCTTCTCCATTCCCATTGGCCGCACCTGATGGAAACGTTGTACGCCCTGCCGCTGGCCTTCGGCGGCGACGGCGCGGCCGCACTCCTCCACGCGGGCGCGGCGGCGCTGCTGGTGCTGGGCGTTTACCGCGCCGGGCGCGCCGCCGGCGGCGCCGCCGCGGGCTGGACGGCCGCG
>JAJXVH010000087.1 GCA_021782205.1 bacterium | reverse complement strand
GCGAGCGCGGGGGCCGGGGCCTCCATCGCCAAAGGAGAGATCGCCGCCGCGGACGGCAATGCGGGAATCGTCGGGACGGCCTGGGCGCGAAACTCGATTTGCGCCGACGCGCCGCGGACCGACGCGGCGGCGGAGATGACGGCAAAGGCTGCGAAAAGAACGGGCGCTCGGGCTGTCACGGGATGAAACCTCCTAAGTGCGACTTTCTCTTATTAATTTAACAAAGGTCACAGGTACGCGTCTGGTTCGGACGGCGCAATGTCGCGCCGTCAATCAGTCTAGCCGTGTTTGGGCCCTTCGGGCCGTACGTCGGCCGCGCGGCGCTTGAGTTGCGCGCGTACGCGCGCGGAAAACGCTTGGTAGGCGGCGCGGCCTTTGGGCGAGCGCAGCAGTTCCAGATCGTTCTCGATCTGCACGGCGAGCTTGCGCGCGCGCGGGCCGGATTTTTGCGAGACGTCGTCTAAGTCTTCTTCCAGTTGCTCGATGATGTCGGCCGGGGACTGCTCGCCCAGGTAGGGGCTGCCGGGCACCGCTGCCTGGAGAAGGCTCACGAACGCGTCCGGCCCCTGGTTGAGAGCGTCTTCGAGTTGGCGCGAGAACGTGTGCGGACGCGTCTTGAGTCCGAGTTCGCGTAAAAGCGCGAGGTCCTCCAGATGGGCTTCGATCTCCAGCTCCAGCGCGTTCGACGGCAGGCCCTGCGCGTGCTGGGCGACGTGGCGCAGTTCGTGGGCGAGCGTGCCCGCCAGGTCCGCCTCGCGTCCCGGCTCGAACAGACGCCGGTCCAGGCGCAGGCGTCCGTTGAGATAGTCCCATTCGCCGTAGTTGCGTCCCAGGTCCTTAACGTCGAGCGGGATCGCGCCGCCGTCGAGCGCCGCTTCGGCGTCGTCGAACGCCCGCGCCCCGACTCCAGTGGAGCGCGCCAGTTCGATCGCGCGCGCGAGCGCGGGCGCGAAGCGTCGGTCGCGCAGGTGCAGAAACGGCGGGACCGGTGAGTCGTCGCTCGCGTCGGCGGCGGCGTCGGGCGAAAAACCGGCGGCGGGCGCGGCGTCTTCCGGCGCCGCGTAGCCGTCCCAGAAAGAGTTGAGGGAGCGCGCGCGGCTTGCGACGCCTCCCGCGGGAGTCGCAGCGGCAGCGGCCGAAGCGGGGGCGGGTTGTTCCGGCGCGCCTTCGGCGGCGGCCGCGGAGAGCGCCGGGGCCGCGAGCGCGGCGGTTGGGAGCGCGGGCGCGGACAGGGCCACGCTCAGCCGTGTTACCGCGGCCGTTGGGACCAAGGACGCGGCCAGCGGAGCGACGCCGACGGCGGCGTTGATCGCAACCGGCGCGGACGTCGCGAAGTCGCCGGGGCGCAATTGCGCGCTCGCCGGGACGGCGGCCAGGAGGCCGAGGAGGGCGCGGAGCGCGAGGTTGACCACGACTCGATCCTACCATGCCGCGCGCGCAGCCCGGCTAGGACTCCGGGCCCGCCTGGACGCGGCAAAGGGCCCGTGCGCAAGCGGGCGCTTAAAGGCGCAGAAAATCCACGTCGAAAGGCACGCCGTTGACGACCGCGTTGATCATGCGCCCGTCGGCCTCGCCGTAGGCCTCGGTGTTTTCGCCCACGGCCGCGCACCACTCCTTGAAGCGGCCTGGCGGCCAGGCCAGCACTTCCACGCGCTCGGGGCGGTCGAACTGAGCGTTCAACTCCGCACGCAGGCGCGCGGCGTCGCGCTCGTTTTCCTTGAGGACCACCACGCGCGCGTGCGGCGCGCGGCGCGTGATCTTGGTGAGCTTGTGCATGGTCGTCGTCGAGCACTCGATCCAGAGCTTGGCCTCGCCGGCGGCGTCCAGCGCCAGCAGGTCGGGCAGGAACTCGAAGCGGGCCAGCGCGGGGAGCTTCGCGCTGGCGTCGAGCAGGGGCTCGTCGT
This sequence comes from bacterium, assembly GCA_021782205.1. GTDB lineage: Bacteria > Elusimicrobiota > Elusimicrobia > UBA1565 > UBA9628 > GWA2-66-18. The sequence goes on along the minus strand of JAJXVH010000087.1, from coordinate 8,256 downwards.
TCCAGAATAGGATATAGGCGGCGAGCTTGTTGGCCAGGCGCGCGGGCAGTTCGTTGGGGCCCGCGACCAGCAAGGTCCGGCGTTCGCCGTCGTTGATGTGCAGTTCGGCGCGGATTTTCATGGGCGAGCTCTGGCGCGGTGCAGGGCGCAGCCGGGCAGCCAGCGTCCCGCGCCGCCCACGTAACGCTCTTTTTTCCAGACCGGCAGGCGCCGCTTGACCTGCTCCACGATCCAGCGGCAGGCGGCGAAGGCCTGGGGCCGGTGCGCGGAGGCGGCGGCGACGGCCAGGCTGGCCTCGCCGACGCGCAGTTCACCGACGCGGTGCGCGGCGGCCGCCGCGACCGGCCATTTTTTCTCCGCGCGGCGCAGGATGCGCGCCAGTTCCGTTTCCGCCAGAGGCGTGAAGCAGTCGTAGGCGATGCCGACGACCCGCCGTCCCGCGTGGAACGCGCGCACCACGCCGACAAACGACGCCACCGCGCCGCGCCGCGGCGAGGAGACGGCCGCGGCCAGGGCCGCGGGATTCAGCCGCGCGCGCGTTATCCGCCGCATACCGGAGGCAGGGCGGCGAGCGCGCCGCGCGCGGGCACACGGTCCGAGGCGGCCAGCACATCGTCCGCGCTGGCCAGCGCGCAGCCCGACAGGAGCGCGCCTCGGCCGCCCAGCACGGCCTTCAGCGCGGCCAGCGCCTGGCGCGCGGTGGCGCGCGGCGGCAGATCGAGCGACACGCAGGACCCCAGGCCCGCGTCGCGCAGGCGGCCGTAGAGATGGATTTTTCGCTTCATGCCAGTGACTCTGCCAAGGGGTAGACGTCGATTTCGGCCCCGGCTTTGAGAGAGTCGCCGTCTTCCGGAAGAACGGCCCAGCAATCCGCGGACAGCAGCGAGTGAATTTGAAAGGACGCCTGTCCAGGCAGGACCTCGACGCGGGCGTCGTCCCGGCGGCGCGCCTTGAAGAAGCAACGCAAGCCTTCCGATTTGGGGACATCCGCCCGCAGGCGCGCGCGGAAAGGAGACTCCGGCGGACGGCCCGACAGCGCGCGCAGGCACGGCTCCACGAAAAAGCGCAGTCCCACCACGGTGGAGACCGGATTGCCGGGCAGGCCGAAGATCAGCGGGCCGTTTTTGAGCCGTGCGAAAAGAACCGGCTTGCCGGGACGGATGGCGACCTTGTGAAAAAGGACCTCGGCGCCCAGGGCTTCCAGCGCGGCGGGGATGAAATCGGCGTCGCCCATGGAGACGGCGCCGGTGGTCAGCAGCACGTCCACGCCCCGGGCGGCGACTTTTTCGAACAGCGCGCGAAAGCGCGCGGGATCATCGGCGACGATTCCGTGGAATTCGAAGTCGGCACCCAGTTGAGAGACGGCGGCGGACAGATAGGTGGAGCTGGCGTCGCGCACGCGCCCCGGGGTCAGTTCCTCGCCCGGAGCGGCCAGTTCGCGGCCGGTGGCGATCAGCGCGACGCGCAGCCTCCGCCGCACCGGCACGCGCGCGACTCCGGCGGCGGCAAGAGCCAGCAGGTGGCGCGCGCCCAGGCGCGTTCCGGCCGGGCAGATGTTCGCGCCCGCGGCGAAGTCGCGTCCGCGGGCGCGCACGTAGTCGCCGGGCTCCGCGCGGTCCAGAATCTCCACGGAGGCGCCGTCGTCGAGAGAACGCGTGCGTTCCATGGGAACCACCGCGTCGCAGCCGGCGGGGATGGGCGCTCCGGTCATCACGCGCCAGGCGCCGCCGGTCTGCACGGCGCAGCGCGGCGCGTCGCCCGCCATCACCACGCCCAGCACCGGCAGGCGCGCGCAATCGCGCGCCGCCTTGGCGGCGGCCAAGGCGTAGCCGTCCATCGCGGAATTGTCGAAAGGAGGAAGCGCCTCGCGGCTGACGAGAGACTCGGCGCTCACGCGGCCCAGAGCGTCTTCGAGCGCGACGGTTTGCGGCGCGGCGAGCCGGTCGCGCGCCGCCGCGGCGATGCGCGCCAAAGCCTCTTCGTGGCGGATCATTTCAGTGCGCGCCGCCGCGCGCGATGTGGACCGCGTGCGGCAGGAGCTCGCGCAGGACGTTCAGGCCGTCGCGCACGCCGCCGGGGCTGCCGGGCAAGGCGACGACCACGCACGCCCCGCGTTGACCGGCGATGGAGCGCGACAGCGCCGCGGTGGCCGGACCGCCCGCCGCGCGCAGCGCCTCGCCCACGCCGGGGATCAGCCGGTCGCAGACCGCCGCCACGGCCTCGGGCGTGACGTCGCGCGGCGAGAGGCCGGTGCCGCCGGTCAAGACGACCGCCGCGGCGCCTTGAGACGAACGGCGAATGACGGCTTCGATCCGGGGGCGGTCGTCGGCGACCACGACATGGCGGACGGTGAAGCCGAGGCGGGCCAGACCTTCCTTCAAGAGAGGACCGGACACGTCGACGGCTTTTTTCGCCGACACGCGGTCCGAGACGGTGACGGCCACGGCTCGGCCCAGGCGCGGACGGCGCGGCGGCTGGGCGGCGGGCGCGCTCTTTTCCTCCGGATGGACCCAATGGCCTTTCTTGCCGCCGTCCTTGAACGCCAGCCGGATGTCCTCAAGCGTGAGCGCGGGGTCGACGGGCTTGACCAGGTCGTAGACGCACAGCAGCGCGGCCGAGACACCCGCCAGCGCCTCCATTTCCACGCCGGTTTTCGCCGTGGCCGCCGCGGTGCAGCGCGCCAGCAGTCGCGGCGAGGCGGCGTCGAAGGTGAAGTCCACGTCGACCACGTCGAGCGCCAGCGGGTGGCACAGCGGCAGGAGCGCGCTGGCGTTCTTGGCGGCCTGAATGCCCGCGATCCGCGCGGCGGCCAGCGCGTCGCCCTTGGGCAGACGGCCCGCGCGCAGCAGCGCGAAGGCGCGGCGGCCCATGCGCAGGACGCCCACGGCGGCGGCGCGGCGCGCGGTCGCGGGCTTGGCGCCGACATCGGCCATGCGCAGGGTCATCAGCCCCCGATCGCGGCGAAGTGCCGCGTGTCGCCCAGCCGCCCCTCGGGCAGGTGATGCGAGACTTCCTTGAGCCCCAGCAAAGACGTGACCTGCTCGCGCAGCTCCGCGGCGCGGCCGTCGTCGCAGAGCAGCGCGCGCAGCGAGTGCTCGCCCTCGGAAAACAGGCACAGCCGCAGGCGGCCGCGGCTGGTCACGCGCAGGCGGTTGCAGGAGGCGCAGAAGTCCTTGGCGTAGGGCGCGATCACGCCGATGGAGCCGGCCCAGCCGTCCTTGACGAAGCGCCGGGCGGGCCCGTCGGCCTCGCCGCGCGCCGCCTCGCGCCAACCGTCTTCGAGAAGGCGTTCGGCCAGCGTCGCCGCTTTCACGTGGCGCGCGGCGAAGAAGTCCGCGTTGTCGGCCGTGGGCATCAGCTCGATGAAGCGCACGTCGAGCGGCCGCGCGCGGGCGAACTCGGCGAAGGCGCGCAGCTCCCCGTCGTTGACGCCCTTCATCAGCACCGCGTTGAGCTTCACGCTCAGTCCCAGTGTCAGCGCGCGCTCCGCTCCGTCCAGCACGCGCGCCAGGTCGTCGCGCCCGGTCACGTCGCGAAAGCGCGCGGGGTCCAGGGTGTCGACGCTCACGTTGACCGCGGCCAGGCCCGCGGCGGCCAGCGCCGGCGCCAGCGCGGCCAGCCGCGCGCCGTTGGTCGACAGGGCGACGCGGCGTACGCCGGGAGCGCGCGCGCAGGCGGCCACGATCTCGACCAAGTCCGGGCGCAAGGTCGGCTCGCCGCCGGTGAGACGGATTTTCCAGAAGCCCATGGCCGCGAAGGCCGTGACCAAGCGGCGAATCTCTGCGAGCGTCAGCGGCGGCTCGGCTTCCTCTTTGTGAAACCCCCCGGGCAGGCAGTAACGGCAGCGGTAGTCGCAGGCGTCGGTGACGGAGAGGCGCAGGTAGCGGAAGCTCCGGCCGAAGCCGTCGACGAGGGTCACCGGGGGATTATACCAGGAGCGGAGCGCTCAAAAGAGCTTCGCGATCAGGGCTTTCATGCCGAAAAAACCGGCGCCGCCGCCCACCGCCGCACCCACCGCCGCACCCACGGGTCCGCCGACCAGAAAGCCCAGAAGCCCGCCCAGCACCGCGCCCAAAGCCGCGCCCGACCAGGAAGCCTGGCCCAGAGCGGGATTGCGCGGCGCGCCCATATTTTCGACGCCGTTCATGAAGGCGTCCTCCCCGCCGGGCGCGGGCGGCGGCGCGGCGGACTTGGCGGGGCCCGGCGCGGCCGCGCTCAGGCCCGACGGCGGCCCGGAAACATCCGGCGCGGCCGGGGACGTAACTTTGCCCGCCGGCGGCGCGCCCGCTCCGCGCGCGCCGTCCATCGCGGCACCGCCCGAAGCACCCGCGCCGGCCACTTCTTGCGCCTGGGCGAGAGCGCCGTTCGTTCCCGCGGCGCGAGCGGGAGGGGCGCCGCGCTGGGGCACGGGCGTGGCGGGAAGCGGCGGCGGTATGGGGCGTGGCGCGTCGGTTTTGGGCGCGGACGATTTCTTGGGAGACGTTTTCGGCGCGGGGGCGATCTCGGAAGCGGCGGCGGTCGCGCGGGCGGCGATGTCGCCGGCAAGTTGAGAGGCCGCGTGCGCGCCGTCGCGGCGGCCTTGCGCGGCCAGCGGCGTGGCGGCGTAGGCGGCCAGGTCCTTGCGGTATTGATCCATCACTCCGGCGACGATGCGTTTGTCGATGGAAAAGAAGCCTTGGTCGACCTTGCCCCCGTCGGCGGCCAGGTCGGCGTTGAGCTTCTTTAAGTAGTAGATCAGCTTGTCGCGATTCTCGGAGGACAGCGAGAGCATGCGCTGGGCCGTGTAGGCGCGCATCTCCGGCGTCATCATCTCGCTCCAGTTGCGGTAGGTCCGGTTCAGGTCGATGTCGGGGCGGCGGCTTTCCTGATCGGCGAAGGCGGCCAGCGCGCCGCGCCATTTCACCAGCATCAGGGCCGACAGCGCGGGATCGGCGAGCGCCGCGCGCGCGTCGGCGTCGAACGCGGCGGAGTCGGCCGGACGCGCCAGGACGGCGGCCAGCACGGCGCGCTCGTCGTAATGATCCTGATCGGCGACGAGGAGCTTGTCGAAGCGCGCGACCAGCGCCGGGTCGGCCGCGCGCGCGGGGAGGGCGGCGCAGACGAGCAGGACCAAGGCGGGCCAGGTCAGTTTCGGCATCCGGACGCAGTATAGCGGCGGAGGGCGCGCGACGGCAGGGACGGAGGGCCTAGAACGGCGGCGGCGGTCGGCCCAGGGTGCCGGAGTTCAATGATTTCGCGGCGCGCCGGGAGGAATTGATATCATCGCGCCGATGAAGCGTCTGGCGGCGGTTCTGACGGCGGTCTTCGTGCTCGGCGCGTGCGCCGCGCCGCGCCCCCGTCGCGTGCCGCCGCCGCCGTCGCCGCTGGCCAAGGCGGTGATCCGCACCGCGCGCTCCTATCTCCCGGAGGAGGACGCGCGCCGCGCGCCGCCGGTCGACTGCTCGGACTTCGTGGGCCGCGTGTTCCGCGCCCACGGGGTGTCTTTGCCGCGCACCTCGCGCGCGATGGCGCGCGCCGGCCGTCCGGTCGCCTCCGCCGACGACCTGCGCATGGGCGACCTCCTGTTCTTCTCCGGCTCGCGCGGCGGACGGCGCGTCGGCCACGTCGCCATCTACGTGGGCAACGGAATCTTCATCCACCAGGCCAATCCCGGCGAGGGCGTGCGGATGGAGAGCCTCTACAGCGACTATTACCGCCGCCGCTACCTGAAGGCGCGGCGCGTCGTCAACTAGGAGAAAAATCATGGCCCCATTCGACGGCTACAAAAAAACGACGCGCATCGTGCACGGCGCCGCGCGCACCGGACGCTGGGACTACTCGCACCACGTGGTCCCGCCGCTGACGGCGTCGGCGACGTTTCGGCTGGAGTCCGTCAAGCGCGGCGCGCGCGGGTTCACGGAGTTCGGCGCGTTCGCCGGGCAGGACGCCGCCGAGCCGGTCTACATCTATGACCGCTTGGACGAGCCCACGCGCGGCCTTTTGGAAAGCCAGATCGCCGCGATGGAGGGCGCCGACTTCTGCCTGGCCTTCGCCTCCGGCATGGCGGCCGTGTCGGCCGCGCTGGGCGCGCTTCTTCAAAGCGGCGACGAGGTGATCGCGCACACCTTGCTCTACGGCTGCACGCACTCCCTGCTGACGAACTGGTATCCGAAGCTCGGCATCAAGGTCCGCCGCGTGGACTTCACCGACGCGAAGGCCGTGGCCAAGGCCGTGACGTCGAAGACGCGCGCTCTCTATTTCGAGTCGCCGGTCAACCCCACGTTGGAGCTCGTCGACCTGCGACTGATCGCGGAGATCGCGCGCAAAGCGTCGGCCGGGCGCAAGCGCCGCGTCTACTCGGTCATCGACAACACGTTCGCCACGCCGTTCTGCCAGCGGCCGATGGAGCACGGCATCGACCTGGTGGTGCACGCGCTGACCAAGAACATCGGCGGCTTCGGCACGGACATCGGGGGTGCCGTGTGCGGGGCCAAGGACGTCTTCCCCGCGGTCATGAGCTACCGCAAGGATTTCGGCGCGGTGCTCTCGCCGAAGGCGGCGTGGAGCATCCTCGTCTACGGCGTGCCCACCATTCCCTTGCGCATCAAGCGTCAGCAATACACCGCCCTGCAGGTCGCGCAGTTCCTGGCCAAGCACCCGCTCGTGGCCGAAGTACGCTACCCCGGCCTGGACTCCTTCCCGCAGCGCGAGCTGGCCCTGCGCCAGATGCGCGACTTCGACGGGGGCTTCGCGCCCGGCAACATGATCTACTTCCGTCTGGACGAAAAGAAGGCCTCCGGCGTGAAGTTCGTCGACCACGTGGCCAAGCACGCCTACTGCGTGACCTTGGCGGTCAGCCTGGGCCACACCAAGACTTTGATCGAGATGCCCTCGGCGATGACGCACTCCGCCTACTCCGGCGCGGGTCCCATGCGCGAGCACGGCGGCATCCGCCTGTCGATCGGCCTGGAAAGCCCGGTCGACCTGATCAAGGACCTGGAGCGCTCCTTGTCGGCGGTGTCCGGCGCGCGGCGGCGAGGCGTGTGAGCGAAAGCCTCAAGTCTCATTTCTCGCGCCTGACTGCGGCGCTGGGCGACCGCCTGCACTTCGCCGCGCACGCGCGCGCGCCCCAGCCGGACGTCGCGCGCGACGCGGTGCTGGAGTGCTGGGACGACTCCGCGCGCGAGGGCGGGGCGTGGTGGCGCAAGGTCTGGGGCGACGTCCTGCCGCTGGCGCGCCGGAACGCGGCCGCCGTGCTGCGCCTGGCGGACCCGGAGCTGATCGCCGTCGCGCCCACCGCGCACGAGCTGCTGGCGCGCCTGCTGACCTGCCTGCCCTTCGGGCGCGACCTGCGCGTGCTGACCACGGAGTCGGAGCCGCGCGCCAGCGCGCGGCAGATCGCCCGGCTGGAGGAGGACGGCGCGCGCGTGGAGCGCCTCCTCGTGGAGCCCTTCGGCACCTTCGCCGACCGCCTGCTGTCCGCGCTCAAGGCGGGAAGCCATGACTTGATCCTGCTCAGCCAGGTGTTCGCGGACTCCGGCCTGCGCGCGTCCGACGAGCTGCTGGCGGCGGCCGCGGAGCTGGCGCCGCGCGGCGCGCTGTTCGTCGTCGACGGCGGCCTAGCGTTTGGCTCCGTGCCGACCGACTTCTCGCGCGCGTCGGCGCGCGCGTTTTATCTGGCCGGCGCGGCGCGGGGTGCGCAGTCCGGGGAAGGCCTGGCCTTTCTCGCGGTGCCGCCGGAATGTCCTCTGCGGCCGGCCGACACCGGCGGCTTGGCCGATCCGGACGGCCTGGCGCGGGCCGTCTGCGCACCGGTCGCTTACGGCGCGGGTGGCGCGCGCTTCATGGGCGGCGCGTTCGACGCGGCGGCGCTCTATCGCTGGAACGCCGTCTGCGCGTGGCGGCGCTCGCGGCGCCTGGGTCCGCGGGAAATCGACGCGCGCCTGCGCGGCCTGCAGTCGAGCTTCGTGCGCCGTCTGGCCGAAAGGCCGCGCGGGCCCCTCGACGCCGAGCGGCTGGTGTCCATGGATTTGGCGTCCCTCGGGCACTTCCTGGTCCTGCGCCACCCCGAGGCGGAGCGGCTGGCGGGCTTTTTGAGGGAGGAACTGGGCGTGCTGGTCGACCATTTGGGCGATCGCCTTCGCTTCGGATTCGGCCTGCACCTGGACGACGGCGACATCGAGGAATTGTTCCGGCGCCTGGACTCCGTTCACGCCTGACGGTTCCGGCGCAAAAAGAAAAGGCCCCCGGCGCGCGAGCGCCGGGGGCCTTCTTTGA
>JAJXVH010000086.1 GCA_021782205.1 bacterium | reverse complement strand
TACAGCCGGAAACCGCTGGAAGACTCGCGCACCGGCAACTCCAGCCAGCGCTTGGCCACCATGTTAAGCGAACGGCTCAGAATCTGGCGTGTCAGCGGCATCTCCGCCGAGCCGCCGCGGCAGTAGCGCGAGCCCACGATCAGGTCCGCCTGGCCGCGGCGCGCCCAGAAGCGGACCAGCGCCTCGGGCGCGTGCGAGCCGTCGGCGTCCAGGATCGCGACCCAGTCCGCGGAGGCGGCGGCGATGCCCTCGCGTACCGCCGAGCCGAAGCCCCTTCCTTTTTGACGCAAAGTGCGCGCGCCGGCCGCCCGCGCGACCTCCACGGTGTCGTCCTTGGAGCCGCCGTCGATCACCAATATCTCGCCGCTCACGCCCAGCGTCTTGAAGAGTTCCGCGATGCGCGGCAGGAGCACGCGCAGGCCCCCGCCCTCGTCGAGGGTGGGCAGGACCACGGAGAGAGCGGGCTGATCGTTCATGAGCGGTCGGGAAACAGCGCCTCGCGCGCGCCGCGCAGGGCGCCGCCGGAATAAAGGTCGTAGAGCGACAGATACAACGTCGGCGAGACGGCCGCCAGAAGCACCGTCGCGGCGCGAAACAGCGCGTGCGGCGAGGCCGTCAGCCCCGACAGCCCGGACTCCCACGCGTCCAGCGCCTGGCGCGGCCGCGCGCTCAAGGCCTCAAGCAGGACCCGACGCCGGAACAGCTCCGCGCGCTCCGCGGCCAGGGCGCGCGGCGACAGCGAAAGTCCGCGACCGTCCAGCCAGCCGTCGAGCGCGCGCCGGTAGATTTCGCGGTGCCGGAAGTCCCCTTCCAGCTTGCGCGGGTCGGCGTAGTTGCCCGCATACCAGTTCGCGCCGTGGATGCGGCGCAGGGCCAGAGGTTCGGCGACGTTGGCCACGTCGAAAAAAAACAGCGTCCGCGACAGCATCCAATCGTCCAGATAGAAGAACAATTCCTCGGGCAGGGGCAGGGCCTTGGCCAGCGCCGCGCGCCGAAACGCCGTGCCCGACACCGCCGTCCACTCCACGCGCCCCTCGGCCAGGTCGTCCAGCCGGTAGCGTGCGGGCCAATTCGGAAAACGCCGCGGCAGCGGTTTGAGCGCGGCGTCGCTGTCCTGCAGGAAGTGCTGGACCGCGCCAACGGCGGGGTCGTCGAACAACGGGAGTATCCGTGAAAGCTTGCTCGGAACCCAGACGTCGTCGGCGTCCAGCAGGCAGACGATCTCCCCGCGCGACTCCGAGAACCCGCGGTTGACGGCCGCCGTCTGCCCGCGGCGCGGCTGGAAAACGCCGCGCACACGCGCGCCGTAGGATTCGATCACCGTGCGGCTGGCGTCGCTTGAGCCGTCGTCGACGACGACGATCTCCAGTTCCGCGTCAGGAAGGCCCTGCGCCAGCACGGAGTCGATCGCCGCGCCCAGGAAGCGCGCATAGTTGTGATTATTGATCAGGACCGAGACGCGCGGCGGCATAGTGGCGCGATTCTAGCGAAATTGGACGGCCGCCGCCTCAACGGCTACAATAGCCGCTCATGGGCCAAGCCCGACGAGGCGTCTGGACGCTCGGACTCTGCGCGGCCTTGGGTGCTGCGGCGCTGTCGGCGCCGCGCATGCCGCTGGACGGCCGCTCTCACGCGGTGCTGATCGCCGAGGCCGATCTTCACCCGGCTCTGGCCGGCGACGCCCTGGTGCGCGCCACGCTCGCTTCGCCCTACACGCGCGCGGCTTGCGCGCTGGGGCACGGCCTGGCGGGGCTTGAGCGCGGCTTCGCAATTCCCGTCGACTTCTCCGCGCCGGCGCTGCTCCTGGCGCTGTGGCTGGCCTGCGCCGGAGCGTTGTTTCGCCTGGCGCTCAACGCGACGGATTCTCCGGCCGCCGCCGCGATCGCGACGCTCTGGTTCGGACTCCAGGCGCCGTTGACTCCGGGAGCGGTTCCTTACGGTCTGACGGCGCTCGACCGCTCGCTGGGCTTGCTGCCGCTTCTCTTCGCGATCGACGCCTGCCTCTCCGGAAAAAGAAATCGCGCGCTCGTCTTCCTTGTCGCCGCGACCTATCTGCATGGAAATCCCGCGATCCACCTCTGGCCGTGGATTCTGGTCGAGGATGGCTGGGCGGCGTGGCGCGATCCCTCCACGCGGCGCGGCGCGGCCCTGCGCTTGCTCGCGGCCGCCGCGGCGGGGCTACCCCTGCTCGCCGCGGCTGGGCGCTCGCCGTTGTCCGAGACCGACGCCGCGCACGCGCAGGCGGCGCTGGCCTCCTTCGGCCCCTATATCAGCGGCCGCGGTCTGACTCCGTCGGATCTCATATTCGGTGCTCTCGGACTTGCGCTGATCGCGCTGGCTCTGCGCCGCGCGTCAAACTGGGAAGCCCGGCCCGCGCTCCTACGCGGACTGGGTTTGGCTCTTACGGTCTTGGGCCTCGGCGTCGCGGCGGGAGCCATCGGACCGCGGATGCCGTTGTGGGGCGTCGTCGTCAAGTATCAGCCCTGGGTCGCGCTCTACGTCGTCGATTTCATCGGACTGCTCGTCCTCTCCCGCGACCTGGCCCAGTCTCTTGAAGAGCGGCGGCCATTGGCGCCGGCCTACGCGTGGACGCTCGCGCTCGCCGCGCCGCGCGATCTCGCCGCACGCGCTCTCAGCGTAGCACTCAGCGCCGCCCTCGACGGCGGGACGGGCGCGCCGACGGCTCTCGCCGCGGCGCTGACCGCGGTCGCGGCCGGAGTTTTTGCCGCCGCATTCCCGGCCGCGACCCGTGCGGCCGCCTCGGCCGCCGGACTGCGCGGAGGTTTTCTGTCTTTGCCGTCGTTTCACTGGACGGGCGCGGCGGGACTCGCGGCGGCGTTGGCTCTCGGCTCCGCACTGAAAAGGTTCCGCGCCCGCCACACGTCTTGGACGGGCCCGGCGCTCGCCGCCGCCCTGTTCGCGACGAGCGTCGCTTTCTGGCCCGTCGCTCATGAAGATCCCGGCCTGCGGGTCTTGGAGCTTTGGTCGCGTGAACATCTGCCGGCGGACGCCGTCGTCTACCACGCCCCCATCCAGAGCCCGGACTGCACCCTCTGGATGGCGCGTTCGCGTCGGCGCATGACGCCTTGCGTCGAGGATATCGACGGGCCGATGCTCTATTTTTCCGCCGCGCCCGAAATGGGCGCTCGGCTGCGCGCGGGCGGCTACGACCCGGGCGCGGCGACGGACTTCCGTTCGCATATGGCGGAGATGGGGCGCACGCTTGATCGCGCCACGCCGGAACGCGCGTCGCGACTGGCCGCCGAAAGCGGCGTGACCGACGTGCTCCTGCCCGCGGACAAACCCTGGCCCGTAACACCTCTGGCGACCGCCGGCCGCTGGTCGCTGTATGCCGTCGAGAAGAATCCTTGAGAATCGCCCTGGACGTCGCGGCCGCGCTGGACGGCGCCAGCGGTCTGGGCTTCTACGTGGAGCGCATCGCCGCGGCGCTGGTCGCGGCCGGGCCGGAGCACGAATTCGTGCTGACGGCCGCGTTTTGGACCGGGGCGGAACGTCTCGCAGCCGCGGCACTGCCGCGCGGGCCCAACGTCTCTCGGTTGCGCCTGGCCGCGCCGCAACGTCTTCTGCTTCCCGCCGAGGAAGTCGCGGGTCTGCGTTGGCGCGAACGAAACCTGCTTGCGCGCGGCGTCGACGCCTACCTGGGGCTTGGCAACGTCCTGCCGCCGCTGGTCCAACTTCCCGGCGTCGTCGTCGTCCATCATGTCGGCGGCGAACTGCCCCCGGGATTATGGCCGCGTTTTTTCTTCGAAACGCTGCCCGCCCGTTCCGCCCGTCGCGCCGAGCGCGTGATCGCGGTCTCCGAGCATACCCGCGCGCGCGCGATCGCCGCCTGGGGCCTCGAAGCGCGGCGTGTGACGACCGTCCTTGAAGGCGGCCCCGATTCTCTCTTCCGCGCAACGACCGCAGCCACAAACTCCGTGACCCCCTATGTTCTGCATGTCGGCGCGTTGGTGGCGCGAAAAAACATTTCGGGACTTCTGCGTGCCTTCGCGCAAATCATCGAACGCGACCCGGCGCGTCCGCTGCGGCTGGTGCTTGCCGGTCGCCCCGGCGACGCATCCGCTGAGATCGCGCGGCTGGCCTCCCAGCCGCCGCTGTCCGGGCGCGTTGAAATCCTGGGCTCCGTCGCGCGCGAACGCCTTGTCGCGCTCTATCAGGGAGCCGCCGCGGTCGTCGTGCCGTCGTTGCTGGAGGGCTTCGGCTTCCCCGTGCTCGAAGCCATGGCCTGCGGCGCGCCTGTCGTCGCCGCGCACGCGTCCTCCCTGCCCGAAGTCGCGGGCGACGCCGCGCTGCTCTGCGACGCCTCTCGGCCGGAAGCGTTGGCAACGGCGCTGTCGCGAGTTTTAGAAGAGCCCGATTTCGCGGCGGAACTAAGGAGGCGCGGCCCAGCGCGCGCCGCTTCGTTCTCCTGGGCCGAATCCGCGCGGCGCACGCTGGACGTCGTCGTCGAAGCGCGGGCGGCGAAGAAAAGCTAAAATCAACCCGTGTTCTCCTACGCCTTTCTGACATTCGGCTCCCTGTTCGCCATCGTCGACCCGTTCGCCGCGATTCCCACGTTCCTGGCGATGACCGCCAGCGACACGCCCCAGGCGCGCCGGCGCATGGCGCGCACCGCCTGCATCACCTGCGCGGGCGTCATGTCGGCCTTCGCGGCGCTGGGCCCGGCGATTTTCAACATGTTCGGCATCACCTTGGCCGCTTTCCAGGTGGCCGGCGGCTTAGTTCTTCTCTTGTCGGCGCTCGACATGATCCGCGCCCAGAAATCCGCGCTCAAAGAGACGCCCGAGGAAATCGCCGAAGGCATGAGCAAGGAGGACATCGCGATCACCCCGCTGGCGGTGCCCCTGCTCGCCGGCCCGGGCGCGATCACGACTTCCATCGTGCTGGCCAACCGCGCGGGATCGCTCGCGCAAAAAGCGATTTTCTTCGTGCTGATCGCCCTCGTCGCTTTGCTCAGCTACTGGACGCTGACGATCGCGGCCGAAAGCGCCAAGCGCCTATCGTCGACCCTTCTCAACATCATCACGCGCTTGATGGGCCTCCTGCTCGCCGCCCTCGGCGTGCAGTTCATTCTCTCCGCCCTCAAGATCGGCTGACCCCCGCAAACAAGTATTGACGGCCGCGCCCAACGGTGCCTATACTCGGAAAATGATCCGCGGCGCGGCGGCGGTCGTTTTCGGCCTCTTGTTTCCCTGGGTCTCCGCGGCTTCGCTTTCGACCGCCCCGGATCCTTTGCCGTCGCCGCGTTGGGGTTCGGCCGCGGCGGTCTATGACGGCAAGATCTATCTCTTCGGCGGTGTAAACGGCCGCTGGCTCAGCGACGTCCTGCGATTCGATCCCAAAACGGGACATTGGTCCGTCATCGGCACTCTGCCCCTGCCCCGTGCCGCCGCCGCAGCAGCGATCAAGGACGGAAAAATATATATCAGCGGCGGCTCCATTTTTGTCGAAAGCGGGTCCAGCACGAGTGATGTTCTCCTTTTCAATCCGAAGACCGGAACGTTGAGTCCCGGCCCCACCTTGAATCAATCTCGATCCAGCCACGATCTCCTTCGTCTCAAGGGCCGCCTTTACGCTTTCGGCGGCATAGGAAACGCGGGCGTCGTAACAACTTATGAACGGCTTTCCGGTCATCGTTGGTCGATATCAGGTTTCGTTCCCCATGCGTTCTACTCACGCGCCTCGGCGGAAATCGACGGAAGAGCGTATTTCGCCGGCGGCGTGGACGGCGTCTCTGGCGTCGATAATCGCCATGGCGAACTCGACGTCTTCGATCCCGTCACCGGGACATGGGCTCAGAAAAGCGCGATGCCGACCGCCCGCGAAGCGGCTGCCGCCGCCGTCTTGAATGGGAAGATCTACGTCGCCGGCGGCGACGGAGTGGATCATCAGCCGCTGGCGACGCTCGAAGTCTACGATCCGCGGACGGACTCGTGGTCGACGGCGCCGTCGATGCCCACGCCGCGGCGATACGCCGCCGCCGCTATTTTGGATGGAAAGCTTTACGTCATGGGCGGCGCAGGAGCGGCCACCGGCGCCGCCGGACTCGACACCGTCGAGGTCTATGACCCGAGCACGGGCCAATGGACTCACTCCAACGGTTCCCGTCCCTCCATCTCCGCGACCCGCCCCCCGCCGGCCATGCCGCCCAACAGGGCTGACATCACATCGACCGTCCGCTTCGCCGCGAAGGCGGCGCCGCGGCCGCACGATTATGCCGTCGTCGTCGGCGTGGGTCGCTACGAGAGGCTGCCGCCGGCGGATTTCGCGGAGGACGACGCGCGCGACGCGACCGCGGCCTTGATCGCGCTGGGCGTGCCGGAGGAGAACGTCGTGACGCTGTCCGGATCGCGCGCGGCGATGACGGAGGTGGTCAAATACGTGGAGGAATGGCTGCCGCGCCATGTTTCCGCGGATTCCCGCGTCTATTTCTATTACTCCGGGCACGGCGCGCCGAACGTGCTGGACGGCGTGCCCTACCTGATGCCTTGGGACGCGGACGCCTCGTTCGTCAAGAGCACCGGTCTGCCGCTGGAGCGCTTATACGCGGACTTGGGGAAGCTACCGGCTCGAAACGTGATCGCGATGATCGACTCATGCTTCTCCGGCGCGGGCGGACGCTCCGTGCTGGCCCCGGGCACGCGCCCGCTCGTCACCGTGCGCGCGCCCAAGCGCGTGCCGCCGAACATCTCCATTTTGACCGCGTCGGGAAGCGACGAGATCGCCGGCAGCGCGCCGCAGTTCCATCACGGCCTCTTCAGCTACTACGTCCTGCGCGGCCTGTCCGGCGAAGCCGATCCGGCCGGCACGGGCCACGTGACACTGGAGCAGCTTTACGACTACGTGCACAAGCACGTGATCCTGGACGCGCGTCGGCAGAACCGCGAGCAGACGCCGACCTTGACCTCTCCGCGGCCGAACTTGCGGCTCTACTGATTGGAAATCCTTGGTGACCAGTTGGAACGCGAACGGCACGTCGACGGTGTTGATCGGAACGGCGACGATGGAGGACGTGGGCGCGTAATAGAAAAAGGCTAGCCCGGGCCCGCGGCGCTGAACCGCGCCGTTCTTATCGTGCAGAACGAACACCGCCGGGTCTGCCTTGAAAAACTGAATGCCGAGCATGCCGCCTCCTGTTCACCACCACGCGCAGCATGACCGGCGCCGGTTGCGCCGCCAAGTCTTGGGATTCAGCTATAATCGCCTGGTGCAGGAGAATCCGATGAAAAGATCGGCCCACATATGGACGTCGCTCGTTTTCATCTTTGGCACTTCTTCTTTTATGTTTCCCGAGCGAGCCGCCGCCGCGCTTCACGGCCCCTGCGCGAAGGACATCGAACGCGATTGCGGCGACCTGCCCAACGGCGTTCCGCAATGTCTCTTGAAAAATCTGGATGACCTCTCCAAATCCTGCCGGTCCTGGGTAGTCAAGTACAATGCCGAAAAGAAATCGGCCAAAGTCCATTGCAAGAAGGCCGCCAAGAAGCTTTGCCCTGACACGGTCGGATGGCAGCCATTGGCGCTCTGCCTCCAGAAGCATTCGCCGTCAGAAGCCCCGCTGATCTGCGCCAAGCTTTTCTTGGAGTTGACCCGGTCGCGGGCCGTGGTCACCGGATCGGGCGGCCCGGACAAATCAACGCCCTAAGCGAACTCCGGCCCATCTCCCTATTTCAACGTGGGGCGTTCGCCAACCCGAAATCTTCAGTTGCGCGCCTAAAGACCCCTGAAACGAAGCATCGTCTCGCTACAACCAGTTGCTAGGACCTGGGTGGCGAGACGATACGACACGAAGCTACATCATTGCTGGACGGTGTTGACCTCGACGAATGCGGCTGACCCGGTTGAGATGGTATTGGCGTTCATGGCCGTCGTGAGGATTTCGGGCTAAACGAACGCCGCGTGCTCGCCGGGGACGGCGGCGTGGCGGTGCCACAGTTCGAGCATCAAGAGCGCCCACAGCCGATAGCCGTGGTCGCGGCGTCCGCCTTGGTGCTCGTCCCAATACAAGCGCAGTCCTTTTTCCGTGAAGTAGCCGCGACCGAGGGCGTCCTTGGACAGCACGTGGTCGGCCCAGTAGTCCTTGAGCGGGCCGCGAAACCACGCGCCCAGCGGGATGCCGAAGCCCATCTTGCCGCGGCCGAGAATTTGCGGCGGCAGGAGGTCCTTGAACGCCTCTTTGAAAATCCATTTATGGCCGCGCAGCCCCCGCAGTTTCCAGTCGCCGGGCATGCGATAGGCCAGCTCGACGAACTCATGGTCGAGCAGGGGAGAGCGGCCCTCCAGGGAGCAGGCCATCGTCGCGATGTCGACTTTCGCCATCAGGCACTCGGGAAGATACGTCTTGAAGTCGACGTAGAGCATCCGGTTGACGAAGTCCTCGCCCGCCGCCGCGTCGAAGGCCCGCGCCATGTAGTTCTTCGCCGAGCCCGCCTCCAGGCCGAGCGCCGCGGCGAACTCCGGCGCGTACAGCGCGGGCTTCTCGTCCTCGTGGAAGTAGCCGATCATCTTGAGATGGCGGCCGGGGAGATCGTTGAAGACCGCGGAACGCAGGAAGCGCTTGGCGCGCCACAGCGTGCCATAGGGGGCGTTCCACTCCGGCAGAAGCTCGGCGCCGGCGCGCAGGGCCGAGAGCGCGGGTCCCGGCAGGGCGTCGGCCAGGCGCGCGGCTTTCATCGCGAAGTAGCGCACGTAGCCGGCGAAGTTCTCGTCGCCCCCGTCGCCGTTGAGAGCCACCGTCACGAACTTGCGCGTCTCGCGCGCGACGTAATAGGTGGGCAGGGCCGAGGCGTCGGCGTAGGGCTCGCCGTAGTGCCAGGCCAGCTTGGGCAGGACGTCGGCCATCTGCGGCTTGACGACGAACTCCGTGTGGTCGGTCTTGTAGCGGTCGGCGACCATCTTCGCGTAGCGCGTCTCGGAAAAGCGCTCCTCGTCGAAGCCGATCGAGAAGGTCTTGACCGGCTTGCTCGACAGCCCGCTCATCAAGGCCACGATGATCGACGAATCGACGCCGCCGGACAGAAACGCGCCCAGCGGCACGTCGGAGATCATGCGCAGGCGAGTCGATTCCGTTAATTTATCCCGCAGGAGCCGCTTGGCTTCCTCGAAATCGTTTGTGATCGGCTTGGCGCCCAGCGGAAGGTCCCAATATTTTTCGAGCGTCGTATTGCCGTCCTGCCAGACGAGCGTGTGCGCGGGAGGCAGCTTCTTGACGGATTGATAGATCGTCTTCGGCGACGGGATATATTGAAGCGATAGATACATGTCGACCGAAACGGGATCCACCGCGCGCGAGAGGCCCGGGTCCAGCGCGAACAGGCAGCGCAGCTCGGAGGCAAAGAGCAGGGAACCGTCCGGACGCTCGGCGTAGACCAGGGGCTTCTTGCCGATGCGGTCGCGCGCGATCAGCAGGCGGCGCTTCTTTTTATCCCAGATCGCGAAGGCGAACATGCCGCGCAGCTTCTTCACGCAGGCCGGTCCCATCTCTTGATAGAGCGCGAGGATCGCCTCGGTGTCGGACCGGGTCTTGAAGCGATGCCCGCGGGTTTCGAGCTCCGCGCGGAGTTCTTGATAGTTATAGATCTCGCCGTTGAAGACGATCCACAGGCTCTCGTCGGCGTAGGACAGCGGCTGGTGGCCGGTGTTCAGGTCGATGATCGCCAGGCGGCGCATGGCCAGCCCGACGGGTCCGTCGAGAAAGAAGCCCTCGTCGTCGGGACCGCGGTGCGCGATCAGGTCGTTGGCGCGCTTCAGCGACGCCCGATCCGCCGCTCCACCGGCGCCGCGAGCGACGCCGCAGATGCCGCACATGCTAGCGGGCCCTCAACGTCCACGGAGTCGGCCGCCGTCCAAACCCATCCCCGCCGGGAACGCGGCGGATTGACCGCCGCTTGGCCTCGCTCGCGGCTATACGGCGGAACGACGGCCTTGACGCCGTCTTCGCTCGACATCCCGTCGGGGATGGGTTTGGACGGCGCTCCACACAGATTGACGGCGACGGCCTGGGCGCGGCGGCTGCGCCGCCGGCGCCTTGTCGGCCATATGGAATTTCTTCCACGGCGCCGAGGCTCAGCGATGAATAGGGCGGATGGTTTGGGACGATCGGCGGTCGGAGGGACCTTCGGCGGGATGTCGAGTCCGGACGGCGCAGAGCCGTCGCACCGCCGCCGGACGAGGCCAAGCGCGGCTCAATGCCGCGCGTGCCCGCCGAAG
>JAJXVH010000085.1 GCA_021782205.1 bacterium | reverse complement strand
CGGCGCGGGCTCGGTCACCGTCAACCTCTCCGCCACCCAAGGCGTCTACAGCTACACCCCCCTCAACGTCTCAACGCCCCAGACCGCCGCCGGCACGCCCGTCCTCAGCCCCCCGGCCTCCATCACCTATAGCGCCTTCGCCTGCGAGCCCGCCCTCGACCTCGGCGTCGCTTCCCCCCTCCAAAACATCGCCAATAGGCTCGTCTGGGTCGTCTGGGTCTTGCGTGCACCGGACCGCAGGGTTAGTCTAAATGCGGCGCTTGCAAGGAAATAAAAAAGAATGACTGCCTCGAACTCCCTACTCGGCAAGAGCCTCGATCGGAGGAAAGATGTTATTCGATAGATTCAGAAGCATAAGGATTCCACTCGCCATGTTGCTGACGGGTGTCGCGGTTGCCGCGGACCCAAGCGATCAAGTCAGGCAGAGCCTGGACGTCGTTGGAAGCCCTGCAGCAACAAGGGAGGATTCCCAGCGAAAAGTGGCCGCGATCAAAGTCCTCGCGGAGTATTCGCAGGAGGCAATCCCCCTAATCATCGACAGGAGCAAGGATAAGCGCAAGCCGCTGGGCAATAGAGACCAATACTTGCGCATGTTAACCCAGAAGGAGTTTTCGCCCAATCTCTCACCCGCGCATTATCAGCAATTGTTGAGCATCGTCGGCGATGCGGACGAGCATCCGGTGATTCGGATCGACGCCGCGGTGATCGTCCTCCGGAACGACAAAAGCATGACTGACGCCCAGCGACAGATGGTCAAGCAGACTGCGTTCGACCTGGTGAAGAAGGGAGAAAACCCCGGCCTTGTGGACGAGCTCATTCTTTCCCATTTCGCTGGCGACACCGAAGTGGAAAACTTCTTGCTCGACAGGCTCCAGAATGAGCAGGACAAGAACTCAGTCATGATCGCTTTAGGAAAAATTCATAGCCTGCGCGGGCTTGATGCGATCAAGAAACTACTGGATTCCCCAGAGGCGGGCAAAAGTTTTTACAAGGTTAGAGCCTACGCGGCAATCGGCGACATTGGAGGCGACCGCGCATTTGATTATCTAACGGAGTACTTAAAAAAAGAGAAGGGAACATTGCACGCGGACAGCATAACGTTTGCAATCGGCAGAACAAAAACAGCACGTGCGACAAAATATCTCCTCGACAGGCTTGAGAGGGCTGGCACCGATGACGTTGTAATTCTTATGGCGATCAAATTTTCGGGAGACGCATCGGCGATCCCGGTCCTTCAACAAGAGCTGGCAAAAGCGAAAACGGCATCGAGAAGGCAAGCTTTACAACAGACCATAGCCGCCTTGCAAAAAGGAGACGACTCGTGGCCCTGGTGATATGAACCTGCGCCCCACCCGCGCCGCACTCATTGGATTGTTCGCCGCGTTGCTCGGCTCAGAATCGGCGGCACAGGTCATTCTGCCAAACACGGAACAGGGCGATGTGTTACTCCGACCGCTTGACTACATCAATATCCCAGGCACCCCGACGATTGCCGGACACGTCAGCATATTCGCAGGTTGGCAGGGCGGTACAGATGCGACAAATCCGGACAATTATCTGATCGTCGATACGCAGTGCCAGCCTGGCGTATCGTGTACTACCGAGTTATTGGAGAACGCGGGGCTTGCTCCAGACTCGATCATACAGGAGAGGACTTTTACAAAATTCACGACGTTCAATACCCTGGTCATAGTCCAAACCACTGGATTCGATGGCGGATTTACCTTGTCTCAGAGTGTTGGCGGAGTTCCAGTGAATTACCGGCGTGCCATCGCTGCATTTGCGGATTTCATGGCAGGCACCAAGATAAGGGTCTATCTACCCATGTTCACCAAAGACCCTGCGACTCTGACCTTCAGATGCGACGGCTTCGCCGAGTACGTCAACGAACAAGCGGGGGTTCAAGGGGGAGAAGGATTTTGGCTGGATGATTTGGAAAGTCTCATCCTGACGCCAGCAACCTATGTGAGCGGCCCCAACATCGTGTCCGAAGTCGGCCAGGGCCCGAACGTCAGCAACGTGGCGACTCAGTATCCGGGCGACGGAACGATCACGGTCACGGGGCAATCCTTCGACGGAACTTTCGGAAGCGGCGTCCTCGAAGTCCAAGCCGGGTTCACGCAGAACGGCGTCTTTACGGCCTTGGGCACGCCGCAAATTTTTCAAGCCGACGGAAGTGACGGAAGCGACGGCACTGTAAATTTTTCCGTGAACTTTGCCCTCAGCGGTTTTCCTACGGGAACAACTCAAGGGACCGTTTGCGCCTACGACAGAGCTGGAAACAAGACGTGCTCTAGTTTCACCATCACCACCACGCCTCCCGACGTGACCGTGCTCGACGGCTTCGCCGACGGCGTCGTCAACGGCAGCCTAGCGGGCAGCGCCGGCGGCGACAGCGCCGGGCTGGGCTCGATTTACGGCGCGATGTACTGGAACTTCTCGGGAACCGCCGCGCAAGGCCCCAGCTCCATCCTCCCGTCCTACAATTACGGCGCTCTCCAGATGTCGGCCGCCGCCGACCCCAACGCCGCCCAGGGCACCCAGCTCGCCAGCGCCTCGCTCGCCGGCCCCAACGGCGCCGTCAACATACCCGTCGTGAACGGCTCCGCCTTCTACCTCGCCCAAGGCCCGCTCGCCCCGGGACTCTACACCCTCACCGCCACCGACACCTCGGGTGCCGTCACCCTCGCCCCCTTCAGCGTCGCCGCCATCACCGCCACGGGCGGCGGCTCGCTGACCTGCGACTACGCGCTCAGCGTCGACGCCGCCCTCGACACCTACGACTACGTCTACACCGGCGGCGCGGGCTCGGTCACCGTCAACCTCTCCGCCACCCAAGGCGTCTACAGCTACACCCCCCTCAACGTCTCAACGCCCCAGACCGCCGCCGGCACGCCCGTCCTCAGCCCCCCGGCCTCCATCACCCTTCCAGTGCAGACCTTCGTCTACGACAAATCCAACCCCAACCCCTCCCAGGGCCTCTACGCATACAACGCCATGGACTACGACGGCGACGAGATCGCCTTCGGCTACGACGTCCTCCCCTGCGCTTCCCCCATCAACGGCGCGGGTCTGACCTACGACCCCAACAACCCGCCTCCCCAGACCGCCTCCGTTTCCATCCCCATCCAGATTTACCAAGGCCCCTACCTCGAAACCGAACTGGACGCGGGCGCCAACCAGACAGCTCCCCTGGGTGCCGGCGTGACCGCCACGGGCGTCGACGTGGTGAGTCCCGGCTCCATCGGCCTCTCGCTCATGTCCCCGCCCCCCGTTCCCCCGGACTTGCAGAACGCCTCCGCAGACGACGTCGGCTTCGGCGTCAGCGTCTCGCCAGGCTCCGCGCCCCCGGGTGCCATGCTGGCAGGAAACTTCACGCTCACCGTCCCGCTGGCCGCCTCCATCACCGCGCCGCAAAGCGCCCAGACCGCCTCCGCCCTGGTCGCGGGCCAGGATTTGGGCCCGCTGCAGCCCACCAACCTCATCGGCGATCCCAGCGCCGCGTTCACGGTCTCGGTGGGCTCGGGCAGCGCGCTCTTTCAGCAGTCCGTGTACGCCGTCTTCGCCCCCATCCAGCAAAATCCCGCGCGCGTCTCCACTTCCGGCGCCAGCCTGCTCTACGACGGAACTCTCGATCCCGCGTTGACTTTGGCCGTCTACGGCTCCACGCAGGGCGCGCCCGCAAGCCTTCTTCAGGCCGCCCAGACCGCCAAGGCCGCGGGCTTGCAAATCTTGAGCCCCATCGCCCTCGTCGCCGGCCAGTCCTCGCTCTCGGGCCCCGCCGCCCTCACGCTGCCCGCCTCCGCAGCCGGCGGACAGCTCTACAAATTGACCGCCGGTCAGCCGCCCCAGCTCGTCGCCGGACAGTTCCCCAATTTCCTGGACGGCTCGGTGGCCGTGCCTCTACCGGGGCCCGGCGCCTACGCCGTGCTCGGCTCGCCCGCCTCCGGCGCTCTCGGCGGACAGGGCAAGTCCGCCGGAGGCTTGGCGCTGGCCGTGGCGCCGGGCGGCGACATGTATGAGGTCGTCGCCAACAGCGCGGGCGACGTGAGGCTGTCGGTGTTCTCGCCCGGCGGGGCGTTCATCTCGTCGGCCACCCTGCCGCTGGCCTTGAGCAACCTCGACTGGACCGTGCGCGTGGGCTCGTCTTCGGTCTATGCGGTGGGAACGGCCTCGGCCCCCACCGCCACAGGCACCACCGCGGCCGTCTACAAGCTCTCGCTTGCCGGCGCGCCCCTGCGCGCGACCTATTTCGACGCAGGCCCCGGCCCCGGCGACGCCGCCTTCGGCGCTTCGCCAGTCGACCCCTCCGGCTTCTGGATCGCCGGCGGCGCCGCGACCTCCAGCGGGACCTTCCAGCTGGCGCTGGCCAGATACGACACCCTCACAGACGCCCTGACCCCCACGGCCGTCTACTCCGGACCCGGCGGGCAGGATCTGGGCTTCGACGTGGCCGTGGACTCCGCGGGCAGGCCTTGGGTGCTCGGCTACTCGGCGGTCCCCGGGGCCTCGCCGCCGCTGGGCCTGGCGCTGTGGGGCTTCGACGCGACCGGCGCGCGCGTGATCGCTGGACCGTGGGTGAGGCCTGGTTTCGCCTCCAAGTTCGACAAGCGCCTCCAAGCGCGGCTCGCCGCTTGGCCCGGCGGGTTTTTCGCCGTCGCCCCGCGCCAGAACACGCTCGGCGACGACGACGCGGACGCGCTAGTCTGGAGCGCCTCGGGCCTGGTCCTGTCCGAGCAGATATGGCACGGCGCGCCCGGCTCTCAGGACGTCCCCTACGCTCTGACGGCGCTGCCCGGCGGCACCGCCGCCGTCGGCAGGACCGACGTCAACGGAGCTCCCGCGCTCGCGGTCTGGACCTATTCCGCGGCCGGTGCGCTCCAGAGCGTGCAGACCGTTCCCGGCGTCGGAATGGGGCGCGGCGCGGCTTTCTCCGCCGGCGATCAATGGCTCGCGGTCGCCTCGAGTTCGGTCCCCTTCGAACTCGTCGGCGCCGTGGCCGCGATCGGCGGCCCCGGTCCCGGCGCGGGAATCGCCGACGTCCTGCCGCCGCGCACGAGTCTCTCGATCGGACCGCCCGGCGTGGCGTCGTCGTCGTTTGCGTTCATCTCGACGTTCACCACGCTGTCGCTGAGCGCCGTCGACGACGCGCAAGTCGTGGGCGACGGGGCCGGCGTCGGGGTCGCCGCGACCTACGTGGCCGTGGACACGTCGACGTTTTCCGTCTACCGCTCAAGCTTCGTCTTGACCTCCACCGGCACGCACGTCATCTCGTTCTACTCGGTCGACTTGGACAGCCACGCGGAGGTCGCCCGCAGCAGTTCCGTCTACGTGGCGGCGCCCCCAAGTCTCACGTTTGTGCCGCCCTCAGCCAGCACGATCACGGTCTCGACGCCGACTTTGTCGGCGACCTATTTCGCCGCCGACGGGATTTCCACGGCGACGTTGTCGTGGTCTCTCGACGGCGTGTCGGTGGCCACGCGCGCGTTCGTCTCGTCGTCTTCGGCCAGCGTCGTGATGCCGTTCGCTTTATCCCAAGGCACTCACACCATGACGGCGCAAGTTTCCGACCTGCTGGGGCTGACGACGAACGCCGCATCGACGTTCGATCTCGATTCGATTCCTCCGGTCACGACCCTGTTGATCGACGGTTTGGCGCCCGGAACCACGGACTTGCTGCTCGTGTCGACCGACACCATCGGTTTTGTCGCCGTCGACACGGGAACGGGCGTCGCCGCCACGTATTATTCCGTTGATCTGTCGTCATTCGTCGTCTACGCGTCGTCGTTCTCGTTGGCCGGCGGCACACACGCCGTGTCGTTTTTTAGCCGCGACAATGCGGGTAATAGTGAAGCTCCAAAATCCGTCTTTCTGTTGGTATCCGCCACCGGCACGCCGGAAGGTCTTCTCTCCGTAATACTCTGGCCCGGCGGCGCGGGCGTCGAGCAAGCCGTCGGCCTCGCGCCGCAAGTCCTCGGCGTCGCCCAGGGCCCCGGGACGGCGCCGTGGACGCTGGGCGTGGCGGCCGGAACTTCCACCTCGGTCGGCCTCAAGGCCATCGCCTCCGGTTCCGGCGACGTTTACGGCGCGCTCGGCGCCTGGAATACGGCAGGCGCCGCCGGGCCGCAGATCTTGCAGCTCGCCGTCTCGGACGCGCTTGGTTCCGTTGTGACATCCACCGCGCCCGCCTTCGCCGGCTCTCCGGTTTACGCGGGCTCTCTCGGCTCAGGTTTCGCCGACCAGAACATCTCCGTTCTTCACGAGCCCGCCGGTCTCGCGGTTCGTTCGGACGACAATCTCTGGGTGGACATGGCCGACGGCGAACTGATCTTGATGAACTCATCGGGAACCGTGCTGGCGCAGGAAGGCGGCGGAGAATCTCGCGCCCACGACCGCGACGGCTCGTCTTTACGGCTAAACGATCCGCACGGGCTGGCGTTGGACGCCACGGGGTATCTCTACGTGGCCGACACCGGAAGCAATCGTGTGATTAAGCTCTCGATCGACGGCCATTCCGTGCTCACGCAGTACAACAGCCACGACATGAAACGCCCCTATTCCGTCGCCGTTGACACCGACGGTACCGTTTACATCGGTGACTCCGCTGACGGCCGCGTGGCGGTCTTCTCAAATACAGGCAATTTCCAGTTGCGCTTCGGCGTGGCCGGTTCAAGCTCCGAGCTTCGAGGCCTGGCGCTGACTTATCGCGGATTATGGGTCTCCGACCGCGGCCGCAATGAGATTGATCTGTGGTCGCGCGCGGGCGTTTTGCTTCAGACGATCACGGCCGCCCAAGCCCCGGCGGGCGAGCTCACGCGCGTGCGCACGCTCGCCTCCGACGCGCTCGGCGCTTTGTATGTGATTGAGTCCGACCGCGACCGCGTCCAGAAGTTCGGGCCCCTGGGCGAGGGCTTGCTCGCCTTCGGAGCGCCCGCCCAAGTTTCCCGCGAGGAGCGCTGGTGGCATCGCGACCTGACCGCGCCCTCGGCCGCGGCGATATCTCCCGACGGCACGCTGTGGGTGGCCGACCGTGGCGCCGACCGCCTGGTTCGCTTCGCCTTGCCTGGCGCGCCCGGGACTACCGCCGCGCCCGCTCAGCCGCCGCCAGGCCCCACCCCGCCCGTGACGCGAAGCATAGACCCCGACGACGGCGCCGTCGTCACCCGCTGCGACGGCACGGGCGTTCAAGTCCCGCCCGGAAACCAGGGCCTGACCGTGGGCATCGATCAGGCCGTCGCGGGCGCGGATCAATCCGCGCGGCAATCCCAGCGCCAGACCCAAAGTTTGTCGCCCGCCGCCGCGGAAGTCGACTTCGAGCCCAGCGGCGCGATGTTCGCCGCACCCGTGACGCTGGCACTCGCCTACGACCCCATCCAAGTCGCCCAAGCCTCGCTCGACGAGACCGCCCTGCAAGTCTATTGGTGGAACGCCGGCGCCAAACAGTGGGTGGCCTTGCCTTCGACCGTGGACACCGTGGCCAAGGTGGTGCGCGCCCAAACCTCGCATTTCTCGCTTTACCAGGCCATGGCCCCGCAGGCCCAGCCCTTGGCCGCCGGCGGCGGGTCCTACGACGCCTTCAGCCTGCGCGCCCACTACGCCTTCCCCAATCCCAGCCGCCGAGGTGCTGCGGTGGACTTTCGCATCCAGACCGGTCTTGCCGACTCGGTGGATTTGCGCGTCTACAGCCTCACTGGACGCAAGGTCTTGTCGACCACGCTCAGCAGCGTGCAGTTTCTCGACGACGGCAACGGGCTCGGGTCACAGGACACCTACGACTATCTCTGGAACGTGGGCGGGATCGGCTCGGGCGTCTACACCTACATCTTCGTCGCGCATAAGAACGGCCAGCACGACATCTCGGCTTCGGGACGCATCGGGATCATAAAATGAGCGCGCGCGCATGGACGCTCGTCTTCGTGCTGTTGCCGGTGCCTTCGCTCGCGGCCGAGACCGCGGAGTTCCTGACCATCGGCCCCGGCGCGCGCGAGTTGGCCATGGGTTCGGCCGGCATGGCGGTGTCAAACGGCGCCGAAGCGCTGTGGTGGAACCCCGCGGGACTTGCGCGCCTTAAAGGCGGCGAGGCGATGGTCGACGACGCCGAGCTTCCTCAGGGTGCCCGCATCGACGACGCCTACGCGGCGCAGAGCACGAAGTTCGGCGCGGTCGCCTTGGGCGGGACCTACCTGAACCAGAGCGTCGCCGACGGCCGCGACGCGTACGGCCACCCCGTGGGCGGCTACAGCGCCTGGGATGGCGCGGTGTCGGCGGGCGCTGGATTTGCGACCGACTGGGTGGACATAGGGGCGTCCGTCAAATATATTCGGTCCGACATCGCCCAGGCCCAGGCGCAGTCGGCCGCCGTGGATTTGGGCGCCAAGCGAGACTTCGGTCCGCTGGCCGTGGCCGCGGCCGTGCGCAACCTGGGACCCGGCATGAAGTTCGCGGGCGAGACCGACAGTTTGCCGCTACGCCTTGACGCGGGTGCGGCGTGGAACTTCTCCGGCGGCCACGCGCTTGCCGCCCAGTTCTCCAACGCCCCGCGCGGCGGCGGCAACGTCGCGAGCGTGGGCGGGGAGTTCAACGCCTTCTCCGGACTGCTCTTGCGCGCGGGCTACTCGACCCAGGCTCAAACCAACGCCGGCACCGGCCTTGACGCCGTCACAGGCGTCACCTTCGGCTTCGGTCTGCGCCAGCCCCGCTGGTCGCTCGACTACGCCGCCGCTCCCATGGGCGAGCTCGGCAGCGCCCAGAGATTTTCGGCGGCATACCGATGGTGACGCGACGCGTGAGACAAAGGAGGACGCACATGCTCGATGCAATCCGCAAGACCCTCACGGTGGGGACGCTCGGCTTCGCGCTGGGCGCCTCCGCGGCCTACGGCGCGGGCACCTACGCCTCCCATCCGTTTCTCTTCCGGGCAAGGTCCGACCTGACCCACGCCAAGTATTTCCTCAAGAAGGCCACGCACCCGTGCGGCGGCCACCTCGCCGCGGCCGCACAAAAAGTGGACGCCGCGCTGGCCGAAGTCGACGCCGCGCTGCAATACGCGGACGCTCACCCGCAGGAAGACCCCGGCCCGAGCCATTGAGCGCCGCGCGGTTCAGCGCGGCGAAATCGCGTCCAGCCACGCGCCCAATAGGTCCGCGTGGGCGGCGAGGCGCGAGTAGATGGCCTTGGCCAGGCTTTCGTTGTAGGTGTGCGAAGTCAGACATCAGCGCCAGCGCGACCGCGGGTGCCAGGCGCTCTTGGAGCATCGCCTCGGACAGCGGCGAGCCGGGTTTGCGGCCCTGCGCCAGGAAGAGCGCGACGCCCTCCACGGTCGCGCGCGCCGCGCGCCAGGCAAGTCCAGTCTCTAGCGCAGGCGGGGACGCGTGGAGACACGCGCGCCGCGCACCAGAGACGTCGAGTCCGGCACGCGCCGCGAGGCGGCATACGTGAAATCCACCGGAGAGGCGAACCGGGGCGCGCCCGTGGCGAACGGCTCGGAGCGGCTCCGCGCGCCTAGCGCGGCGAAAGAAGGCGCCTCGGGCAAAGAAAAATCGCCGGGCGAAGCCAGAATGCGCGCGGCGCGGAAAACATACGCCTCGCCGCCCAGAAGAAGCGGCTCGATCCACCGGGCGCTGATCATCTCCCCCAGCGCTCGCGCCCGCTTGGACTCCAGGGGTGCCGGCGGCGTCCAGGAACTCTCCCGTCCCTGCACGGCGTCCGCGACCGCCGCAAGCACGGGACGCACGTAATCCCGCTCGACGCGGGCCGACAAGTCCTCGGCGCGCGCCCGGGCGCAAAAAAACACGGCAAGCAGGTGTCCCGTCACCCCCGCAGTATAACCCGCTCGGCCGTCGTTCGCCAGCGTCACCCCTCGCCCAAAGTCCCAATTCCGCTTAGGCCGTTTTGCCGCTCCCGTGCGGCCCAAAGCCCCGCGAACGGAACTCCGGCCGCGTTATACACTGTGGCCATGAACGACCTGCCCGCCTGCCCCCGGACGCTGAAGACGCTTGCCGCGACGGCGGCCCTGCCGCTGGTTTTCCTCTATACCGCTTTGGGCTCGCGTCCGGCGCTGGCCCAGATGGACGTCGCCGCGGGCGCGGAGATGGCCGACGCCGCCGCCGTTCGTCCCATTTTCGCCGCGACTCCGGTTCTCGCCGCCCTGCCGGCCGTCGCTATGACGGCACCCGCATTGAGCGCCGCTCCCATTTCCGCCGCGGCCATGACCGCAGCACCCGCCGCCGCGCCGGCTCTCGCGCCGGCTCTCGCGCCGGCGGCCGCCGCCTCCGCCGCGGCCGCCCCCAGCGACGACGCCA
>JAJXVH010000084.1 GCA_021782205.1 bacterium | reverse complement strand
GTTGGCGGTGGCGTCGCCCAGGCTCGAGTGAATCATCTTGGCGCTGACGCCCATCATCACGTCGGACTCGCTGTCCGACATCTCGTAGATGGACTGTCCCCAGCCAGCCTCGGCCACGAAGTCGTAGGGCGTGAAGGTTCCGTTGGACTGGCCGTTGATGTCGGTCCCCGCGACGGAGCCCGCGTTGAGGTAGCGCACGCCCGCGCCGATCACCGAGGTCTCGTCGACGCGCTGGGCGTAGGCCAGGTCGTTGTAGGTGATGCCGGCCACGTAGTCGGCGAACATGAAACTCGCGGAGGCGCGGGGCACCTGGGCCAAGCCCGCCGGGTTCCAATAAATCGAGGTCGCGTCGTCGGTGACCGACGTCATCGCTCCGCCCAGCGCGATGCCGCGCGCGCTGGTGTCGAAGATCAGGAACTGCGAACCGGTGGTGCCGGCGGCGGCTTGGGAAAAATCGACGGCGCGCGCCGCGGGCGCGGCTAGGGCGAGAAGCGCCGCCGCGGCCAATCGCCTCAACGGATCACCGCCAGCTTCAGGATCTTTTTAGTTCCCCCGCCCTCGATGATCACGAGGTAGAGGCCGCTGGCGACGTTGCGTCCGGCTCCGTTGGTCGCGCTCCAGGTCACGAGGCCGGCCGCATCGGCGGCCTGATCCAGGACGGTGTCGCCGCGCAGGTCCATCACGCGCACGCGCGAGCCGGGCGGGATCTGATCGATGGTCACGTAGCCGTCGCGGTTGACGTGATAAGGATTAGGATAGGCGCGCGCGGTGGCCGCCGAACCGAAGGTCGGGGGTGCGGCGAGCACGAAAATACCGAAGTCGTTGATTTCGGCGGTCAGGGTCTGCGCCAGAACGTTGAATGTTGTATTTAGAGGGACGCAGACGCCGCTGGAAGGGACATAGCGCAGGAGCGTGACCGTCGACGTGAGCGTGGGGCTGCTCGGGGAGACGGTGAAGCCTCCGAGGGTCAGCAGGATTGCGCGCAGAGGCATGTAAGCCGGAGTGTCGTTGATCGACACGCCCATGTTCACCGCGCCGGGGCACAGAGTCGCGGCGACGTTGTAGGACGAGATGGTCACGAGAGTGTTCGTCGGAAATGAGCCGGACTGCGAGGCCAGGCTGATGAACTGCCCGTTGCCCAAAGTGCCCGAAATCTGGCCCGTCGTCGCCGCGGGCAGGATGCCTTGGAGCAAGCCCGGAGGGGCTCCGCCGTTGAAGGTGATGGTCGTGACGGTGTTCGAGAACGAGCTCAGTTGTCCGAGTTTGTTTTCGGCTTGGACGACGATCCAATACGTCGTGGAGGTCACCAGCCCCGAGATCGTGCTGGACGACAAGTTTTCGCCGAGGGCGAACGGCACGGCGGTCGTCACGTTCGCGACAAAATTGTCGGTCGAGTACGTGAGTTGGTAGAACGTGGTCGTCGAATTGCCGTTCGTGTTCCAGCCGACGGTGATCGCGTTCGCGGTATTGGCGAGAATCGCCAGCGTCGTCGGCGCGGCGGCGAAGGTGTACGTCGAATTTAAGATGTAGGGAGTCGAGGGGACGCCGTTGCCGTTGAGCGCATAGACGTCGACCTGGGCGTATTGCGAAGGACTCATGTGGGAGACGGCGGCGAATTGATTGGTCGTCGTGATCGTGCTGACGACCAGCGAACTGGTGGCGGAACCGACGGTGTAGACGTTGACGTCGTAGGTCAGGGCCGGAGGATTGCCGTTGCTGTACCAGTTGACGACGAAGCCTCCGGTGCTCAGCGAGATGTAGTCCGGGTACGACGGGCCGGGAGGATTGGCGAGGGTGTAGACCGTCGCGCTGGGCGTCAACGGCCCGAGTCCGGCGCTCGTCACGGCGCCGACGCGGACGTTGCGCGGCGTGTCGACGCCCAGGCCCGTGTCGGTGAAGATCGTCGAAGTCGAGGTTCCGAGGAGTTGACCGGTGGTGGTGACGAACACGTCGTAGGATGTCGCTCCCGGCGTGGTGCCCCAACTCCATTGGATCGACGTCGGAGTCAGGGCGACGCCCACGACCCCGCCGACGCCGCTGGTCGTCACGGTGGCCACGGTCGCGCTGAAATTGGAGGGGATGCCCTGCGAGTTGAAGGCGCGCATGCGGAAATAGTACATCGTGGCGGGCGAAAGCGAGGCGATGGTGTAGGAGTTCGTCGTCACGAACAGGGATGCCGGCACCGGGGTGGAGACGGAATTGACGAAGTTGTCGGTCGACTGGCTGATCTCGTAGATCGTGCCCGGAGCGTTACTGCTCGTGTTCCACTGCACAAGCACGCTGTTCGGAGTCACGGAGCTGAGCTGCACGAGCGTCGGCGGCGCGGCAAGCGTATAGAAAGTGCCGGAAAAGAGCAGAGGCCCGTCGCCGCTTAAAGTGTAGGCGGCCACCGCGATGGAGCCAGTGGTGTTCGGCTGGAGGCCGGTCTGGATAATGCTCGGGCTACCCGAGACCGGCACGGTGCCGATAAAGACCGAGCTCGACGCTTGATACACGTCGTAGCCGCCGATGGGACCCGCGACGCTGCTCCACGACCAGCTGATCGACGAGGTGCCCATCGCGAAGCCCGTGATCGAGGCGGGCGCGGCCGCCGGCAAAGCCGGACCGACCTGGAAGACAAGTCCTTTCGAATAGACGTCGTTGGCGCCGACGCGGGCTTGATACCAGCCGTAGGGCAACGCCGCGGTCGCCGGCGTCGGGACGGTCAGCGAGGTGTTGAGCGTCGTGCGGTTGGCCGGGTTCAGGTAGACCTGCGTCGTCAAGTCGACGGCGAAACCGGGATCGGACTGGGACGAGCTGCCTCCGGAGCCGCCGAACTGTTGAAGAAGGAGATGCGGATAGCTGAAGGAGGAATTCATCGCGGCGGCGCCGCCGCCGCTGGCCTCGGTGCCCCCCTCGAACTCCGTGCCGGTCACGTTGAAATTGGATCCCGGCGCGAACGGGTAAGCGGTGATCGCGGTGATCGAGGATTGGCGCAAGCTCGGCGGCGCGCCCGTCGTGTCCGCGTCCGGGGCGAGGGAGAAGTCGCCGCTGACCGCGGAATTAAAGAACGTCGAGCCGCTGAACCCGCCGATGCCGAGGAGCTTTCCGCTGGTCGTCAGGGTGATCGTGTGGGCGACGCGTTGAATCTGACCGACGGGCGCCCAGGTGCTGCCGTCGAGATGGTATATTTCGACCTCGTTCGGCGTAGGGTTGCCGAAGCCTCCGGTGACCATCACCGTATTGTTGGGCAGGAGCGTCGCCGTGTGCGCGCTGCGACCTTGGGTCAATTTGCCGGCGAGCGACCAGCTGTTGCCTCCGGGGTCGTAGAGGTAGGCTTTCTTTTGGGACCCGGTCCCGTCGTTGCCGCCCGCGACGAGCACGCGCCCATCGAACATCATCGTGGCTGAGTGGTCGTATAACGACGACGGCATCGGGGCGAGCGTCGCCCATGAATTCGTGACGGGGGTGTAGGCATACGTTTGGCCCGATGGGCCGCTGGACGTCTGGCCTCCGATGACGAGAATCCGTCCATCTTTGAGCAGAGTCGCCGTGTGCTCCGACAACCCCGTCGGAATCGGCGTCAGCGTCGTCCAGACGGCCGAGGTCGACGAGTAGACTTCGGCAGCGCTTAGGTAATTGCCCGCGGTCGTCTGGCCACCCAGGACGATGACCGAGCCGTCGGGCATCAACGTCGCGGTATGAGCGGCGCGCGGATAAGCCATCGGCGCCGTCACCGAGAAGATGCGGGTGTTGGGGTAATAGATTTCCGCGACGTTCGTCGGCTGGGTGCTGGTCTGGTTCGTGAAGCCGCCGGCGATAAGAACGCGGCCGTTGGTCAGCAACGTCGCGGTGTGGTTGCTGCGGCTGAGGCTCATGGGGCTGGTTGTCGGCGTGAACGTGCCGAGGGCCGGAGAGTAGATTTGAGCGGTCGCCAGGGGCGTGTTCGGCGCGCTTTCGCCTCCGGCCACCAGAATGGTGTTGTCCGGGAGCATGGTCGCCGTGTGATAGGCGACCGGAGTGTTCATCGTCGCGGAGATCGTGTTGAAGTTCGAGCTCTGCAGGACCAGCGCGTCGTCGAACCCCAAGGCCCCGCCGGCGCCCAGGCCGCCGACGTAGTAGACGTCTCCGCTCGTCGTCAATGTCGCGGTTTGTTGCGCGCGACCGATCTGGGCTTGGGAGGTGATACTGACGACGGCGGAGGCTTGGCTATACGTCTCGACGCTGGCGAGAAGCATCTCGCGGATGATGATGGTCGCCGAACTCGTGAACGTGCCGTTGTATTGGGACATGTCGACCGGGCTCGTGTACGGCGCTTTGCTCGGCGTGAATTGCGTCGTGATGGTGTTCACGGGCAAGTTGTTGGGCAGCACCAGGATTCCGCACTGGCCGTTGTGGCAACTGACGGTGAGGCCGTTGAGCGAGACCGGCGCAATCGTGACCGCGGCGGTTCCCGATGAAAACGTGATTTTTCCATTCTGGGTGTTGCCGGAACCGACCCAGTCGAGCTCGCCGTCGACGATCGTTCCGCTGGCCGCGACGGGCAACTGCAGCGCGATGGCGGGCTGGCCGTTGTTGGTGAGGACGAGGCTGCTGCTGTTTCCGGGGGCGAGGTAGAGCTGCCCGGAGGTGGCCGTCAGGGCGGTTTCGATGTTCTGCGGGCCGACGTTGCCCAATCCCCCGTAGAGGTTCAGAGTGCCGTCGGCCAGCAAAGTCGCGGAGTGCATCATGCGCCGGAAATTCGTCGTCAGTCCCGCGGAGACCGTGTCGTTGGCGGGATCGTATATTTCCATTTCATCGAGAAGCCCGTAGTTGTGCAGGGGGTCGGTCGGGTCGGTTTTGCTGCCGTAATCGACCCCGTTGTAGCCGCCGGTGACCGTCACGCGTCCGTCGCCCATGACCGTCGCGGAGTGGTAGGCGCGGGCTTCTAGCAGGTAGGCGCTGCTGGCCACCGTGTTCGAGGCGGGATCGAACAATTCCGTCGTGGGCAGGTAATAGTTGGTGGCCGCGTTGCCGGGGGCCGGGTTCCAGCCTCCCGCGAACCAGACCCGCCCATCCTTGAGGAGCACGGCGGTGTGCAGCGCGCGCGCCTGGTTGAGCGTCGCGACGCCCGTCGCCAGCACCCCGGTCGCCGAGTTGTAGGCGTCGCAGGAGGCCCAGACGTTTCCGGTCTGGTCTTGGCCGCCGCAGATCAGCACGCGGCCGTCTTGGAGCAAGGTGGCCGTATGGTTGTAGCGGGCGTTGGAGAGCGTGGCCCCGAGAGTCGTCCAAGTGTTCGCCGTCGGATCGTAGATTTCCAGCGAATTCAGCGCGGTGCCGCCGGAGCCGATGCCTCCGGCGACCAGCACGTCACCGTTGGGCAGGAACGTCGCCGTGTGGGAGGAGCGGGCGACATTCATGGAGGCGACGGCGATATCGGAGCTGCCGCCGCCCACCGTTTCCCCCGTTGCGATCAATTCGACGGAGTTGGTCACGGCGCCGCCGGCCACGCCTCCGGCCACCAGCAGGTTCCCGTTGGAGATCAACGTGGCCGTGTGGGCGTAGCGCGGCGCGATGGTGGCCGCGGCGAAGCGCGGCGACAACAGCGCCAGGCCTGCCGCCAAAGACGCGAGCGTACGGTTCGGCCGTATCCTCATGGGGAGGAGCGAACCGATATGGATGGGCGCATTGAGACGAGAGTGTAGTGAAGGCCTGTTACAAAATCAAGGCGAAAACCGCCGCCGCTGAGCCGCCGTTGCGAGATCAATGTTTAAGGGAGAGAGAGGAGCGACGCGCCCCGATCGGAGTCCGGGTTGGCGGGGTCGAGCACGCGTTTGCCGTCAACGAAGAAAAAATAGCGGTAACGGCCGGGCTTCAGGTAGAGGCGCACCGACCAGATGCCGTCGGGCCGACGCGCCATCTCCTTGCGGCCGCCGTGCACGATGAAGGCGCCGACGATTTGGACCGAGCTGGCGCGGCGGGCGTGCAGTTTGAAATCGACCGGCCGGGCCTTCGCGGATTTGGCGTCGGCGGAGGGAGACGGGAGGACCGGTGCGGGACGAGGTGCCTCCACGGGCGCCGGAGTCGGCGCGGCGATGATGGGCGGCGGCGCGGGCGCGGCGGCGGGCGGCTCAGCACGGGGTGCGGCGGCGGGTTGAGACGGCTTGGCGGATTCGACGGGCCGCGCGACGCGGCGATGCACCAGCGCCGGGGCCGGCTCGTTCCAATATTGATACAGCTTCGAGGCGACCAGTCCGCCAAAGACGATCACGAAGGCGGAATCCAGAACGAGCAGCAACGCCCAGACGCGGTGCGAGCCGGTCGCGGACTCGTCGATGGGTTCGGGCGGCGACTCGGGCGCGACGGCGGCGGGAGTCGTGTCGTTCATGCCCGAGGATTCTAGCCTTGAGCGCGGCCCGGCGTCAACGCATTACTTGTAGCGCGCGAGCACTCCGTTCCAAAGCCCGTGCGCGCGTAGCAGGGCCTCGGCCAATTCCCGGAACGCCCCCTCCCCGCCGCGCGCCTTCGTGACCCAGGCCGCGGAGGCCTTGACCTCGGCGCGCGCGTTGGCGGGGGCGGCACCCACGCCCGCGCGGCGCAGGACCGGCAGGTCGGGCAGGTCGTCGCCCATGTAGGCGACCTGCTCGTCGCTCAGGCCTTCCTTTTTCAGGATCTCATCGAGGACCGCGGTTTTGTCGAGCCGGTGCTGATAAATGTGCGCGACTTTCAAGATCTTGAGCCGCGCCTCCACGCCCTTGGACACGCGCCCGCTGATGGCGCCGGTGACGAAGCCGCACTCCGCCAGCCACGCCAGCGCGATCGAGTCGTGGGAGTGGATGCCCTTGAACTCGACCAGCTCTCCCGTCGTGTCGACGAAGTGGTAGATCGCGCCGGCGGTCAGCACGCCGTCCACGTCCGTCAAGACCATCTTGATCCGGCGCAGGCGCGCCGCGGGCGGCGCGCCTTTCATTGCGCCGCCGCGGCCGCGCCCGACAGGGCGTTGGCCACCGCGCGCAGGCCGTCCTGCGGACGCGCGCCCAGGTCCAGCCGCAGCACGCGGCGTCCGGCCGCCAGCGTGGCCGCCGCGTCGCCGCGGATCTGCGCGCGGATCAAGGTGCCGAACGTGAAATCGCGTCCCGGCACCGGCAGGCGCGTATCTTCCGAGTCTCCCAGGAACAGGAACACGCCCTTCTTCGAGCCGCCCTTGTAGAGCTGGCCGGTGGAGTGCAGGTAGCGCGGCCCCCACGACACGGTCACCGGCGCGGTCGTGCGCGCGCGCACATAGCGGCGCACGTCCTCAAGCGTGCGGCGCGCGTCGTCGGTCTCCGCCAGGTAGGCCAGCACGCAGACGTAGTCGCCGGGCGCCACGCGCGCCAAGTGGGCGTCCAACACCTCGCGCAGAGGCCGGTCCTGCGCCGGTCCCGTTTTGAGCGCGGCGATCAGCGCGTCGTCGGCGAATGCCGCCAGTCCCCCCGCGCGCAGGGCCGCCTTCTCGGCGGGCAACGCGCCGCCGCTCAGGCCGGACAGAAGTTCCTTGGTGCGGTCCTTGGCGGCCTGCACGTCGGGTTGATCGAAGGGGTCCAAGCCCAGGAAATAGCCGGCCGCGGCGGTCGCCACTTCCCAGATAAAGAACTGCGCGCCCAGGTCCAGCGCGTCGGACAACTCCAGGCGGACCACGGGATGACCGGCCTGCTCCAGCGCGGAGAGTTTCTTGTCGACGGCGGCGTCGGCGTGGCCTTTGAGCGCCACGCGCACGAACAAACGGTCGCGGCCGTATTCGGAGGGCGCGCCCAGCGGTTCGCCGACGACGGGAAGTATGCCCCGGCCTTCCTTGCCGGTGGACTCCGCGATCAACTGCTCGATCCACAGCCCGAGCGCCTCCAGCCGCGGGTCCAGCACCAAGGTGAGCTTGTCGCGTCCGTCCTTGGCGTGGCGGCCCAGGGCCGCGCCCAGGCGCAGGCCCGGGTTGTCGCGCGTCGGCGTCTGCGGCGAGCAGGCTTTGGCCGCCGCGCGCGCGCGGTCGAGCAGGCCCGCGGCGTCGGCGCCGCCCAAGGCGGCCGGCACCAATCCGAACAGGGTCAGCGCGGAGAAGCGGCCGCCCACGTCGTTGGGGTTCAGGAACGTCTTGCGAAAGCTCCGCTCGCGCGAGAGCTTTTCCAGCGACGTGCCCGGGTCGGTGATGGCCACGAACTGCCGGCCCGGCTTGGCGCCGGGACGGCGCGCGACCAGGTCCCAGAAATAGTCCATGTAGCAGTTCGGCTCCATGGTGGAGCCGGACTTGCTGGCGACGATGAAGAGCGTGCGCTCCAGATCCAGTTCGCGTTCCAGCGCCAGCACGTTGTCCGGGTGCGTGCTGTCGAGCACGTGCAGGCGCGGCCGGCCCGCGGCCAGCGGCAGGACGCGGCGCAAGGTCTCCACGCACAGGCTCGAGCCGCCCATGCCCAGCACGACCGCGTGCTTGAAGCCTTCGGCCTGGATTTCGTCGGCAAAAGAACGCACCGGGCCCAAGCCCGCGGCGGACGCGTCGGGCGCGGTCAGCCAGCCCAGCGCGTGCTTGATGAGCTTCTGGTGGTTGGGATCGCTCTTCCACACCGACGCGTCCTTGGCCCACAGGCGCTCGGCGAAGCGCTTGCTTTCAAGCTCGGCCAGGCCGGCGTCGACGGCGGCGTTCTCGGCTTCTAAAAGCGCGCGCTTGGCGGCCAACTCCCCCATCAAGGTCTCGAAGGATTTCGCGAAGGACTTCACGCCGTCGTCCTCCAGCTTGGCCAGCACGGCCTTCAAGTCCACGCCGTAGCGCGGCAGGGCGTCCCACTGCGCGCGCGCTTCCTCCACACGTTCCTCAAGGCTGGGCCGCGACGCGCCGTGGTCGCGGTAGGCGTCGACGGTGGCCGGCGGCATGGTGTTGACCACGTCGGCGCCGATGAGCTCCGAGACGTAGAGCGTGTCGCTGTAGTTCGGATTCTTCGTGCCGGTCGAGGCCCACAGCAGGCGCTGGGCGCGCGCGCCCTTGGCGGCGAGCGCCGTGAAGCGCGTGGAGGCGAACGCCTTCTTGCCGTGCTGGTAGGCGATTTTCGCGTTGGCGATCGCGGCCTTGCCGAGCAGAGCTTTCGCCTCGGCTTCAGGACGTGTCATTAGGAGGGCGTCGATGGCGCTGTCCACGCGGCTGACGAAGAAGCTGGCCACCGAGGCGATCTTGCCCAGGTCTTTGCCCGCGGCGGCGCGGCGCTCCAGGCCCTTCATGTACGCCTCGACCACGCCCGCGTAGCGCTCCACGCTGAAGAGCAATGTCACGTTGACGGAAATCCCCTCGGCGGTCAGGTCCTCGAAGGCGCGCAGCCCCTCGACGGTGCCGGGAACCTTGATCATCAGGTTGGGGCGCGCGAGCAGGGCCCACAGGCGCTTGGCCTCGGCGACGGTGCCGGCGGCGTCGTGCGCCAGGCCCGGCGGCACTTCCAGGGAGACGAAGCCGTCGCCGCCCTTGGATTCCTCGTAGAGCGGGCGGAACGCGTCGCAGGCCGCGGCGATGTCCTCGGCGGCAAGCGCCACGAACAGGTCGAGCGGCGCCATCCCTGGTCGCGCGTGGCGGCGGATGGCCTCGTCGTAGTCCGAGGAGCCGCCGATAGCCTTCTCGAAGATCGTGGGGTTGGAGGTCACGCCGCGCACGCCGTCCTCGTCGATGAGGCGCTTGAGCTCGCCGGAAGAGATCAGACCGCGGCTGACGAAGTCGTACCAGACGGAGACGCCGAAGCGGTGCAGATCGCGCAGGGGGTTCTTATGGCTCATTTCACGGCCTCCTTGAAATACGTTCGCTCGATGGCGAGGACCTTGTTCTTGCGGCGCTCGTGGCGTTCCAGCGCGGAGTACGTCGCGCCCAGCCACGCGCCCGCCACGTCGAAGGCCAGCTCGGAGCCGATCACGCGGCCGCCGAGGCAGAGCACGTTGACGTCATCATCTTCGACGCCTTGGCGTGCGGAGAAAGTGTCGTGGCACAGGCAGGCGCGCGCGCCGGGGACCTTGTTGGCGGCGACCGTGGCTCCCACCCCGGAGCCGCAGACCACCACGCCGCGCGCGGCGCGGCCGGCGACCACGGCCTCGGCCACCGCGCGCGCGTAGTCGGGATAGTCGGCGGGAACGGCGTCGGTGTCCACGCCCAGGTTCAGGACTTGGTGGCCCTTCTTCTCCAGCCAGGCGTGCAGGAGTTTTTTAAGCGGGTAGCCGGCGTGGTCGCAGCCGAGAGCGATGATCATGCCTCAATACTACAAAAGTAAGAGGGCCGGGCCGTTAAAGGCCGGCGGCGGCGCGTGCGGCGTCCACGCGCGGAGTCACGACGCGCCAGCCGGGGCCCAGCGCGCGCAGCACGGCGGCGCGCAGGCGCGCGTCTTCAAAGAGTCCGCCGTGCAGGGCCAGAGGCCGCGGTCGCGGCAGGGCCGCGCCGTGGGCGGC
>JAJXVH010000083.1 GCA_021782205.1 bacterium | reverse complement strand
CCGTCCGCAGCGATCTTGACCACCCACGCGGGTTGGGCCGGGTGGGCGTAGACCGCGCCGAAATCCCCGCGGCCGAGCGCGGGCAGGGCAGCGCCGCACAGGGTGGCGGCGTTGTTGAGCCACGCCATGCCGCTTAACCCTAATGCCTGCGCGGGCACGACCGGGAGGGCCGCAATGGGAGTTTCGGCCAGAGGCGCCGCGATATCCGCGGCATGCGAGGGAGGCAAAAGCGCCAGCGCTAACGCCAGAAAAACGATCACGCCTTCATAATAGCCGCGCGCGCCGCGCGACGTCAGGGGCCATCGGCCCAATCTGAAACGGGCCTTTCGCCCGAAAAAATTCTAGCGGCGGTGGGAATCGAACCCACAAGAGGTTTCCCCCGAGCGATTTTGAGTCGCTTGCGTCTGCCAGTTCCGCCACGCCGCCTATGAGTGCGTCTTATTGAAGCCGGACTGCGACTTTGTCCAGCAATACCTTCATTCTACAAGTTTCCTGCCGGACACGGAAGCATCTCTCATGCGGGCGTCCATGCTGCGCGCGCCTATAGCGGGCGGAGATTTTTGTAACATCCTTCTTGCCCATGTCTACGACTCGAACCATACTCATCGTCGACGACGATCAGACCTTGGTCGCGCCGCTGAGGGACGGGCTTGAATCCGCGGGATACCGCGTGGCCGTCGCGTTCGATTCGGCTCAGGGCCTAATGCTTGCGCACCAAGCGCATCCGGATATGATTATCCTGGATTTCAACATGCCCGGGGGGGATGGCGGCTCGCTTTACGATCGCCTGCGCGCCGCGCCTGACACGGCGGCCATCCCCGTGGTTTTTTCCACGGGCCTTACGGTCGAAGAGGTGCGAGCGAAGGTCAAGCCCAGCGCGAAGACTTTTTTCCTCAAGAAACCCGTCGGCTTCAACGGGTTACTGGCGATCGTCAATCAAGTGCTGGGGGAGGACCGTCGCGCGCCAGCTGCGGCGCCCCCTCAAGCTGCGACGTCGGCGGCGGCGTACGTGGCGCCCGCCGCGCCGCGTCGCGAGGCTCCCGCCGCCGCCGCGGCGCCGTCGCGGCCGGCGCGGTTCCATGAGTTCGACGTGCGCGTGACCTACGCCGACACCGACAAGCTGGGCATCATCTATTACGCGAACTATTTGAAATTTTTCGAGCAAGGCCGCACCGAGCTTCTGCGTTCCATGGGCGTGCGCTATCGCGATCTGGAGGTTCAGCGCAAGATGTACCTGCCCGCCGTCGAGGCGCGCTGCCGCTACCTGGCGCCCAGCCGCTACGACGACATGCTCACCGTCCGCACCTGGATCGCGGAGATGGGCCGCGCGAGCATCAGCTTCGAGTGTGATGTCGTGGACAAGGACCTGGGCGGCCGGCTGTGCGCGCGCGGATTTTCCCGCCATGCCGTTGTCAACGACCTCTGGCGCACCACCCGCATCCCCGAGGATCTGCGCGTCCTGCTGGCGCCGTTCGTCGGCCGCGGGCCGGACGCCGCCTAGAAGCGCTGTAATAGTTTCTGGGGTTCTCCGTATTATTAATGACAGGATCGCAGCGATGGACCTGGAACTCTGAAAATGCGAGACGATCCCTCGGAACGCCCGGACTTCTCCGAACTCTATGAGCGCTATTACACGGCCGTCTGCGGCTATGCGCGCTGCCGAGTCGAGGACGCGGCGGCGGCCGACGACGTGGTTAGTCGCGTCTTCGAACGCGCGCTGGACGGCTTGGCGCGCTACGACCCGCGCCGCGGCCCGCTCGCGGCGTGGCTGTTCACGATCGCACGCAACGCGGTTGCCGATCACTACCGCGCTCTGCATGGACGCATCGGAGTCTCTATCGACGCGGCCGACCTGCGCCCTTCTCTGGAACCGCTCGCGGAGGACGCCTTGGCGCGCGCCGAGGATCGCCGCGCGCTGGCCGCGGCGCTGGCGCGGTTGGACGAGCGCGAGCGCGAGATCCTCGCGCTCAAATTTGGAGGCGGCATGACCAATTGCGGCATCGCCGCCCAACTGGAGCTCGGCGAAAGCCACGTGGCCGTGCTCATCTACCGCGCCGTGCGTCGCCTGCGGTCCGTTCTGGAGGAGTCGCGATGAGCGAGCAAGACGCGGCGGAGAAATTCTCGCGCGAAATCGATGCGCGCCTGGCGGGGCGTGAGGCGAATTTCCCGGAGGACGCCGACGCCTGGTCCGTCGCCGTTCGGCTGGCGGGCGCGAATTTCGCGGCGGACACCCGGGTGCGGGAATCCTTGCGCGTCACCCTGTCGCTTCGCGCGCGGCGGCGGTCCCGCCGGATTTTCGTCGCGACGGGCGCCGTGACGCTGGCGTTTGCCGCTATGATCTTTTTCGTTTTGGAGGGAAGGAGGCCCAGCTTGCGCTCGCGCCTGACCGCGGCGCCTCCGACGACGGCGCAGAGCGTCATCCGGAGCGTTCCCGGCGGCGGGCCGTTTGTGAGCGTGGAGGGACGCAGCGAGACGGCTTCCGATCGGCGCGCGGTGGTCTTCGAGTTGAATGGCGGCGTTTATCGCTTGGAGACGCGCCAGACCTCTTTGGACGAGATATTCGTAACGCTGGATCCGCCGCGAGCGGATGAAATGGAGCCGAGAGGAGGAAGATCATGAAGAAAACGGTGATGGCGGCGCTGTTCGCCGCGTGTGCGGCGGGCGTGGCGGGCGCGGCGGGTACTGCGGGCGCTGCTGCGGGCAAGGCGGGGGTCGGTGCGGATATTCCTGCGGGCTACCGCGCGCTCGCTCTGCCTCTGCCCGGCACGCAATTGGCGTTCGTGAAGAAAGGCGATCGCGTCGACGTGCTGGTGGAGTTCGAGGCGCTGATGGACGTGAAGGGCGGGGACGCGAAGGAAAAAGTGGTGGCGACGATCCTGCAGAACGTCGTCGTCGAAGACGTCAAGCGCCCCGAGAAGCTCGATCAGATCGGCGCCGTCGAGCTGATGCTCAATCCCAACGAGGCGCAGTATGCGGCGCTGAGCCTGGAGCAGGGTTCGGTACACCTGTCCCGGCGCCCGGCCGGCGACGCCGAGATGCGTCCCATGGAGATGGCGACGTTCCGCAAGCTGTTCAAGTAGGCGGCGTCAGCGTTCGGCGTCGAGGCGCTGCGCGATCTTGGAGGGCGACGTCGCGCCTTTGATGATCCGCAGCGCCTTGGCCGGGCAGCCAAGCTCGCGCGCCAGCAGCGCCAGGGCCGCCGCGTTGGCCAAGCCGCGCTCCGCGGGGGCGCGCACCCAGACCTCGTAGCCTCCCGCGGCGCGCGCCGCGAGGCGATCCTCACGCGAGGAGGCGTGGACTTTGAGAAGGATCGGCGCGGACGGGTTCACGTGTACGGGATGCCCGCGGCGTCGGAGGCGTAGCCGGGCTGGAGGCCGGTCTCGGTGGCGTACCAGGACCAGGAGACCTGGGCCACGGCCTTGAGCACGCACGCGGCGGGCACCGCGAACACCAGGCCCAGGAAGCCGAACATCTCGCCGCCGACCACGAGCGCCAGCAGGTTCACCATCGGATGCAGATGCACCGAGTGGCGGGCGATCACGGGCTGGAGCAGTATCTCGTCGGCGAAGCGGATGGCCACGAACAGCAAGACGACCTTGCCCGCCGCGGCCAGAGAGGAAAATTGGATCAAAGCCATGGCGCCGCCCACGACGATGCCGATGGCCACGCCTAGATACGGCACCACCGACGTGACCCCGCATAGCAGGGCGATGGCCAGCGCGTTTTCCACGCCGAGAAGAGTCAGGCCGAGGAAGGTCGCCGTGCCGATCGCCACGGCGACGACGATCAGCCCGCGCAGATAGTTGCCCAGCGCGGTGTCGATCTCGGCGGCCAGGTGAAGCGCTTGCTCCACGTAGCGGCTGGGCGCGGCCTGGATCAGAGCTTCAAATCCATCGGTGCTGTCCTTCAAAAAGAAAAAGCCGATGAACGGGACGAGAACCGCGTGGGCGAGCAGGGGAAGGACGCCGAGCAGGCTTGAAGGCGCGTCTTGGAGGCGGGTCATCGCCGCGGCCACCGCGGCGTCGAGCGCCTGGCGGGAGACGCGGGCGGGAAGCGGCAGGCGGTGCACCAGAGACGTTTCGCCGACGGCCGCGTAGGCCTGCAAGGCGCGTGAATAGGCCGGTGCGCGGTCGAGCAAATGGCGGCCCTGCTCGACGGCCAGCGGCTTGATCGCGTAGTAGGCCGCGGCCGTAAAGGCTAGAGCGCAGAGATAACCGAGGACGATCACGGGCAGGCGGCGAAAGCCCTTGGCCTCGAAAAAAGTCGCGACGGGGCTCAGCACGTAGGCGAACGCGGCGGCCAGAAGAAAAGGCGTGAGTGCCGTGCGCGCGCGGTAGGCCGCGAACAGCAGGGCCGCGCTCAGCAGCAAGGCGGAGGCCGACGGGGCTGGCCGTGCCCGTTCAGTCATCGGCGCGGGCGGGCGCTGGACCGCGGGCGCGGCGCAGACGCGAGGACAGTAGGCGCGCCAGGTGGCTCATGACGACGACGCCGATGCGCGGCTGGGACTGCAGAAGGCCGTCGAGCTTGGAGCGGTAGAGCAGGTGCAGGCGGGAGGTCTCCGTGGCGGTCGCGGTGGCGGTGCGCGGCAAGGATTCCAGCAGGGCCATCTCGCCGAAGAACTCTCCGGGCTTGAGCGTGTGGATGCGTTCGGGCTTGCCCGAGGCATCCAGGCGGGTCAATTCGACGCGGCCGGTCTCCAAAATGAAAAGCGCGCGGCCAATGTCGCCCTCCACGAAGACCACCTCGCCGGGGCGGTAGGTGCGCGCGTGCAGGGCGTGCACCAATTCGCCGATCTCGCCGGCCGACAGGCCATCGAACAGATCAAGCGAGCGCAGGAACTGCTTCTTGCGCGCGAAGGCCGGATCGCCCAGCCAGCGTTTGAAAAGCTTCAGCGGGCCCATCGTCCTAATCGCGTCGCAGGAAGGCGAAGCCGGCGCTGAGGAGGGTCTTCAGGGCCTGTCCCCAGCCGGAGCGCAGGCCTTGTCCCACCGATGA
This sequence comes from bacterium, assembly GCA_021782205.1. GTDB lineage: Bacteria > Elusimicrobiota > Elusimicrobia > UBA1565 > UBA9628 > GWA2-66-18. The sequence continues at coordinate 5,645 of JAJXVH010000083.1, read as the reverse complement.
AACTTCCTGGTCTACTCGGTAGGCCGCGATTTCCACGGCCTGGGCGGCGTCGCGCAATTTCAGCATCGCCACGCAGAACACCGTGATCATGACCGCCAGCTCCAAAACGATGAGGCCCAGGCAAACGGCGATGAAGGTCGTCATGGGCGGCATCGTACCAAAATTGATAGGATGCGTTCATGCCCGAGGCGCGCACCGATTGGTCGGCCACCGTCCGCCTGCCCAAGACCGATTTCCCGATGAAGGGCGATCTGGCCAGGCGTGAACCCGAGCTTCTAAAGACCTGGTCCGACTCCCGCCTGTGGGAGCGACTGCGCGCGCGCCAGACGGGCCGCCCGGAATTCATCCTGCACGACGGCCCACCCTACGCCAACGGCGACATCCACATCGGCCACGCGCAGAACAAGATCCTCAAGGACATGACGGTCAAGGCGCGCGCCCTGCTGGGCCACGCGACGCCCTACGTGCCCGGCTGGGACTGCCACGGCCTGCCCATCGAGACCGCGCTGCTCAAAGAACTGAAGATGAGCAAGCGCGGCGTGAGCGACGTGCCCAAGTTCCGCGCCGCCGCGGCCGCGTTCGCCTCGGGCTTCATCGCCAAGCAGCGCGAGGACTTCCGGCGCTTGGGCGTGTTCGGCGAGTGGGACGCGCCGTACACGACCATGTCCAAGCGTTACGAGGCCGCGATCCTGGGCGCTTTCCGCGGGCTGGTACAGCACGGCCACGTCTACCGCGGGCTCAAGCCCGTGCTCTGGTGCCCGACGTGCGAGACGGCGCTGGCCGAGGCCGAGGTCGAGTACAAGGACAAGGTCTCGCCGTCGGTCTACGTGGCCCTGCCCGTCGTCGAAGGCGAGCTCAAGGGCGCGGAGATCGTGGTCTGGACGACGACGCCGTGGACCTTGCCCGCCAACCGCGCGGCGGCGTTCCATCCCGCGCTCGAATACGTCGAAGTCGAGACGGCGGTCGCGGGAAAAACGCGCCGTCTGGTCCTGGCTCGCGCGCGTCTTGAGTCCGTGATGAAGGAGATCGGCGCCGAGGGCGCGAAGGTCCTGCGGGCGTGGCCCGGGGAGAAGGCCGCGGCGCTGGCCCTGCGCTACGCTTTGCCGTATGAAACCAGGCCCGGCGAAACCGGCGTGTCGGTCCTGGCCGACTACGTGACCGCCGAGGATGGCACGGGGATCGTGCACACCGCGCCGGGCCACGGCGAGGACGACTTCCAAACGGGCAAGCGCTACGACCTGGAAATCCTCAATCCTGTCGACGGCGCCGGTCTTTTCACCGCCCAGGCGCCGCGTTGGAAGGGCAAGCACATCTTCAAGGAAGGCAATCCCGAAATCATCGCCGATCTGGCGCAGCGCGGCCTTTTGCTCGCCCAGAAGGACATCACGCACTCCTATCCGCACTGCTGGCGCTGCAAGAACCCGGTGATCTTCCGCACCACGGAGCAGTGGTTTCTGCGCCTGTCCGAGGACCTTCGCGAGCGCCTGCTGTCGCAGATCGACCAGACGCGCTGGGTCCCGGCCGAGAGCCGCAACCGCATCGCGGCCATGGTTCAGAACCGGCCCGACTGGTGCCTGTCGCGCCAGCGCGTCTGGGGCGCGCCGGTGCCGGTCCTGTATTCCGTGAGGACGGGCAAGCCCGTGCTCGACGACGGCGTGTTCGCCGCGATCGAGAAGAAGGCCGCGGCCGAGGGCATCGATTTCTGGTTCGAGAACTGGGGACAGCCTCTGACGCGCAAGGACTGGCCGTTCCTGCCCGACCTTCCCGATTTCGCCGAGGGTTTCCGCCGCGAGACGGACATCCTCGACGTGTGGCTGGACTCCGGCGTGTCCTGGCTGGGCGTGCTGGGGCCGGGCGCGGTCGCGGATCTTTATCTGGAAGGCTCCGATCAGCACCGCGGCTGGTTTCAGAGCTCTTTGGTCATGTCGACGGCCCTGCGCGGCCGGGCGCCGTTCAAGGCGGTGTTCACGCACGGCTTCGTGCTCGACGAGAAGGGCCGCGCCATGCACAAGTCCGCCGGCAACGTGGTGGCGCCCCAGAAGGTGATCGAGAAGTGGGGCGCGGACGTCCTGCGGCTGTGGGTGGCGCTCGCCGACGTGCACGCGGACACGCGCATCTCCGACAAGCTTTTGGAGGGCCCGGGCGACTCCTACCGGCGCGTGCGCTCGACCTTGCGCTACCTGCTGGGCAATCTGTCCGATTTCGAGCCGAAATCCGCTGTTCCTTTCGAGAAACTTCCCGAGATGGAGCGCTACGTTCTGCACCGTCTTGCCGAGCTTCAGGCGAAGACGCTCGAGGACTACCGCCAATACCGCTACCGCGACGCCGCGCGCCGTCTCGTCGACTTCTGTTCGTTCGACCTCTCGAAGTTCTACCTGGACGTGACCAAGGATCGGATGTATACGTACCGCGAGGACGCCCCCGAACGGCGTGCCGCTCAAACCGTGACGGCCGAGATTCTCTCGCGGCTGTGCGCCCTTCTGGCTCCGATCCTTGCGTTCACCGCGGAGGAAGCGTGGCGCTTCTGGCCCGGGCGTCCGGCCGAGAGCGTGTTTCTCTGGGATCTTCCGGCACTCGATCCACGTTGGACCGATCCCGCGCTGGCCTCTCGGTGGGAGAAGGCCATGGCGGCGCGCGCCGTCGTCGCCAAGGCGCTGGAAGAGGCGCGCGAGGCGAAGACGATCGGACCTTCCCTGCAGGCTCGGGTCGCTCTTCGCGGCCCCGCCGCGGAGCTTCAGGCGCTGGAGGGCTTGAACCTTCCCGAACTGCTTATCGTCTCCACGGCCGCGGTGGAAATCGCCTCCGGAGAGTTCTCCGTCGCCGTGACTCCCGCCGCGGGAGTCAAATGCCCGCGCTGCTGGCGCTGGCAGACGGACGTCGGGGCCAATCCGTCTTACCCGGAGCTATGCGGGCGCTGCGCCCGGCAGTTGTCCTAGCCCTCGTCGCGCTCGACCGCGTGACGAAGGTTTGGGCTTTCCATACCCTGCGTACGGGCGGTTCTATTCGCGTGCTTCCGTTCTTCGAGCTGTCCTACGCGGAGAACACCGGCGCCGCCTTCAGCCTGGGCTGCGGCTTCGGCCATGCCGCCAACGCGTTTTTTATCGCGGTGTCGGCGGCGCTCACCGTCTTCTTGATCCGCCAGATGCGCCGCTGGCCTCAGAACGACTTGTGGCTTCAGGCCGGGGGGACCTTGGTGCTGGCCGGGGCTCTCGGCAACCTCTACGACCGCCTGGCCTACCGCTACGTCGTCGACTTCCTCTACCTGCACCACTGGCCCATCTTCAACGTCGCCGACTCCTGCATCACCGTCGGCGCGTGCCTGCTGGCCTGGGGCCTGCGCGAAGAAGACCCTAAGACCGCCTGAGTGTCAGGAGTGGTTGAAGTATTTGTCGACCCCGAAGCCGGCGCCGAAGCCGATCGCGGCGCCCATCAAGACTCCGACCGGTCCGAAGAACGTGCCGAATAAGAGGCCGATCATGGCGCCACCGATGCCGGTGATCACGTGGGACACCATGTTCGGGTCCTTCTTGGCCGGCGTGTTAGAACTGGAGGTGCCCACGTTGACGTCGCTCGTATTGGCGGTCGCCGGATTCTGATCGATATTGCCGGAGGTCGTCCCGCCAGTAGTCCCGCCAGTAGTCCCGCCGGTCGTACCTCCCGTCGTTCCTCCGGTCGTGCCGCCGGACGGTTCATTGAGGCAGGCCAGTCCCAGCGGACTGTTCGGGGGAATGGTCACGGGAATATTGGCGGGCACCGGCGCGGGTGCCGGCGCCGGTGCGGCCTGCGTGGGGCCCGTCGCGGGGCCGTGGGGGCCTTGCGCGGCCTGCTTGGACGCCGCGATTTGGGCGGACAGAGCGGCGGGGTTTGCGCCGGCGGTGATGCTGAGGCCCGTCGCGGCATTGGCTCCGTTGTTGATGGCGGGGGTGCTTGCACCGGGAGCCGCGCCGGCCGCGGTCTTCGGCGGATTGCAGAGGTTCTGCTTTTGCCACGGGCTCAGAGAGGCGAAAACGGTATTTTTGATGTAGTCCTGGGTGATCTTCTTCTTCGGATCAAGCAGGATGCCGTCGAGCTTCTGAAGGTAGCTCTTGACTACAGCGTCCTTGGCGTCGCTACTGGGGGCGGCGGCGATGCCTTTGAGATAATTCGCCCAATCGTCGGGGCTGAACAGGCCGGTCGCGTCCTGGAAGTTATGTTGAGGGCTGGGGTAGCGGGACAGGTCGTGAGTGGGGTCCCAATCCGAGGAAGGCGGCACAGGAGCGATCTTCAGCCGGTAGGCCGTCGTCGTGTGGAAATAGAGGATGTTCTTGCGGTCGACCACCACGGCGGGCGCGTCGCGCAGCGCGGCGGCTTCGGCGGCCTCTCCGGAGTCCACCATGGTTCCGTCCGTGGCGATTTCCGCCAGGTAATCGTCCAAAAGAGACTTCGACGCGTTGGACGCGGAGGGAAGCTTCTGGAGCTGGGCCTGCTCGGCCGAGGTCAAGGCGGTGTCCTCCGGCGCGTAATGCGCGGAGAGGGCCAGCGCGTCGAGTTGTTTTTCGTAGGCCTTGATCGCGTTGACGGTGCGGCTGGGCGTCTGGGCGACCGCGGCGTCGTAGCCGCCGACGAACGCGGGCGGGAAGTTCGCGTGGATCTTCAGGCGGAAGCGGGAGTACAGCGCGGCCAGCTTTTCCAGGCGGCCCTTCGGCTCGGGCCTGGCGTTCAAGAGAGCGGCGCGACTCTTTCGGTAATCTTCGAACTCCACGAGCGAAAGCCAGTTCTTCTCGTGGACGGTCAGCGGCACCGCTGGGACGTGGCCGGCGCCGGGCTGGTGGGGGTGAGGCGGATGGTGGGGCTTGACCGGTTTCACGGGCTTGGTCGGAGTGACGGGCGTCGTCGCGCCTCCGGAAAAATCGCCGGCGGCCGCACGCTGGAACGAAACGTTGTTGCCCTGAGCGGCGGTGCGGTTCAGTTTGTATTGCGGCGGATTGCCGGGGAACACGCTCAATTGGAGCTTGGATTGTTCCAGCAACGTCATGTGCGCGCCTTGGGCGTCGAGTTTCGCACAGTAGAGCGGGACGACCGCGATGCTCCCGAACGCGGCCGGCTTCGCCTCGGAGACGAGGACCGCGAGGCGGCCGGGCGGCGGACAGACGGACTTGATGACCGGCTGGGTGACGTCCTTCGGCGACGCCTCCACGAACTCGAGCTGCTGAGCGGCGGCTTGCGGGCTCATCGTCTTGCCGCCGAAAATCGGGGCAGGGCCGGCCGCTTGGGCCTGCAGAGCCAGCGCGCAGAACAGCGCCAGCAGAGGGAGGGGTCTATTCATAAAGGGGCCTCTGTCGCTAATATGACTTACGGAGCATAGCCCCGGGGTTTGATCGGCGCAAGCCCCCCAGGGCCCAGATATGCGTAGGACTTAAGTCCTATCCAGCAGGGCCACCAACTCCACGTGCGGCGTCTGCGGGAACAGGTCGACGGGCTGCACGCGCTTGAGAACGTAGCCGGAATGGGTCAGGTAGCCGGCGTCGCGCGCGAAAGTCGCGGGGTCGCAGGAGACGTACACCAGCCGCCGTATCCGTTTTTCCGTCAAGAATCGCCGCACCGGCTGGGAGAGCCCGATGCGCGGCGGATCGACCAGCGCCGCGCATTCGCCGGGGTGTTGGTCG
>JAJXVH010000082.1 GCA_021782205.1 bacterium | reverse complement strand
CCTGGCCGCGCGCGGCCACGCGTTCGAGGAGACCGCCAACATCCAGGTCATCCGCAGCCTGAAGCTGGCGCGCTACACGGCGGAGCCCGGCGGCCACTTCGGACTGGCCGCCCCCGACTACTGCCACTTCACCTCGCCCATCCGGCGCTACCCGGACCTGTTCGTGCACCGCGCGCTCAAGGGCCTGATCTCCGGGCGGCCGCGCGCGAACGCCGAGGGCGTGGACGTGGAGGCGCTGGCGCGGCGCTGTTCGGAACGCGAGCGGCTGGCCGCGGAGGCGGAGCGCCGCGCCGTGGACATCGCGCGCGCAAGCCTGTTCGGCCGCCGCGTGGGCCAGGAATTCCTGGGCGTGGTGGTCAACGCGACGGCGGCGGGGCTGTTCGTCGCCCTGCCGGAATCGGGTGCCGTCGGACTCCTGCGCGGCGGCGGCGGCGCGGGGCTGGGCGCGCGCGTGAAGGTGCGGCTGGCCTCCGTGGACGCGGCGCTGGGGCGCCTGGAGTTTTCGGCCGTCGACGAGTCCCTGCCCGGCCAGGTGCGCGTGACCCGGCGCCGCTCCAAAAAATAAATCCGTAACGCGCGCGGGCTACACTGAACCTGTGACCGTTTTACGCGTTTCACAGGAGAAGCCCGCATGAACGTCCTGATCGCCGTGGCCGGAGTCGGCCCCGCCGTCGGAGGCGCGGGAGGAGTCGGCTCCGACCTGGTCGCCGGGCTGGCGCTGTTCGGCCTGCTGCTGCTGGTGGTCGCCGCGGCGTCGGCGCGGCGCGCGCCGGTGTTCGCCGTGCGCCATTTCTCGCGCCGTTTCTAAGACGACGCGCCGGCCGGCGCCCCGGCCCGGACGCGCGGCAGGTCCTCCCAGCGCGTGGTCCAGCAAGGCGAGCGGCGCTCGCTTTTGGGCGACCAGGCCCGCGAGAGCGTCTCGCCGCCGTAGCGCAGGGTGCCGGGGCCCAGCGCGGCGTTGAGCCGGTCCACGGCGCCGGCCAGGCGGCGGGAGCGCTGGGCGCGGCCGTCGTCGAATAGGCCGGGCTGGCCGGAGTCGGCGGATTCGAGGGCTCCCAAGATCACGCCGGCCTTGCGGTAGGAGCGCGCCTCCACGAACAGCTCGCCGACCAAGGCGCGCGCGGCGCGCGCCAGGACCGCGGTGTCGGCCGTGGGCGGCAGGCGGCGCGCGGCGTCCTCGGCGGCGGGAGCGCCGTCGTCGCGCCATCCAAGGAAGACGCGCAAGGCGCCGGCCTGCAGGCCGTGGCGGCGCGCGCGCTCGGCGGCGCGCGCGGCGAAGGCGGCCACGGCGGCCTCCAGCGGCGCCAGCGCCCCCACCGGACGGCCGAACGAGCGCGAGACCAGTATGGACTGGCGCGGCGCGGGCGAGGCGGCCAAAGCCAGGCAGGAGACGCCGCGCAGTTCCTGGGCCAGGCGCCGGCCGCCGATGCCGAGTGTTTTCTGGATGATCGCGTCGTCGAGGGCCGCGAAGTCCGCGGCGGTCGTCACGCCGAAGGGCGCCAGTTTCTCGGCGCTGCGCCGCGCGATGCCCCAGACGTGCGCGACCGGCGTGGCCGCGAGTGCTTCCGCGCGCTCGCGCGCGTCCAGCAAGGACAGCACGCCGCCCGCCCTCTTGGCCTTGTCGGAAGCCAGCTTGGCCAGCGCCTTGGTGGGCGCCACGCCGACCGACACCGGTACCCCGGTCCAGCGCAGAACCTCCGCGCGCAGGGCGCGGGCGCGCGCGGCGGCGCTTGCGGCGTCGGGCCAGGTCAGGAAGGACTCGTCGATCGAGTAGTTCTCGATCTCCGGCGAGTGGCGGCGCAGGACCTCGCCGACGCGGCGCGAGAGGTCGACGTAGAGCTCGTGATTGGCGGAGATCGAGACGATGCCTTTGTCCGCGCACAGCGCGCGCACCTCGAAGAACGGCACGCCCATGCCCACGCCCAGCGCCTTGGCCTCCTCGGAGCGGGAGATCACGCAGCCGTCGTTGTTGGACAGCACGATCACCGGCCGGCGTTCCAGCGCGGGGCGAAACACGCGCTCGCAGGAGACGAAGAAGTTGTTGCAGTCCGCCAGCGCCAGCACGCTCACGGCGCGCGCACCAGCCGGCGCACCACGCCCCACACGTCCAGCCCGTCGTCCTCCCGCCAGGCCGCGGGCAGACGGCGCACCACCAGCTCCCCGGCGACCGCGGCGACGACGACGCGGCCGGGGCTTGCCGTCTCGGCGCGGTCGACGATCAATAGGTCGCCGTCGCATACGCCCGCGTCCGGGCAATGACCGCGAGCGGTCATGAAGAACGTGGCGGCGGGGCGCTCGATGAGGCGCGCGTCCAGGCTCAGGCCGCGGTCCTCGTAATCCTCGGCGGCGACGAACATGTTCCCAGTATAGTCGAACAGATGTCCGATTACAAGAGGCGGAGCTGTTTGTTGTCAACGGCGGCTGGCGTGACGCCCACCCCGACTTCAGCGAATCTGTACTGATTGCTTCGTTTAGCGTTTTAATAATCTATGCTTATTTTTAGCGTTCCTTGACAAAAAGTCGCCCTTGCTTTATACTGCCTCGTCTTCTGACGTGAATGGGCACTGGGGGCGACTACGAACGGGGACTGCGCCGAAGTCCGCTGGGTCCGGAATGCCGCGCTGGCCGTCTTGCTCTTTTTACCCGCCGCCGCGTCCGCGGCCTCCATCGTCTGGGTCGGAGGCAGCGACCATAACTGGTCGACCGCCGCCAACTGGTCGCCCGCGCAAGTTCCCACCGCGGCCGACGCCGCCGTTATCGACGTCACGACCAGCGTCCTCGTGCCTCCCGGCGCGGCCGCGGCCTTTCAATCTCTGACGCTCGGCGACGCCGCCGGTTCGACATCGCCGCAATTGCAGGTTCAAGGAACGTTGAACGGCACGGGATCTCTCGTGCTCTATTCCGGCGCGACCTTGCAGCAGGCGACGACCCAACAACTCGTGCTGGGCCAGCTTACCGCCGCCTCCGGCGCGACGCTGACGCACTTGGCCAACGCCGCGACCCGGCAATACGCGCTGAATCTGAACGTCGCTGGGAACATGACGCTGGCCGCGGGATCGTCAATATTAGTCGACGGGATGGGCTACCAGGGCGGTCAAGGAGTCTCGCTTCCGGGAGCCGGCCCCGGCGGCGGTCCCGGCTACGGCGGGGCCGGGGGCCACGGCGGCATGGGCGCCGGAGGCGGGGCGGCCTACGACAGCGCCACGAACCCCACGGACCTCGGTTCTGGCGGCGGAGGCGGACCGCCTTATTACGGCGGCTCGGCCGGCGGCGGGGCGGTCATATTGAACATCGCGGGGACGTTGACGTTGAACGGCCTCATCAGCGCCAACGGCAACCCGGGCGGAAACCAAGGCGCGGGCGCGGGCGGGACGGTCAACGTCACGGTGGGTACGCTGACGGGAACGGGCACGGTGCGCGCCGACGGCGGAGTATGCGGCGGCGGCAACGGCGGCAACTGCGGAGGAGGCGGGCGCGTCGCGATCACGGTGACGGGAAGCGATACGTCGAACCTGCAAGTGCGCGCCGACGCGGGAACGGGGAGCAACGTCGGGGGAGCCGGGACGATCGCCGTCATGGAGCCTGGCGCGAGCGCCTACAGCCTCATCGTGGGAACGGCGGCTGCCGTTCCCGGAGCTTTGACGCCTGTCAGCGGTAGCTTCGCCGCGGTGACGCTGGGCAACGGCTTCATCGCCTTCGACACGACGACGCCGGTGCAGATGACGTCCCTGGTCGCGTTGGACAGCGCGACGGTCACGGCGGGGACGCTTGCTTTCAACGGCGGCGGCGTTCAAGTCGACGGCGGAGGAACGTTGATCTTTAGCGCGTCAGCGCTGAGCGCCGCGTCGCTCCACGTGATGAACGGCGGAACGTTCCAGCAGGCGATGGGCGCGCCGCTTTCGTTTTCGAACGTCGCCGTGGACGCGGGCGGGGCACTGTCGCACGCCCACAACGCCGCGACGCGGCAATACCTGCTGAATCTGAACGTCGCTGGGAACATGACGCTGGCCGCGGGGTCGTCAATATTGGTCGATGGGATGGGCTACCAGGGCGGTCAAGGAATCTCGCTTCCGGGAGCTGGCTCCGGCGGCGGTCCCGGCTACGGCGGGGCCGGAGGCCACGGCGGCATGGGTGCCGGCGGCGGGGCCGCGTACGACAGCGCCACCAACCCCATCGATTTGGGCTCAGGCGGCGGCGGTGGAGCGCCGTACTACAGCGGGTCGTCCGGCGGCGGGGCGGTGATCTTGAACGTGAGCGGCACGCTGGCGCTGAACGGCCTCATCAGCGCCAACGGCAACCCGGGCGGAAACCAAGGTGCTGGCGCGGGCGGGACGGTCAACGTCACGGCGGGCACGCTGACGGGCACGGGCACGGTGCGTGCCGACGGCGGAGTATACGGCGGCGGCAACGGCGGCAGCAACTGCGGGGGCGGCGGGCGCGTCGCGATCACGGTGACGGGAAGCGATACGTCGAACCTACAGGTGCGCGCCGACGCGGGAACAGGTAGTAACGTCGGGGGAGCTGGGACGATCGCTTTTCAAGAGCCGGGAGCAAGCGGATACAGCCTCGTCGTCGGGACTTCAGCGATCGTTCCTGGGATGCCCACCTCCGTTCCGGGTGCCTCGGTCGTCTTGGCCACGGTGACGCTGAGCAACGCGGTGCTCAATTTCGACCCGGGCAGCGCCGTCCAGCTCGGCTACTTGAACGCGGTGGGCCAGGCGACGATGACCGCCAATAACCTGACGTTCGCGTCCGGCGGGGCGATGGCCGTGGTCGGGGGAACTTTGACCGTTAGCGCGGCCTCGATTTCGGGCGCGAACCTGGTCGTTGCCGGCGGCGGCTGGTTCCAATCCTCGACGCCCATTTCGCGCATTCCTGTTCCAGGTTCGTCGCTGGCTTTCCCGCTTGTGACGCTGGGTGCGTCGAACGTGGCGTTCGATTCGCTGGCGTCGGTTCAAGTCGGCGGGGTGGAGGTTTACGGGCCGTCAACAATGACGGTGGCGGGGCTGACGTTCGTTTCCGGCAGCGCACTCGAGATCAACAACGGTGGGTTTCTGGCACTGAGCGCGGGTTCTTTGTCCGGAGCGAACCTCCTCGTGCATACCGGCGGCACGTTCATGCAGTCCAACGCCGCCGCGCTCTCTCTGAACTCGGCGTCAGTCGACGCGGGGGGAACTTTGACGCACGCAAGTAATGGCGCGTCGAAGACGGCGGCCCTCGTCATGACCGTCGCGGGAAATTTCACGCTTTCGTCCGGCGGACAGATCAATGCGGACGGACGCGGTTATCAGGGAGGGGCGGCATACCCGGCGTCGGGGGTCGGCTATGGGCCGGGCGGAGGAGGTCCGCATGGCTACGTCGACGGCGCGGGCGCCGGGCACGGCGGCGCGGGAGCCGGCGGCGACAACGGAAGTGTCGGCGGCGTCACCTACGACAGTCCGGTCGATCCAAGCGACCTGGGCTCGGGAGGGGGCAGCGGTGCTGGCGCGCCCGGGGGCGCCGGCGGCGGCGAGGCTCAGATTCAAGTCGGGGGAACCTTCGCCTTGAACGGGTTGATCAGCGCCAACGGAGCGACGGGCTTCAACAACAACGGCCTCCAGGGCGGGAGCGGCTCGGGAGGAACGATCAATATCTCGGCAGGTGCGGTCACCGGCTCCGGCACCGTGCGGGCCAACGGCGGCGCGGGCGCCGGCGGCGGAGGCGGCGGCTGCATATTCGTAAGCTACGGCGGCCCGAACGCGCCGTTGGCGCTTCAAGCGGCCGGCGGCTCGGGCAATGCGGTCGGCGCGAACGGGACGATTTTCGGCAACGTGATCCAGTTCGACTCCTTGGCGCCCAGTTCCTCTACGGCGATGGCGCAGATGCAGTCACAGCTCTCCGCGAGTCAGACCCTGTCTGAGACCATCTCGGCGCAGACCATGAACTACACGATCGGCGTCGCCAGCGGCGTAATGCCGTCCATCGCGTTCGGTGCGCAGGTCAATCTGGCGACCATTCAAACTGGCTCGTTCGCCGGCAAGGGCTTCTTTACGGGGACGTGGACTCTGCCCACGCAGGCCGGAGGGACGGTGACGGGACAGTGGCAGGGAATGGCGCAGTTGAACGTCTCGCCCCGCCAGATGGTGCTTCACGGAGATTTGGAAGGCGGGATGCGCGGGGTGCTGCAAGGCGTGTTGACCGAGTCCGTCCCAGGTAGCGGAAATTTCGATCAGCTCGCTCTGAACGGGCAGGTCATTGAGTTTCTTGGCGCGCTGGGAACCGGCTCCGAATATTTCTCGGGGACGGCGCCATCCGTCCAGACGACATCCTATCCGGGCGTCTCGCTGATGCTGATGCAGGAGGCGTTGACGGGGCAGGGGGGCGGAGACTTCACGTCGCCGTTGCAGACCAACTTCACGCTGATCCGCGTCAACGATACCAGCAACCCTTATTACGGTGAGGGTTTCTTCCAGCCGACGTACACGAGTAGCCTTGGCTTCGGCGAGGGGTGGGCGTTCGCACGGACGGTGGGGCAGGAGGTTCTTCTCCAGGGTTCGTTCGGACCTCCGTTGCTGGGGCTGTTCAACGGGGAGCTTTTACTCTCTTCGCCGGGATCGTTATATTTGAGCGTGGAGTCGTTGAGCGTCGGGGCGGGGTTGGCGCCCAATTACGTCCTCAACAAAGCGGGGCCATACGCGTTGAACGCGGGCTCGACGGCCACGTTCTCCGCTTCTTTGACCAACATAGGCTCGGCGGCCACTAGCATCACTTTGGTGGCGATCTATCCGGAGTGGACGGATTTCGTCTGGGCGTCCGGAAATTACGCGGTCTACAAGACGCCGTATTGGATCGGCAACACGTTCGCCGCCAAGCCTTTCGTGCGCTGGGACGACGTGGTCGTGGCTCCGGGAACGACGTCGACCTTTTACTTTCAGGCGTACGTCAGGCCGCCGGGACCGGGCGCGCCGCCCGCGCATACGGCGGTCACGTGGGATGTGCGGGCCGTGCCGACGAACTGGGCCAATCAGGTCTTCGCGCCGATGCATCCAGGATTATCTCCATGACTTTGCCGTCGAGGTTCGGCGTAGACGCGAGCATCGCCGCATTTGCCGCCAAGCTCGGCTTCGGCTCGCTCATGCCCGCGTCCCAACCGCCGAGCCTGGCGCCGATCACCAGCTTTACGGTCTACGAGAACGGCGCGTCCATCGCGACGGCCTCGGGGGGATCGATCACGGTCTCGCCGTATAACCCCAACGGGGACTGGCTGATCGCGGAGGCCTGCGACGCGGCCTACAACTGCGCCATGCCGCTGACCGCGGGGGCGTTCCCGCCCGGCACGACCCCGCCCACGCCGCCGCAAGCGCCGCCCCCGCCCGACCCGGGCGACAATCAGCCGCTCCAGCCTCTCTACAACGGCCCGCAGGCGCCCGGGCCGTCGTCGCCGGGCTGCCTGCTCAATCCCGCCAACTGCCTGTATCCGCCCTTCGCGCCGAGCCAGCCCGGCGGCCCGCCGGCGACCGCGGGGACGCTGCGCCCCGGCGACCCGAACTCGATGAGCGGCACGCGCGGCTACGCCGCGCCGGGTCAGCTCATGACCTACACCGTCGAGTTCGAGAACGTCGGCGACGGGACCGCGCTGGGCGTTTATGTCGCCGACGTCCTGCCCTTGGCGCTCGATCAGAATACCTTGTCGGTGTCGGACATGTACGCGCTGACTTTCGACACCAACTCGCTGATCGTCTCGACGGCCCCGGCGAGCTTCGCCTGGCACTACGACCAAGCGTCGCACACGCTGGTGGTTCTGACCGGCAACGCGGCGCCCAGCGCCGGGGGGAGTTTTACGCTCACGGCCAACCTGCTTTCGTCCTCGCCCCCGGGAACCGTGATAGCCAACCAAGCCGTTATCTATTTCCCCAACGCCTTCGAGCCCGCCGATCCCACCAACTCGGTGATCGCGGCCGTGCCCCTGCCCACCCAGATCGCCTACACCGGCCCCGCCTCCGGCGTATACTTGAGCACCGTCGCGTTTTCAGCCAAGCTCGCCGCCGGCTCGCTCACGCCTTCGCCGCAGACGCTGAGCTTCGGCTTCGCCGGCTCCACGCTGACCGCCGCCACCGACGCGACCGGCGCGGCTTCCACCGCCACCGCGCTCTCGGGACCCGCCGTCTCGGGAAATTTGACCGTCTCGTATCCCGGCGACGGGAAGTTATTCGGACAGATTGTATTGGCGTGCCGCGGTGTCAGAGTATCCCGAGGAAATCTTTGGATTCAAGAAAGCACGGAGGACGCATGAAGTGTTTCGCTACAGTCGTCGCGGCGTTGCTGGGCCTGAGCGCTCAAGCCGTGGCGCAGTCATTCAGTCCAGTTGTTGTCGTCAACGCCGCCTGCGGGAGCGGGTCGAAGGAATTCGATTTTGACATCAATACCGCGCCCTCGAACGGTCTCGCTGTAGGAGATAACGACGATATTTTTGTCATAGACGAATTCAATAATCGCGTTCAACACTTCGATGCGAAAGGAGGCTACCTGGGAGGGATTGCTTTCCCGCCGTCTATTCCTCCAACGCCCGCGGAGATGGCCCGCAATCCCAATATGTCTGAAAGGCCGACGTTCGTGGAGCAGATCGAGTTCATCGATGGCGCTCTTTATGCGCTACAGCAACGTTGTGTAAACGGCGGGGTCGATTATGCTTGTCGGGTCGGGCAGCTTCTGCGCGCACAAGGGAATACGTTCATTAATGCCGATAAGCAGGATGATGCGCGGAGAATTCTTCTCAGGTTCACACTGCAATATGTGGACGCCGATCTTCGCGCGGCGTACGCGAAGCTCGGGATGAAGCCGGAGGACTTCACTAAGAAGTTCTCGCCTGGACAAGGATGCGGCAAATCCAGAAATTGTTTCGTGGCCCAAATTCTGTTCGACGATAAGAACAATATCTGGGTGTTATCGTCGGCGGGTCTGCGGGTGTTTAGTGCCGCGGGCGGACTGCTCTATGACAACGCGACGCGATCCAATGCGGATGTGTTTTCCAAAAACGGAAATCTCTACAGGTTGTCTTACTGGGGCCCAGCATACGGCAACAGTTGTGTGCAGGTTGAAAAATATTCGTTGTTTGGAAAATGATCGATCGAAAAACCGTGTTGGCACTGGCGGTGCTGTTTGCGCCATTCGCGCGCGTCTCGGTGCGCGCGCAGACGACCACGCCCGACCAGGCTGTCAGCGCGGCAACCGGCATGTTGCAGACTCCGCCGTGGACGGTGCAGCGCAACACTTACGTGTGGTCGGCAGCTTTGAAACAAGAGTGGATAACGAATTATGCCGGCTCAGGAAACACGGACTGGCCGTATGTCTATGGTGGCCGCTGGACACGTCAACAAACTGCGGACGACATTAGCTCGGGAAAAAGAGTGCCGGGGGGGATCAATCAATATCAACTTCGGCCCCTGGATACCGAGACGCTGAACCAGGCGTACCCAGTAACGAGCACGATGAGCCCGCAATTTGTTCTCGGCGGTATAGACTGTGCCGGATATGTCGAAGCGGCGTTATTCGGCGAGAATAATGTCCGCCAGTACGTGAACGATAATGCGGCCGTTCTTAGGTCGCTGTCAATCCCAATCGACCCTAGTGATATTTTGCGCGGAGATTTGTTTTTTACCTACGGCGGCGATCATGTGCAGCTCGTGATCTCTCAAAACCCGCTCACGATAGTCGAGTCGGCGGGCATGAATCTAAAAAACCCCACCTCAGGCAAAGTGCGTCAAGTGACTTTGGGCTCGGTTCCCGCGGGCTATATGCCGTTTAGAATTTTTCCAGATTTTCTCGGAATGATGCTGGATGGCGCCGCGTTCACGAATGGACAAGCAACAATGGATGATGCGCCGGCGATCACCCTGAACTTCTGCGAAAACCCGTTGAAGCCTCTGAATGTCACCGCGACGTTGGATGGACAGTCGTTGTGGCTAGACCCGTTGCCACAATACTTTCCGAGTTGTCCTTCGCCGAATGCAGGCTATTCCTATTCATCCTTGGTCCAAACACCGCTTTCCAACGGGGATCACACCTTGCAAATAACGGCAATCAACCCGCTGCAACTCGAAAGCGATTATACCGAAACCTTTCTCGTCGACTCCCAACAACCGAATATTACGGTCACCGACCAAGCCGGGCGAACTCTCTCCGCGGGCGATTACACGGCGGCGCAGCCGCTTCAAGTGCAAGCAAGCGTGGCCGGTTATCCGAACGCGACCGGCCTGTCGCTCACCGGCGCGGGCATTCTAGATCTTGGCGGTAATCCCATATACATTGCGAGTCTTTCTCAAAATCAGCAACAAATATCTTTTTCAAAATCAGGCCTCGCTCAAGGCGGCTACCAGGCCACGGCAACGGATTCGACTGGTTTGGTCGCTCTTTTCCCGTTCTCGGTCGAGACCTCGCCGCCGACGCTGTCCGCGGTCGATAACACCGGCAGCTCGCTTGGGCAGTACGCCCAAACGCAGAACCCGCCCATCACTTTCACCGTGGCGCCGAGCCTGGCGCCGATCACCAGCTTCACGGTCTACGAGAACGGCGCGTCCATCGCGACGGCCTCGGGGGGATCGATCACGGTCTCGCCGTATAACCCCAACGGGGACTGGCTGATCGCGGAGGCCTGCGACGCGGCCTACAACTGCGCCATGC
>JAJXVH010000081.1 GCA_021782205.1 bacterium | reverse complement strand
GGCCCGCGACCGCCAAGCCCGCCAGCGCCGCGCAGGCCCACGCCGCCGCCAGGCCGCCCAGCGCCTGCGGCGCGGGCGATGCCTGCGGCAGGACGGCCCGCGTCGGATGACGCAGGAAGCGCGCCGCGTGCAAGCCCGCGCTCGCCGCCAACAAAGGACCAATCAGGCCGATGACCCAGACCAAGGCCAAGCGCGCGCGAGCACGGGCCGCGCTTTCGGCGGGCGCGGCGGCGGGCTCCGGCAAGTTCTCCGGAAGGCCCAACTCGCGCAGCACGCGCACCGAGGCGCGCAGCGCGTCCAGGTTGCCCTCAAGCCCCAATTCCGGGCGCGCGCGAAAAACGATGAGCCTCAGCGGGCGGCCGAACGCGGCCCGCGCGATCTCGCCGCGGCCGGCGTCGATCCGAAGGGTGCGCGTCCACACCCGACGCCCGGCGATGGCGACGGCAGGTCCGCTGGACGCGGCCACCGGCAGAAGCCCCGCGGCCGACAGCGCGCCCACCGTGGGCGGATCGAAGCCCGCCGGCAAGGCCGACAGATCCGCACCCGGCGGAAGGCGCAGCAAGGTCCCGCTCGTCGCTGGCGCCGTCGACGCGTCCACGCCCGCCGCCGCCAAGGCCTCGGCCGCGCGCGTCTGGGACTGCGCGTCGCGCGCCCATAAGGTTCCGCCGCGTAAAGTCGACGACAACGGCAGAAGCCCCGCCGCGCGCCAGCGGTCCACCTCGGCGCGCGGAAAGTAGGCCACGTCGCCGCGCGCGGCCAAGTCGGCCAGCGTCTCCTCGCGCAGGACCGCCGCGCCCACGCCCATGGCCTTGAGGCGTTCCCATAGCTCGGCATCCGCCGAAGCCGGGTGCGCGGCCATGCGGGCGAACGGCTCGACTTCCACGGCGGCGATGGCCGCGCGCGGCTCGACGCGCCCGCGGGAGGTGAGCGCCGCGGCGAGTGCGGCGGCCAGCAGGAGGAGCAGGAGCCCGCGGCCGGGCTCGGCGCCGCGCAGCTCGTGCGCCTCGTGGCTCACCGGGCCGCCGCCCGCCGGTAGACGTCCAGATACGCCGCAGCCGAACGATCCCAGGAAAAATCCCCCGCCATCGCCGCGGCCACGCGCGCGCCCCACTCCGGGCGGCGGCGCGCGTCCAGCGCCCGGTCCAGCGCCCGGCCCAGGTCGGCCGCGTCGTTGGGGGCGCACAAAAATCCGTTCGCGGGACGACCGGGCGCGGCGTCTTCAAACACCGTGTCGACCAAGCCGCCCGTGCGCGCCGCGACCGGCACCGCGCCGTAGCGCATCGCGATCATCTGGCCCAGGCCGCACGGCTCGAAGCGCGAGGGCATCAGGAACGCGTCGCTGGCGGCGTAGACGCGGCGCGCGAAGGGCTCGTCGAACTGGCGATGAAAGTGTACCTTGCCCGGATGGCGGCGCTCAAGCGCCGCCAGCTGCTCGGTCAGCGCCGGGTCGCCGGTGCCGAGAGCCACGAACTGCGCGCGGTCCAGCCGGCTCTCCACGGCGGGAATGGCGAGATCGAGGCCCTTCTGGTAGTCCAGACGCGAGACCACGCCGATGAGCGCGCGGTCGGAGCGCATCTCCAGGCCGCACTCACGCTGAAGAGCCTCCTTGCACGCGGCTTTTCCGGCGGCGGCGTCGGCGGCGCCGTAGCGGCGCGGCAGGCAGGAGTCGCGCGTCGGGTTCCACGACTCGGTGTCCAGCCCGTTGAGGATGCCGGTCAGGCTTTCGCCCCGGCGGCTAAGCAAGCCCTCGAAGCCGAAGCCGCGCTCCGGTCCCTGGATCTCGCGCGCGTAGGTGGGGCTGACGGTGGTGACCTGATCGGCGTAGGCCAGACCCGCCTTCAGATAACTCACCTGGCCGTAGTACTCCAGCCCCTCGGCGGTCCAGTCCTCGGCCGTGAAGCCGGCGGACTCCAGCACGGCGCGCGGAAAATTTCCTTGGTAGGCCATGTTGTGCACGGTGAACACGGAGCCGGTGCCCGTGAAGTGCGGGTCTTGGGCGTAACGGCGCTTGAGGTGGGCGCACACGGGGCCGGCCTGCCAGTCGTGCGCGTGCACCACGTCGGGCTTGAAGCCGACGGACTTGGCGCCTTCCAGCGCCGCCAGCGCGTACAGCGCGAAGCGGCGGTCGTTGTCGGCGTGATCGCGGCCCGACGCGCCGTAGAGGCCCTCGCGGTCGAAGAACAACGGATAGTCGATGAAATACGTGCTGACCGCGCGGCGGTGCAGGAAGCGCAGGCCCACTTCGACGGTTCCGCCGTCGAACGGCACGCGCAGGGCCCGGGCGGGACCGGCGTCCAAGGGCTCCGCGCGCACGTCGCGGTATTTAGGAAGAAACAGGCAAACGTCGTGGCCCAGCGCTCCTAGCTTCTGCGCCAGAGTGCCGGCCACGTCGGCCAGGCCCCCGGTCTTGCAGTACGGCACCGCCTCGCTGGCGGCGAACAGGATTTTCACGGCTGTCCGGCCGGCTCCTCGCCAGCCTCGGCGACGGGCAGTCCGGGCTCGGGCGCGGCGGCCGCGTCGGCTGGAGCGGAGGCGGGCGGCGCGTCCTCGGCCGGGGTGAAGCTGTCGAAGGGCGGCAAGTCCTCCAGGCTGCGCAGTCCGAAGTGGCGCAGGAACTCCGGCGTGGTGCCGTACATCAACGGCCGGCCCACGGTCTCGCGGCGGCCCACGACCTTGATCAGGCGCTTTTCCAGCAGCGTCTCAAGCGCGGCGATCACCTCCACGCCGCGGATCTGCTCCACCTCCGCGCGCGTGAGCGGCTGCTTGTAGGCGATGATCGACAACGTCTCCTGAGCAGCGGTGGACAGGCGCATGGTCGCGCGGTCGGAGAACAGGCGGCGCACGTAAGGCGCGAACTCGGCGCGCGTGGCCATCTGCCAGCCCTCGGCCACCGCGATGAGGCGGTAGCCCATGTTCATGGCTTCCAAGTCGCGGCGAAATTCCTCCACGGCGCCGACGATGCGGTCCTGGTCGCGCATGCCCACGAGCTTGGCCAGCTCTCCCGCCGACAGCGGGCGGTCGGTGATGAACAGGAGCGCCTCCAGGGCGCGGCGCAGGAGCGCCGGATCCGTCGCGGGCGTGGGCGACGACGGATCGGCGGCGGCCTCGGCCTCAGGGCTGGGGATCGTTTCCGGAGTCTGTTCCGGGTTCGGCTGGTCCTGCGTCGAGTCCGGGTTCTCCGGCGACGGGCTGGTCGTCATCGTCGGTGCTCTCCTTCCTGAAAATGCGGATCTTTCCGAAGTTCGCGTCCTGGCGCACGAAAATCTTCTGCAGCTTGGTCAGTTCCAGCATGGCGAGGAAGCAGGCGATGATGCCGCGGCGCTTGCGCTCGTCGGCGAACAGCTCCTCCCAGTCGATGACGGACCTCTCCGACAAGAGAAAGAGGACCTTCTCCATCTTCTCCTCGATGGGGAACTCCTCGCCCAGCACCTCGCGGGCGTCGTCTTCCTCGGCGTTTTCCAGGATCTTGCGCACGTGATCCATCAGCTCGAAGAGGCTCAGGTTCGGCGACTTGTCGGCCTCCTCGAACACCGGCGCGCCGCGGAAATACGTGCCCGCCATCTCGTCGGCCTTGCCTGCGAAAAACTTGGTGGCTTACTTGAACTTCTGGTACTCCAGCAGGCGCTGCGCCAGCTCCGCCGTGGGGTCCGGCCCCTCGTCGCCCTCCAGCGCCTCCTGGCTGGGCAGCAGCGCGCGGCTCTTGTAGGCCATCAAGGTGGCGGCCATCACCAGGAAGTCCCCCGCCACGTCCAGGTTCATCTCCTTGAGGATGTCGAGATAGGCCAGATACTCCTTCGTGATGTGCGCGATCGGGATGTTGTGGATGTCCAGGTCGTCCTTCTTGACCAGGAACAGCAGAAGGTCGAGCGGCCCCTCGAAGAGCTCCAGGTTCACGACGTAGGCCTTCTCGCTCATCTCAGCCTCATCGCGCGTCGCACCTCATCCATCGTCTTTTGAGCCACCGCGCGCGCCCGGCGTCCGCCCTCGGCTAAAATTTCCTCCACGTGGCCGGGCTTGGCCGCGAAGCCCTCGCGCCGCTTTCTGAAATCCGCGAACGCGGGCTCCATGAAGCCGAGCAAGTCTTTTTTGCACGCCACGCAGCCCAGTTGTCCCGCCAGACACTCCGCCCTGCGTTTCGTCACGAACGCCTCGCCCGCGTAGAGCTTGTGCAGGGCGAACACGGAACAGCCGGGAGGATTCTCCGCGCACGGCTCCGGATGCCCCGGATCGGTGGCCTTCTTGCGCGTCGGGTCCGTGTAGGCATTTTTGATTTTGGCCGAGAGCGCTTCCGTCGTCTCGTAGATGTCGACGGCGTTGCCGTAGGATTTTGACATCTTGCGTCCGTCCAGGCCGGGCACCTTCGGCGTGGGCGTCAGCAAAGGCTGCGGCTCGGCGAACGTCTCGCCGAACGCGTTGTTGAACTTGCGCGCGATCTCGCGCGACAGCTCCAAGTGCGGAAGCTGGTCCTGGCCCACGGGAACCTTCGTGCCATGGTAGAGCAAAATGTCGGCGGCCTGGAGCACTGGATAGCCGAGAAAGCCGTAGGTGCGCAGTTCGTAGTTCGCGCCGGGCTTGTTCTCCTCGTATTTCGCCGCCTCGCCCGCGGTCGCCAGTCCCGCCTTCGTGCGCGCCAACTCCTGAAGCTGCTCCTTCCAGGTCGGGTTGTTCTCCACGGAGGACAGCGGCGTCACCATCGAAAGCATCAGCGCCAACTCCGCGTGCTCGGGCACGTCGGACTGCTTGAAGATGACCACCTTCGTCGGGTCCAGACCCGCCGCCAGCCAGTCCAGCGCCATCTCGCGCCCGTTCTCGACCAGCTTCGACGTGTCGTTGTAGCCCGTCGTCAGCATGTGCCAATCGACGACGGAAAAGAAGCACCGCCCGGCGAACTGATCCTGCAGGCCCACCCAATTTTTCAGGGCACCCCAGTAGTTGCCGATGTGCAGACGGCCGGTCGGACGCATCCCCGAGAAAACGACGTCGGCGCGCATCATTGCGTCGTGGATTCTAGCAGATTCAGCCGCCAATGACGGGCGCGCAGGCGCGCGCCGGCGAAGTCCGCGTCGCAGCGGTCCAGCTTGGCGAAGCCCAACGCGGCGCACAAAGCGGCGGCCGCCGGGCTGGACTCCGGCGGGAAGGCATGAATGGACTTGCACCGGCTCTCCAGTCGCGCTCGCGCGATCACGGCCCGTCCCGCCTCGGCCGCCAGGCCGCGGCGCTGATAGGCGGGAACGACCTGGCAGACCAGTTCGGTGATGACGTCGTCGCGCCACGGGCGGTCCCACAGAAACGCCAGCCCCGCCGCCTCCGCACCCTCAGACGGCCGAATAGCGAAGACCCAGCCCTCCTCGCTCTCGCACGAGGCCAGGTAATGGCGCTGGGCCTTCTCGATTTTTTCCGGTGGGAACACGCCCCCAAAATCGTCCATCATCCGCGGGTCGGACAGGATGGCCTCCACCAGCGCGAAGTCGTGCGTCGAAAAATCGTCCAATCGCATGATCGGCATTGTAGCATCGCCGCAGCACACGCGGCCCGCGCGGCCGTGAAGACCGGTCCCTATTTTTTCCGTGCGCGATCGGTGCGTTATAACGCACCAGCCTCGCAGGAAATTCTCCGGGGCCAGGTACGCGCGGCGGCCGCCGCTCACTCGTCCCAAATCCGCCAGCGATAATGATCCGGCCGCTCCAGGCGGCGTTCGACGACGGCGTCGCTTGGGCGCTTGCGCGCCAAAGGCAGGACCAGAAGATCGCAGAACATCGCGTTGAAAAGCCGCGCCAACGTGGAGACTTGCACATCGACAAGACCTCCTTCCACGCGGGCGATATGCGCGCGCGGCACGCCGCTGCGGCGCGCCAATTGGGATTGGCTCATGCGCAGAGCCGAACGCAGGCCGCGCAGGAACGTGCCGGGCGGCCGACGCGCCTGGACAGGGGCGCGCGCCGTAAAGATCAGCGTCTGGTTCAAGGCGCGACGATCGTTGACCGCGACTTCGGTGATTCTCCCCACAGGGAGCATACGCCGCAGGGCGCCAATTAGTTCCCTTCGTCCAAGCCGGGAACGGGCTCGCCCAGGAGCTTGGCGCGCGCGAAGACGAACGGCACGGAGCCCACGGAGAGCAGCGCGTCGTGGAACGCGCGATCGGTGTAGGCGGGTCCCAGCTTTTTCTTGTAGTCCGCGCGCAACTGGAGTATCTGCATCTTGCCGGAGAAGTAGGCGATGAGCTGGGCGGGCCAGTTGATCGCGCGGCGGACGTCCTCGTCGATCTTGCCCGCGCCGGGCGTGGCGACCGAATCCTTGAAGTCCGCCGCCTGCTGCAGCGTCCACCAGCCGGACTCCACGTTCACGTCGTAGAACACGCGGCGCACGCGGAAGCGCCAGGAGTCGAGCATCTGGTATTCGGCCGCGACGGACGGTCCCAGCCCGCCGGCCTTCTGGAACATGTCTTCGGCATACAGCGCCCAGCCCTCGTTCTGCACGTCGTCGGACAAGACGCTACGGATGGGATCGGGATTGAGACGCGCGATGGACAGCTGCAAATGGTGGCCGGGCACGCCCTCGTGCGCGGCATACGGGCCCAGGCCGTCCTCGCGCTGGTTCAGCGCCTCCAGGACCACCTCCAGGCGCTTGTCGAGCGTCCAGTCGGCGTGGAAGTGCTCGACGTTCCACCACCCCGCGTTCGAGTTCCAGTAGGTCGGCGGCGGGTTCATGCTGCCGCCGTCGCCGGTGAGCGGAACCATCGCCTCGGGCGTCTCTCGCGCGTGGATGGGGCCCACGCCCGCGGGGATGGTGACCACCCCCGCCGCGTCCAGCGCCGCGCGGTCGTCGGCGACCACTCGGTCGTAGAGCGCCAGCATCTTCTCCCGCGTCAGGTTCCGGGCCTGATCGATCTGCTCCGGCGTGGGCTTCGGCGCGGGCTTCAACCGCGGCTTCAGCTCCGCCAGGCGCGCGTCCACGCGCGACAGCTCGCTCTGCGCCAGCGCCAGCAGCCGCTCCGACGACCAGGGTAACAGCTCCGCGTTCTTCAGCACCCACGCGTAGTTCTCCGCGCCGATCACCGAAAACGAGGGCGCGCCCTTCACGCCCTTGAGCTCCGCTTGATACGACGTCAGCGCCGCCAGCGCCGCGTCGCGCTCCGGAGACTTCGCCTCCGCGTTCAGCATGCTGAGCAGGCCGTCGATGACGCCCGACGCCGTCTGAGCGTCGCGCAAGGTCGGACGGGAGACGGCGCGCATCTCCGCGACCATCGGCGCGATCGCCGGCCAGATCCGGCGGCGCAGGTCGACGCGCTGCGGCGCGTAGGTCAGCAGATTGATGAAGTTGTTGGCCAGCGGCTCAAGCCACTGGGCCGGGCGA
The DNA here is from genome assembly GCA_021782205.1 of bacterium. Taxonomy (GTDB): domain Bacteria; phylum Elusimicrobiota; class Elusimicrobia; order UBA1565; family UBA9628; genus GWA2-66-18. Next base: position 3,800 of record JAJXVH010000081.1, on the reverse strand, counting down.
TGCAGATACAATTTCTCCCGCGTCAATTCATGGTCGGCCTCCGCCGCGTTGGCGTACACCCAGCGAAAGTCGATCTGCTCGTCGACCGGGCGGGTACGCCACGGCAGGCCGCGCAAGGCGGCCATGTCTTGAACCAGGCGTCCGTGCAGGTCCGCCACGGTCGGCGAGGAAAACGACGGCGCCAGGGCCGCGTCCTCGAAAAGCCCGGCGCCCGAGGCCACGCTCGGGTCCAGGGCGATCTTGACGCGCAAAACGTCCTTGGCGACCCGCGCGAACGCCGGGTCTCCCGGGATCGGCAGACGGTCCACGGTCATCCCGGCGGCGAATCCGAATGCGGGAAAAACAAGAACGACGCCGACGGCGAGCGCGGCGTGTTTCATGATGGAAGCTCCATTTTTTTCAGCCAGGCCCGCGCCGCGGCGCGCGAGCGCAGTTCTCCGCGCCGCTGAAGGCGCGCGGCCTCGTCGAGGATCTGATGAAATTCCGGGCTGGGCTTCAGGCCACGCGCCAGCAGGTCCGCGCCGCCCAAAAAGCACGGCTTCAGGGCGGCCGGGGCCATGTCGGGAAACGCGCGGCGCACCGCGTCGCGCACCAGAGGGTCCAGAGCAACGCGCGGCGCGGCGTCGGACTGCGCCAGCGCCAGCGCCTCGTGCAGGCGGCGGCGCGTCTCGTGCTCGAACGGAAAATAATCCGCGAAGACGCGGCCGTCGACGGGCCCCAAAGACAACGTCAGCCACAGCAGGCGCTCCGAAATTCCGCGCGGAAGCGCGCGCGCGTCCAGCCCCGCCCTCAGCGCGGGACCGATCAGCAAAAACGGAAGGTAGCCCCACTCGCCAAGCAGGTGAAACGCCGCAAACGGGTCCTCCTCGCCCAGCAGGCACAGAAGCTCGTGAAGAAAGCGGTGCGGCGACAGGCGCTGCGCATGGCCGGCCGCAAGCGTCTCCCGCGCCTGGCGCAGCAGTTCCGCGTCCGGGTGATAGTCCAGACGGCCCAGAAAGCGCGCGGCACGGAACACGCGCGTGGGGTCGTCGCGGAAGCTGCCCGCGTGCAGGACGCGCACCACCTTCTCGCGCAGGTCGCGCGCGCCGTCGTAAGGATCGATCAGCGCGCCGGAGCCGTCGTCGACGCGCGCGGCCATCGCGTTGATCGTGAAGTCGCGGCGCAGCAGGTCCGCCTCGATGGGCACGCCGGTCTCGGTCAGCTCGGGCAGGGCGGCGGGCTGCGGGTACGACTCCGCGCGCGTGACCGCCACGTCCACGCGGAATTTCCCGCGGCCCACGACGCGGCGCGTGCCGAAGCGCCCGAACGCCGAGACGCGGCCTTCAATGAGCCGCGCGCACAGTTCCGCGACCGGGTCCGGGTCGCCGGCCACGCACAGATCCAGGTCGAACGTCGCGCGCTTGAGCAGCCAGTCGCGCACCGGTCCGCCGACCACGTAGAGGGGCGTGCCCCGGCGGCGAGCCTCCTCGGCCAGCGGCTTTAAAAAGCGCGCGGCCGCCGTGGGAATCGAAACGCGGCCGGACGCGGCGCTCACCGGACCTTCGCGGCGGGCGGCACGCCGACGGCCGGGTCCTTTTCCAGCTTCGCCAGGAAATCCGCCCACGCGGTCAAGCGGTCGTTGGCGGCCACCAGCGCCTTCAGCCCGGCGATCAGGCCATCGCGCGAGGGCGTGCCGTTGCCCACGTAGGGCAGTTCCGCGGGCGCGGCGTGCGCGCGCGCCCAGCGCGGGCTGGCCTTATACACCTGGAGGTTCAACTGCTTTGCGTAAGCCGCCATCACGTCGCGCTCATCGACGCGCCAGTCCTGAGCTTCCAGCAGCTCGGCCAAGCCGTCTTGACCGAAGAACACCGCGGGCTCGAAATCCGCGGACAGACGTTCGCCCAGCGCCGCGCGGATGCGCGCGAAGTCGGACTCCAGCTTCGCGCGCCACTTCGGCTCGTCCTCGCGCCAGGACTCCGGGAACACGAAGGCCAGGATCTCCGCTTCGGGCTCGAAGTAGACCCACGCCGCGTCGGGCATGAACGCTTCGCCGCAGTTCGGGCACAGCAGGAGGTTGCACTCGCGCGCCTTGATCTGGTTGCGCAGCGTCTCGTCGGCGCCGCTGACGAAGTTCCACACCGGCGTCTCGAACGCCTCGCGGCAGGCCAGGCAGCGCGTCTCGATCTCGTTTTGGAAAGACATCGCTTGATTATATACAGTGTCGCGGACCGACGCCATGAGATCGCCGCGCGCCGTCGCCGTCTTTCTCGCGCTCCTGTTCCTGCCGCAGGCCTACGCGCTGACGCGCCAGTTCCGCCTCGGCTTCCGCCCTCTCGGCCCCGCCCCCGTGCGCGTGGCCTTGTCGTGGGACATGTTCGCCACGAACATCGCGCGCTGCAATCTGGACTGGCATCCGCCGGTGCCCGCGCCCGCCGGGACCTTGGCCCGCCTGGCGGACCTGACGCCCGCGCTGGAGTGGGACGTGGTCAGCGACAGCGTGGAAGGCTACGAGAGCCTGGCGCGCTGGGGCTGCGGCTACGCCCTGAGGCCCACGCGCGTGGGCCTGCGCTGCTTCAGCACGGACGGCCGCGAGGAGGACCGTGTTTTCGACTGCCGCTGAGCGCTTCCGCGCCTGGACTCAGGCCGAGGTCGACGGCGGCGGCGTGCGCCGCTTCCAGGTCGCGTTCGCGTCCATTTGGCTGGCCTACGACGTCTGCGACTTCTTGTTCAAGGGCACGGCGACCTGCCTGGCGCTGGGCCTGAGCACGCCGCACACCGTGCGCCTGGGCGCGCTCCAATTGGCGCTGATCGCCGCGGAGGCGGGCTTGCTCTACGGCCGCCGCGCGCGGTTGTGCGCGTTTTCGGCGTTCGTCCTGCGCGCCGCCGAGGCCTATTGGTTCTTCCCGCTGAACGATTTCTACTATTACTCGGCGGTCGCGCTGATCCTGTCGCAGTGCCGCCTGGAGCCGGGCGCGCCGGAATCCGCGTGGTCGCGCGACACGTTGCTTCTGCAGATGGCCTGGATCTATTTCTCGACGGCGCTGCTCAAAACCTCGCGGGTCTGGCTGTCCGGCGGCCACCTGTTCGTGCGCCACGCCTACCTGCTGGCCTCGCGCGGCTGGCCCTACCCGGCGCCCTACCGCGCGCTGGTCTCCACGTTGAGCGGCAACGCGGTCCTGGCCTGCCTGGGCGTGCTGGGGGAGTTCACGATGGCCGCGTTGCTGGTCCGACGCGGGCCGCGGCGCGCGACCGTCGCGCTCTGCGCGGCCCTGCACGGCTTCGCCGCTCTCTCGCTCAACGTCTGGTTTTTCGGCGCCAGCGTGTTCGCGCAGGTCGCCCTGCTCACCGCGCCAGACGCTCCAAATACTCCTTGACGTCGGCGTCGGCGCTCGGCGGCCGCGATTCGCCCAGCGAGCGCTGGAGTTCGTCGCGCAGCGCGCGCGGCGGGCGGTAATCCCGCGCGGAGGGCAGGCGCACGCGCCGCAGGCTTTGACCGCCCGCCGCGCGCACCGAGCCGCCCTCGCCCGCACCCGCCGAGTCGCCCGCGGATTCCTCGGCCGCGGACTGCGCCGCGGCGGCGTCCGAGGCGCCCTGCTCCAGCGCCGCCAGCGCCGCCTCGCCCCGGCTCAAGCCCGCGTCCGCGTCGCCGCCGCGCAGGGCGGACTCGCCGGCGGCCTCGTCTTCCAGCGCCCCGTCGACGCGCCGCGCCACGCGGCCGGACAGGTAGCCGAGTTCGCGCGAGGCGCGGGAGATTTCGTCGCGCAGGCCTTGGGCGAGCACGCGCGCCGCGGCCTGCGCGTCGGCGGCCGGGCGCGCTCCCG
>JAJXVH010000080.1 GCA_021782205.1 bacterium | reverse complement strand
CACGGTGAGCACGCGCCCGCCCGTCGCCGTCCAGCCCGCGCCCGCGCGCCGCGTGCCCGCGTGGAACACCAGCGCGCCGTCCAGTCCCGCCAGTCCGGACAAGTCGATTTCCCCGCCGGGACGCGGCGCCTCGGGATATCCCGGGGCGGCCAAGGTCACGCCCACGCAGGCGCCGGGCGCGACGGGCAGGACGCCGGGCGTCAGCCGGCCGGCGGCGCAGTCCGCGGCGAGGCTCAGCAGGTCGGCGTTCAACAGCGGCAGGACGGCCTGCGTCTCGGGGTCGCCGAAGCGCGCGTTGTATTCCAGCACGCGCGGGCCGTCTGCGGTCAGCATCAAGCCCACGTACAACGCGCCGCGGTAGTCCAGGCCGTCCGCCTTCAGGCCGGCGACGGTCCGGTCCAGCGCCTCGGTCTTCACGCGCTCCCAGTCTTCGGGCTTGAGCGGCGCGGGGGCCAGCGCGCCCATGCCGCCGGTGTTGGGTCCGGCGTCGCCGTCGAGCAGCCGCTTGTGGTCCTGGCTGAAAGGCAGAACGGCCCAGCCGCGTCCGTCCACCAACACCATCACCGTGACCTCGGGCCCTTCCAGCTTTTCCTCGACGACCAGCGCAGCGCCCGCCGCGGTGGCGGCCAGCGCGTCGACGGCGGCGTCCGCCTGCGTCACGCCGCCGCACACGATCACGCCCTTGCCGCCGGCCAGACCGTCGGCCTTCACCGCGCAGCGCCCGCCGAAGCGGCGCGCCGCCGCCTTCGCCGCGTCCGCGCCGACCACGCACTCCGCGCGCGCGGTGGGCACGCCGTGCCGCGCCATGAAGCTCTTCGCGTGCGCCTTGGACGTCTCCAGCCGCGCGGCCTCGCGCGACGGCCCGAAGACCAAGGCGCCCGCGGCGCGCGCCGCGTCCGACGCGCCCGCCTCCAGCGGCCCCTCGGGCCCCACGAACACCAGATCCACCGCGTGCTCCCGCGTGAACGCCGCCACCTGCGCCGGGTCCAGCGGATTGATCCGCGCGATCTCCGCGATCTCCGCCATGGCGTCGGAGCCGGGCGCGGCCCACAGCCGCGTCAGCCGCGGGCTCTGCTTGAGCTTCCACGCGATTGCGTGCTCGCGCCCGCCGCCGCCCAGCAGGAGGACTTTCACGCGGGCATCATATCACTGTGCGCGATGGACCGGATAGGATGTTCGCGCCGCGAGCTGACCCGCCTCGCACGGGGAACAAGGCTCAGCAAAAAAATAGGATTAAATTCCTACTTCCCGGGACGCGCGGAGGAGGAGTCGATGGCCGCGCGCAAGACGCGCAGAAGGGCGTCGCCGACGTAGGGCTTATGCAGGAAGAAGACCCGCTCGGCCTCGACTGGGGCGGAGAACTCAGATCCCTCGAGCATCCCGCTGGTGCCGACCACGGGCAGGCCCGGCGCCAAGGCGCGCAGCGCGGCGATCAGCGCGCGTCCGCCCATCAGCGGCATGGACATGTCCGTCACGACCGCAGACACCGCGTCGCGGTGGCGGGTGAAGACGGCGACCGCCTCGCGTCCGTCGGCCGCCAGCAGGACCCGGTAACCGGCCGCCTCCAGGATTCGTCGAGCGACGCCCCGGATCGACGACTCGTCGTCCACGACCAAGACGAGTTCGCCTTTCCCGCGCGGGGGCTGCGGGCGCTCGCCGCCGGCCGCCGCCGCGCCCTCTTCGGTCGCCGGCAAGTAGACGGAAAAGCGCGAGCCCGCGCCCAACTCGCTGTCCACGGCGATGAAGCCTCCATGGCTGCGCACAATGGCCTGGGTGGTGGACAGCCCCAGGCCCGTGCCGCGACCGACCTCCTTGGTGGTGAAAAACGGCTCAAAGATATTCTCGCAGATCTCCGCGGGGATGCCCGTGCCGGTGTCCGACACGACGATGCGCACGAACGCCCCCGGGCGGCCCCCCGGCACGAGGTCCGCGTCCCGCTCCGTGAGCGCGACGCCGTCCAGGCGAAGGGTCAGCTTCCCGCCGGAGGGCATCGCGTCCCGAGCGTTCAGGCAGAGGTTGAGCAGGACCTGGTGGAGCTGCGTGGCGTCTCCGAGCACGGCGCCAAGCCCCGGAGCGGCGTCCAAATCGCAAGAGATGGACTTCGGGAAGGTGTCGCCGACGATCTTCGCGACCTCGCGAGCGACGGACGCGGGGTCCAGCGGAACGCGGCGGCCATCCACTCCGCGCGCGAACAGAAGGACTTGGCGGACCATGTCGGCCGCGCGATGGACGTTCTCGTCGAGCGCGTGGAGCAGGTCCGCCAGGTCCGGCTCCCGGATTCGCTCGCGCAGCATCAGCAAAGACATCATGATCGGGGACAAGCTGTTGTTGAGGTCGTGCGCGATGCCGCCGGCCAGTGTGCCCAAGGCCTCCAGGCGCTGGGCGCGAAGCGCCCGGGCTTCCATGTCGCGCCGCGCGGCCTCGGCCTGACGCATGGGGCCGACGTCGATCAAGGACGCGATTCGGTGAGGCACGCCGCCGATCGTGACGACGTCCGCGGACATGAGGACGTGGAGCGCGCGCCCGTCGCGCGCGCGCATGACGACCTCCTCGTCGTGCATGGCCGGCCCCAGTTCCCCGCCCAAAGCAAGGAGGCGCTCGAGCTCCTCGCGTGACACGATTCCGAGTTCGGCGATCGACCGGCCGAGCATTTCTTCCCTTGAAAACCCGAAAAAATCCGCGTAGGCGCGATTGACGTCGACGAGACGGCCGTCCATGGTCCCGATGGCCATCTTGGCCGGACTCGAGACGAAGAGCTTCGAGAACTTTTCCTCGCTTTCGCGAAGCCGCGCCTCGGTCAGCCTGCTCTCCGTGACGTCCTGGCAGGTGCCAACGGCCTTCACGAAGCGTCCGGACGCGTCCGAAAACGAGCGCCAGCGCTCCTCGACGCGCTTGACCCGTCCGTCGGGCGCGAGTATTCGATGCTCGATGGAGTGGGACGCGCCGCCGTTGAGCGAGGACAGGAACGCGGCGTCCACGCGCTCGCGATCGTCGGGGTGCACTCGCTCCAGGAACGACGGGTGCGTGGGCCTAAACGCGGCGGAGTCGGTCTCGAAGATGCGGTGGGTCTCCTGCGACCAGCGCACCTCGAAGGTGGCCAGGTCCGTCTCCCAGGAGCCGATCTTCGCGACGGACTGTACCGCATCCAGGCGCGCCTTTTCTTCTTCCAGGAGGGCCATCAGCCGGCGCGCGCGCTGCTCCCAAGAAGTGCCTTCCGGGCGCGGCTCGGGATCCGGCGTGAGGGGGCTTGTCATGCGGGGGGGCAGTAGATATTAGAACATTGCGAAGGTGCCGACAGCAAGGAAGGCAAGCGCCTTCGTGTCCGTAGTCACGCCGCGGTCCGCGTGATGCGCCAAGTCGACCGGTGATCGACTGCGACGCGGGGCAAAAAGCTAAACTGCACGCCATGCCCGCGGAGCGCGCGACGCCGACGCTTGACGAGACGTGCGTGGTGATTCCCACCTACAACGAGCGCGACAACATCGTGCGCCTGGCCGAGGCTCTGCGGCGGCTGTCGCCGGGATTGCGGGTGATCGTGGTCGACGACGAGTCGCCGGACGGCACGGGGGCGCTGGCGCAGGAGGCGGCGGGGCGGCTGGCGCCCATGACGGTGATCCGGCGCGAGGGCAAGGGCGGGCGCGGCTCGGCGGTTCTGGCGGGCTTCAAGGCGGCGCTGGCCGATCCGGGCGTGCGCGCGCTCGTCGAGATGGACGCGGACTTCTCGCATGATCCGGCCGAACTGGCCGAGACGGTGAAAGCGCTGGCCGGGGCCGACGTGGTGGTGCGCTCGCGCTACCGGCCGAAGAGCCGCATCGTGGACTGGAGCCTTCAGCGCCGCGTGTTCAGCCGCGGCGCGAACGCGCTGGCGCGCGCGGCCCTGCGCGTGACGCTGAGCGACTACACCAACGGCTACCGCGCCTATTCGCGCGAAGCGGCGCAGGCCATCGATGGCGCGAGGATCGACTCCACCGGCTACATCGTCCTCAGCGAGGTGGCCGTCCAGCTGCACGCGAGGAATTTCCGTTTCGTCGAACTGCCCACCGTGTTCGTCAACCGCCGCCGCGGCGAGTCGAACCTGGGCTGGCGCGAGATTTCGAGCGCGGCGCGCGGCATTCTGCGCCTGGCCGCGCGGGGAGGCTGACGTGGGTTTCTGGGATGGCCGGGACGTGCTGGTGACCGGGGGCGCGGGCTTCGTGGGCAGCCACGTGGTCGAGGAACTGCTCCGCCGCGCTCCGCGTGCGCGGGTGACGGTGGTCGACGACCTGAGCAACGGCTCTCGCGCGCGCTTGAAAGGTCTGCCCGCGCGCGTGATCCGGGCCGACCTGCTGGACCCGGACGCCGCGCGGCGCGCCTGCCGCGGCCGCGACGCGGTCCTGCACCTGGCCGCGCGCGTGGGCGGCGTGGCCTACAACGCCGCGCATCCGGCCACGATGTTTCGCGACAACTTCCTGGTCAACTCCAACGTGCTGGAGGGCGCGCGCGTGGGGGGGGCTGAGCGCGTGCTGATGGTCAGCTCCGCCTGCGTCTATCCGCGCGAGGCGCCCGTGCCCACGCCGGAGAGCGAGGGCTTTCGCGGCGCGCCGGAGACCAGCAACGAGGGCTACGGCTGGGCCAAGCGCATGGCAGAGTATCAGGCGCGCGCCTACCGCGACGAGTTCGGGCTGAAGTGCGCGATCGTTCGCCCCTACAACTGCTACGGCCCGCGCGACCATTTCGAACCGGAGATCGCGCACGTGATCCCGTCGCTCCTGCGCCGCGTCTTCGCCGGCGAGAATCCCCTGCGCGTGTGGGGCGACGGGAGCGCCTCGCGCGCGTTCCTGTATGTCGAGGACTTCGCGCGCGGGCTGCTGGACGCCGCGGAGCATTACGCCGTCGGCGAGCCGGTCAATATCGGCACCTCGGAGGAGGTCACCGTCGCGGAGCTGGTGCGCCTGGTGCTGGAGGCCGCGGCCTGCGACGCGCGCGTGGTCTTCGATGCGACCAAGCCCGCCGGCCAGCCGCGGCGCAACTGCGACGCGCGCCTGGCCCAGTCCGCGTTCGGCTTCACGCCGCGCGTGGACCTGCGCGAGGGCCTGCGCCGGACCGTGGCGTGGGTGCGGGAGTCCGGCGTGCTGGCGCCGGGCCGCCGCGCTCCGCGCTCAGGCGCGACAGCAGGCCGATCAGGAAAGACGCGTCCTCGTCGCTGAGCCGCCAGCGCAGAATTCCGCGGCGGAAGCGCGCGCGCCGCGCGTCGTCCGTCAGATGCGCGTTGACCCCGGCGCGGGCCATCGCGCTCATCCCGGCGTTGACGAGGGCCTCCAGCCGTCTCGCGTCGGGAGGATTGAGCGCGGGCGCGGCCGCGGTCCGCGCCAGGCCGGGCCGGGCGAACTCCGCGGCGACCAAGGCCGCGGCCTGGCCCAGGTTCATGGAGGGCGCGCGTTCGTCCGTGGGGATGCGCAGCAGCGCGTGGCAGACGTCCAGTTCCGCGTTGGTCAGGCCGTTGCGTTCCGCGCCGAAGAGCACCGCCACGCGGCCGCCGCCGCGCAGGCGGCGCGCAAGCCACGCGCGCAAGGCGGGCAAGGTCACGGTCTCGCGGCGCAGGGCGCGGTTGTGCGCCGACGCGGTGCCCAGCACCAGGCGGCAGTCGGCCACGGCGTCTTGAAGGCGGGACGATTTGGCGCGCCGCAGGATGTCGTCGCCGTAGACGGCGGAGCGCGCCGCGCGCCAGTGCGGCGCGTAGGGCCGCACCACCGCCAGGTCGTCCAGCCCGAAGTTCGCCATCGCGCGCGCGACCGCGCCCATGTTGAGCGCGTCGCTGGGGCGGACCAGGACGAAACGGACGGAGGCGAGTCGGGACGGGGCTTTCATGCCGGGGCGAAGCGCCGGCGGGCGAGGCTCTTGAGCTCCGCCTCCACGTCTTCCTCTTTGGCGCGGGCGATCCGGTCGTAAAGCGCGGGAGCAAGGATCAGAAAAGCGTCCAAGACCTCCGGGTCGAAATGGGCGCCGCGCTGGGCCTCCATGAGGCGCAGGGCCTGCGCCAGATCCAGGGGCTCCTTGTAGGGCCGGCGCGAGACGAGCGCGTCGAACACGTCGGCGACGGCGAAGATCCGCGCGACAAGGGGTATCCCCTCGCCTTTGAGCCCTTTCGGGTAACCGCCGCCGTCGAATTTCTCATGATGGAACTCCACGACGCGCCGCGCGTCGCGCAGCCACTTCGCGCGGGCGATGATCTGGACGCCTTTCATCACGTGGCCGTGCATGATCGCGGTCTCCTCTTCGGTCAAGCCCGACGGCTTGAGCAGGACGGCGTCTGGAATCCCGACCTTGCCGACGTCGTGCAGGAAGGCGCCGGCGATCAGTGAGCGCAGGCTCTCGGAATCGAGGCCCCGCGCCTCGCCCAGGCGCGCGGCGTAGAGGGTCACGCGGTAGTTGTGGGCGTTCGTGTCCTCGTCGCGTTCGGCGATTACCACGCCGAGCACGTCCAGGAGTTCCAGGTTGCCTTCCAGCAGCTCGGCGGAAGCGCGCAGTAGGCCGCGGGCGAGCAGGAGGATGACGGGGTAGAGCGTGACGGCGGCCGCCAGCAGGGCGGCGACCAGCAAGGCCAGCGCGCCGAAGACGTCGGCCTCGATCTCCTTTTGCGTCTCCTCTCGGACCTGGTAGACCGCACGAAAGTAGCCTAGAGGCGCGCCGTCGCTTCGAGAGACGGGCACCATGACCAGCAGCAGAAGCCGGCCGTCCGCGTAGAACCGGCGGTGGCGCGGCCGGCCGCCAAGCTTCAACTCGCCGAGTCGCGCGTGCGCCTGCGCCGCGAGCCGGCCGTCGCCGGGGCGCACAGCCTCCAGGATCGGCCGGCGGTCGGCGTCGTCGAGCTCCACGTCGACGAACCTCTCTCGGACGGCGTCCTCGCTGCGGCGCCGGAGGTCCGTGAGGCCCCGGGCGTCGGGACGGCGCGCGTGCCGGGCGCAGGAGGCGGTCAACTCCGCGGATTCTTCGAGCGCGAGCTTGACGACGCGCCGGTCCAGCTTCTCGATCTGGAGATGATAGACCAGTGCTCCCCCGCCGATCGACAGGAGGAGCCAGACGAGGAAAAGACGGACCAGGATCGTCCGATGGAGGCCGCGGAGCATGACGCTACACTCTTAGCATTTCGCCGCGTCGGGCGCGTGAAGTGGTAGGATCGGACGCAACGTGAGCGGCGCGCTTTCTCTGGACGTTTTGAAGGACCGCAACGCGGCCCTTCTGTGCGGGGGGCAGGCGGCGTCCCAGGTCTGCGACAAGATGCTGACCGTGGGCCTGGTCTGGGTCCTGCTCCAGCGCGCGTCCGCGCCGGCGGTGGCGTGGTTTCTGGCGGTCTCCGCCTTGCCGCATCTTCTGCTGGCGGCGCACGCGGGGCGCTGGACGGCGGCTCTGGGCCCGCTCAAGACGGTGATCGCCGCCGACGGGGCGCGGGCGGCGGTGTTCACGGCTTTGGCCGCGGCGTGGCCGCGCGTGGGCGCGGACGCGCGGGTCCCGGCGCTCTTTTTGGCCTCGTTTGCGGCGAACGCGGCGGGGGCATTGTTTAATCCCGCGATCATGAGCCTTCCGGCGGCGCTGGCGGCCCCGCGGCGCGTTCAGGCGCTGACCTCTCTCGTGGACGCCAGCTTCGCCCTGGCCAACGTGATCGGTCCGGCGTGCGCGGCCCTGCTCTATCCCCGGATCGGCCTGCGCGGGCTTCTGCTGGTCAACGGCCTGAGCTACGCGCTGGCGGGAGTTCTGGAGTCCGGCGTGAGCGCGCGCGCGGCGGCGGACGGCGGCGCCGACGCCGAACCGGCGGACGGGATCCGGGCGGTTCTGCGCGGCGACCGGCTGGTGCGCTTCATGCTGGGCGGCTTTCTGGCCATGAACCTGCTCTTCGCGCCCCTGCTGGTCTTCCTGCCGTTGTTCGCGCGCGCGGCCTACGGGGGGACGATCGGGACGCTGGCATGGCTGGAGTCCGCGCTCAGCGGGGGCGCGCTCTTGGCGACGGCGGGTCTGTCCCTGCTGACCTTGAAGTCCGGCCTGGGCGCGCGCATTTCCGGCGGGATGGGCGCCATGGCGGCGGCGTACGTGGGCTTCACGCTGACGCGCGCGCCGTGGCAGGGCTGTCTGTGCCTGGCGGCGCTGGGCTTCTTCCTGGCGGCGACCAACGTCTTCATCCTGACTTTGTTCCAGACGCGGCCGCGGCCGGCGAACGTGCCCGTGGTGATGAGCCTGGTCAACGCCATCAGCACGGCGTCCCTGCCGCTGTCCATGGGCGTGCTGGGCCTGCTGGTGGGGCGCTTTGCGCCGCGCCCGCTGGCCGTGGCCTGCGCGTGCGGGCTGGCGCTGACGACGTGGGTGGTGGCCTCCGACGCGGAACTGAGGCGGGCATGAGCGAGCTTGCGCTGGCCGTCCCGGACGCGCGCGCGCTGGAGGCGGTCCAGCGTCTGTGCGAGATCTCCGATCCCTACGCCCACGGGCCGGAAGTCGACGCGTTGTTCGCTCTGGCCATGAATGAGATCACGCGCTGGCACGGGGAGCGCTCCCCGTTCTATGGGAAACTCCTGGCTTCCCGCGGCTTCAAGGCCGAGGACGTGCGCGCCGTTGAAGACTGCGCGCGCGTGCCGTTCGTGCTGGCCAATTTTTTCAAGACGCACGAAGTCCTGTCCATCCCGCGCGAGGAGGTGGCCGGGCACTTCACCTCGTCGGGCACCACGGGCCAAAAATCACAGATGTTCTTCGACCGCTGGTCCTTGGGCGCGGGCCAGCGCATGCTGGACCGCGTCTTCGAGCATTACGGCTGGGTGGAGCCCGCCACCCCCACCAATTACCTGCTCTACAGCTACGAGACGGAGTCCGACTCCAAGCTGGGCACCGCCTACACCGACAATTACCTGTGCCGCTACGCCCCCGCGCATGCCGTCTTCCACGCGCTGCGCCGCGACGGCGCGGGCGGCCACGAGTTCGACGCCTTCGGCGCCATCGAGCGCCTGGAGCGCTGGGAGAAGGATGGCCTGCGCGTGCGCATCTTCGGCTATCCCGCCTTCCTGCAGTTCACTCTTCAGCGCCTGCGCGACCTGGGCCGTCCGCCGCTGAAGCTGTCCGAAAAATCCCTGGTCTTCCTGGGCGGCGGCTGGAAGGGCCACGCCGACCGCGCCATCCCCAAGGCGGAGCTCTACGCCCAGGTCTCCCGCCAGCTGGGCATCCCCGACCACCGCCTGCGCGACGGCTTCGGCTCCGTGGAGCATCCCATCCCGTACGTGGAGTGCGCGTCCCACCGCTTCCACGTCCCCGTCTGGTCGCGCGTCTTCATCCGCGACCCGCGCACGTTCTCCGTCCTGGGCTTCGGCCGCCCCGGCCTCCTGCATTTCGTCAGCCCCTACATCACCTCCGCGCCCGCCCACAGCGTCCTGATGGGCGACCTGGCCACGCTGTTTCCGGGCGGCGACTGCGCCTGCGGCGTCCAGACCCCTTTCTTCATCGTCTCCGGCCGCGCCGGCGTCAGCAAGAACAAGAGCTGCGCGGTCGCGGCGGCGGAACTGCTGGCGCGCTGATTTTTTTGGTCGCGACGGCGGCGGCGTCTTGAGCGGCGTTGAGATCAGTCCTTCTTGTCGCGCCGTTCAAGCTGAGCGATCCGTTCGTGGTGCTGATTGAGCGTGTCGGCGTGCACGGCCCATCGTTGCCGTGAATCGAGGAGCAGGCCGGAGAAGCCATCCATGCGCCCGTTCAGCGCGGAGATGTCGGCCTTTGTTGCCATGTTTTCTTGGAAGAATTCCCTCATCTCCGCCAGGTCTCCCTTCATCCGGGCGACGGTCACCATCGTTCGGCGGAACATGGTCCGCAGTTCCGCCATGCCGGTTTCCACCGTCGTCAATCTCTTCGCCATCGATTCCGTCATCGTATCACCCTCCCCCGTAGGCTGCAAGGGCCCAAGGTCCCAGGAGTATACGCGCCGCCCCCAAAAAAAGTTCCATGACGGAAGACTTCGACGCCAGCGAGACCTCCTGCCAGCCTGCCGGAGTGCAAGGCCCAAGGCCGCGACGACCAGCTGGCGATCTCCCCTAAGGCCGCGCTCGTCCCGCCGTCAGGAATACCTCGTCTCGGTGAAACTCCAGATAGCTCCTTTGCCCGCGGCTGAACGCCCCTGCGTCCGCCTCGGGCGTCACGCCCATGCGCCTCAGAGACTCCCGGTCGGCGACCGGCGACACCAACAACCCGCCGTCGTCCTTGAACGAGATGAAGCCACGATCAAAGAGATGGTCGATCGTCGGCGTCAACAGCAGCCCGTTCTCCCCATCCAATCTCTCTTCGTTCGTCGCGTCGCGCCACGGCTTGATGTGGCTACCGACCAGATGCGCCGGGTTGTCCACCTTCGTGATCCGGCACTCCCTCTCCACGCGCATCACGTTCTGCTTGAACTGGCCCTGACCGCGCCGCGCCCGGATGATCGCCGTCCGCTCCGTGTCGCTAAGCGCCGGGCTTGTCCTTACGGTTTCTTGAATCTTATCTTCCCACTCGTCGATGCCTCGCGCCGCCATCTGCGGCGCCGTCAACAGCGGGGCATCTGCCGCTGCCATGACGAGCTGCTGGGCCTCGAACCCGATCAATCCCGCCAGCGCCTCAGCAAAAGCGCGCGGAAGTTCCGCCAGATAGACATTCTGAATCCCATCGCCATCTCGCTGTAGAGGCGCGTAGCGCTCTGGCATCAATGGCTCCAGCAGCCCCATATGCTCCTTCGGCACCACGCGATTGGCCGGCACCGAATAGGCGACGTCCACACGCCACCCCACCGTCTCCCAATTGGCCCCGATGGTCCCGAACTCCGTCGGCTTCGGACACTCGTAACCATACGATTGCGCGACGCCGATCGCCGCGATGGTCCGATTCCGGAAGGAAAACACGACGTCTCTCGGCGCCACCTCGCGCATATTATCGTAGAACGGATTGCGCGCGCCGTTCCTATTCCGCTTCGGCGACCAGAGGTAGCCTCCGCGGAACTCCTGCTCAAACGTCTGGTTTTGGTTGACCCACCAGAAACGCATCACCAATTGGAGTATACGCTCCAGTCGGCCGAATTTCCAGTCACGGGGACGTTCTGTTGAAAAGGTTGAGTAGAAAAGGCCCCGGCAGGAATCCCTGCCGGGGCCTCTTTCGTTCCGCCGACGTAAGACTTAGTAGCGGTAGTTCTCCGGCTTGAACGGTCCCTCCGCCGGAATGCCCAGGTACTCGGCCTGCTTCGGCGTCAGCTTGGTCAAGCGGGCGCCAAGCTTTCCCAGGTGGAGGGCGGCGACCTTCT
>JAJXVH010000079.1 GCA_021782205.1 bacterium | reverse complement strand
GGTCTCGCTCCACTCCCCCTCGATCGGGGTCAGGCAGCGGGAGCACTCGAAGAGCCAGCGTCCGCCGACCGAGCCCGTGAAGACCGCGTCGTCGTCGACGCGGCGGATGATGCCGCGCAGTGCGACGGGGCCGATCAAGGAGCCTTCGCTCAGCGCGCCGGCAAAGTCCTCCGCGGGCGCCTGCGCCTTCACGTCCATTTCCCCATATTCCTTGACGTCTGTCAGCGGAAAACGAAAAGGGGCGGGCTCTTTTTCGTCCTTCATTCTCAGCTGGCGATTTCTTCTTCTTTGTACACTCGAACCAATTCGAGCGCGACCAAGTCCATGTCGGCGACCACGCCTTTCTGGGCGGCGGCCACGGCCTTGGGCTCAAGGGCCAGCGCCAGCGCGCCGGCGTCCTGCGCGGTGGTCCCGGCCACCAACGCCAGGCCCTCGCTTGAAATCCAGGACGCGGCGTAGGCGGCATGGACGCGGCTCATCGCGCGCCACGCGGGCTGGCTGAAGACCGCCGACTCGGGCAGCTCCGGCTTGGCGGACTCGCGGCAGAAGGCCGCGGCGGTCTCGGCGTAGGCCATCAGCTCGCCGAGCTTGAGGTGGGCGATCTGGTTGGAGGTCAGCTTCTCGTCGTAGCAGGCCTTGAGCACGCGCGAGAGGTTGCGCAGCGCCAGCGCGGCGGCGTCGGCGCCCACGTCGGGGCCTTTGGCGTGCAGCGCTTCGAGCTCCTCGGCGATCTTGTCGTAGAAGCGGCCCTCGGCGTTGATGTTGGCCTGCCAGCGCTCGCGGAAGGTGGTGAGCTGGAGGATCTCGGTGGTGCCTTCGTAGATGCAGGTGATTTTGACGTCGCGCTTGAGCTTCTCGACGGGGAACTCGCGCACGTAGCCGTTGCCGCCGTAGGCTTGGATGGCGTTGTTGCAGACGGCGTCGGCCGTCTCGGAGGCCATCATCTTGGCGATGGCGCCCTCGGTCTGCAGGCCGTCTTCGCCGGCGTCAATGCGGCGCGCGACCTCCTCCACGTAGGCGCGCGCGGCTTCCAGCCGCGCCGCGAAAGGCACGAGCAGCTTGTGCGTGAAGCCCTGCTTGGTGCAGAGCGGCTGGCCGCCGACCTTGCGCTGCTGGCTGTAGCGCACGGCGTGCTCGATGGCCTTCCAGCCCGCGCCCAGAGCCATGGCGGCCACCATCAGGCGCGTGTAGCCGAAGACGGCTTGGGCCTGGCGCAGCCCCTTGCCTTCGACTTCTCCGATCAGAGCGTCGGCGGGCACCATCACGTCGCGCAGCACCAGCGGGCAGGTGTCGCTCAAGCGGATGCCGTGCTTGTCCTCGTGCTTGTCGGCCGACAACCCTTTGGTCCCCCTCTCGATGACGAACCACGACACGCCCTTGGGTGCGCGCGCGAGGATGGTGTAGACGCCGGCCACGCCGCCGTTGGTGATCCACATCTTGCCGCCGTTGAGCTTGTAGCCGACGATCTTGTCGCCCTCCATCACGCGCTCGGCCTTGGTCTGCAGGTGCAGCAGGTCGGAGCCGGCGGCGGCCTCGGTGGCGCCGTAGGCCACGTAGCAACCCTCGGAGGCGATCTTCTTGATCCACTTCTCCTTCTGCGCCTCGGTGCCGCCCACGAAGATGGGATCCATGCCCAGGAAGGTCGCGAACACCGACGTGCACACGCCCAGGTCGATGCGCGCCAGCTCCTCGCAGGCGCGGTAGATGTCGTAGGAGTTGCCGCCCAGGCCGCCGTATTTTTCCGGGATCATGATCAGGTTGCAGGCGACCTGGTTGGGATCGTAGAGATCCTTCATGATCTCGGCCGGGAAGACGTTTTCCTTGTCCAGCTCGATGAGCTTGGAGTGCGGCAGCTTCTTGCGGCCGTACTCGCGGATGGTGTCCAGGACCATCTGGCGCGTCTCTTTGTCCAGCCCGACCATTCCCAGGCTTTCCGCGATGCCGCTCATAGTTGTCTCCTCGGAGTCACCGAATATCAGCCAATCTTATCACACGATGCTCAGGAAATCACTTGCATCGTTCTGGCCGTAACACACCATGGGACAGAACGCGCTTCCTCAGCCTTGCCTTGGCTCGGGCCACCGGGTACCGGCATTTACGGCCTTGAGATCATGAGCGTCGTTCCATCAAATTCCAGTCGGCCATGTAAGACGGTCACGGACGCATAGGCGCTCTTAAGAACCAATTTTTTAAATTCAATCGCACCGTGAAGGGGAAACCACGCCGTGCCGTCGAGCGTTAAGGCCGCCGTCGACGGAACGACGAACTCTATATTTCGCCCGAATAATATCATCTGATTTTGCACGTCGCACTCCCAACCTGTGGCGTTGAAATGGAATGTCACGACGGGATCAAATAAAAGAGTTTCTTGATCGATGTGAAATTCCGAAGCGGCGGAGAAAGTCGTTTGCCCTGCGGGCGCCGCCATGGCGTCTTTTAGTTGGATTCGGATACCGCTTTCGGCGGCGAATCGGTGGAGCGCTGCGTCCTTTCTCGCGCGTAAAGCTGTGAGCATGGCGTCCGCGTTCTCGAACGCCTTTTCATACGCTACGCTTCCGAACACGGAGGCAAGAGGCTTTTCCTTATGGGATGTACCCGTACCGAACCGCTTCAAAAGCAAGTCGTAAGGGCCTTGCCCGGATTCCACGGCAGATCGCCATTTGTCGATGTGGGAGATGTCAAGCAAATAACACATGGCGGCACCTGTGTAATAGTTCCGCCATCGCCCCATTGATTCCGCGGTTAATGGCTTGCGCAACCCTGAGAGAAGTTCATTGTCACCGTTGCGTCGGCCGAATGCGCGGCGCCTTCCGCTATTCTCGATGAATTTTGCCGTTCCTTCGCTGCGCTCATGTGAGCGTTCCGCATCAGAAACTGGAAATTGAGAATAACGGTATTGCCTAATCGCCACGAACTGCGTGATAACTGCCGCGTCGGGGGACTCGAGCGCTCGCGCCAGCAATTCCTGTTCTATCGTAGCGAGTGCGACATCCGTTGCGTTTTCAACGGCATAAGAGACATCGCCGGGTGGTTCACTCCAACTCGCCTGAAAATCATGGAAATGTTCATGAATCCCCATAAGGACTGAGTTCCCCTCGGGGGTGTCATCCGCGTACTGCACGGCAGTCATGCTTATATTGAACAGCTTGTATTTGCGTCCGAACATGAATCCAATATTTGGAATGTTCGACGAGGAAATAAGAACTCGGCGGTTCATGATACGGATGGGGTCGAAGCCGGGCAACGCTTTAGAATAGCCGATAACCGCAGCGGATTTTCCAGCATGTATGGATAGGAACGGAATATCAAAGACCCGATAGCCTGGCCATGCGCTTTCGGCAGCCGTGGCGGCCTTTATCACTTTTTCGATATGGACCGAATCCTGGGGGCCAAACTCGAAGTCCTCCGAATAACCGCTTGCCGCAAGAAGTACCGCAGCACAACCGAACGCTGTAATAAATTTATTCATGACCGGCTGCTGATGCCTAGTATCTCAAATACCTGGAAATACCTTTGTATTCCAACAGAATCGCATCAGCGCGAACGCCTCGAACGATGGCAACAATATTCCAGCAACGATCATACATCGTGTGACGGATGGGTATCCGAGTTTCATCCGTCCAAAAAATATTCCTCTGCGGATTCCCGTCGACATAGGAGATTCCAACGCTTGGATGATCTATGCACCACAGAACAGGAGCACCAAGCGGAACTTCCTGCGACGCTGTCTCCTGAGTCTCCGTCATGGCGGATGGTTGAAGCTTTGGCGTCGTCCACCCGCGGCAGCCAGCCTCCCCACACATGGACGTCAGTTGTTCGAATGTCAATGCCCGCGTGCGTGCGGCATCTTCAATGGGGGCAAGTTGTTCGTCGGCTTGTTTTTTTTCCGCGCGTTCGAGAGCGAGCCGTTTCCACGGAACTACGCATAGCGCCGCTGCAAAGGCGCTCCCGAAGAAAACCAAGCCCGAATACTGCCAAATGCGGGGACAGACTGACGATGTCTTGCTATGAAAGGAACGAGAAGAACACCCGAAGAAACGTCTCCCCAAACGACGAAGCATGGAGCGCACGCGTGCTGGAGGGCTTTGCTAATTCCAGCAATCGCAGACGGTGCCGCAGTGCCCGTTGGGAACGCAGGGTCCCATGTGACAAATGCACCCGTGAACGGTACCGGGCCCAGGGTCGGCGGTGTCGCGTATCTGAGTCGAGAGCGAGCAGGAAAGAACGGTCAAATGCTCTGAGATCGCATGGAAACCAGCGGAGGCCCCATCAAGCGGATTGATTTTGCCGGATGCGTCGACCGAGATTTGGCAGCCGAGACTGCCATCGTGAAAATGAATTCTATAGGTCGCGGCGGGAACCATGGAACCCGAAGAACTTGTCGCATTGCTTGAACGTCGTTCGGCGATGGATTCGGAGTAACAAGCTAATTTATCAGGTGCATCTGCGCCTGCACCGACGACTTTCGACCCGACAAGGCTTCCATCCATGAAAATGAAACCTCCGACAAATTCCGGGAAGTTTTGGAAATCCATTTTTTCCACCGAGGGCTCCGCCTGGGTCCGTTCGAACAGGGGGTTTGAAACGTTTGCTGCCGCAATGACTTCAGGAGTGCTTGCCCATTCGTCCGCATGAACCTTGCCGTTGAGCATAACGGAAGATGCAATGAATATCCCGACCATAACCGCATTCATGAAGCCTCCGTGACGTCGAGCGCTCCGGGGAAACCCGCACAGCAACCTGAATTTCCCGCAGGCATAAAGAGCATTTTAACGCACGTCACCACTTATATCATGGGTCTTGAGACCCGTGCTGATCTGGGACCAAAGTCTCATATGGGCGCAGACGAACCTCCATGGCGTTGACCATTTGCGGCCGAGTTCAGAGACCCGCAGTTTCGCGCACGAAGTACGGCTTCATGTCCTTGAGGTCGTAATAGATGCGCACCAAGATCTCCGCCAGCAATCCCAGCAGGACCATTTGGAAGCCGATGAGCAGGCAGAAGATGGAGACTTGGAAAAGCGGCTGGTCCTTCACGAAAGTTCCCAAGTAGAATTTTTTGTAAAGCGTGTAGGCGCCGAACAGCACGCCGAGCAGGCCCATGCCCACGCCGCCGCCGCCGAACAGGTAGATGGGCTTGCCCAGATAGGTGTCCATGAACTTCACGGTCATCAAGTCGAGCAGGACCTTGAAGGTCCGCGTGATGCCGTATTTGGACACGCCGGCGGTGCGCGCGCGGTGGTTGACGGGGACCTCGGCGATGCGCGCGCCCAGGAAGCCGGCGAAGGCGGGCACGAAGCGGTGCATCTCGCCGTAGAGGCGCAGGGGCTTCAGGTATTCGGCCTTGTAGAGCTTGAGCGTGCAGCCGTAGTCGTGCAGGTTCACGCCGGTGATGCGCGAGATCAGGCCGTTGGCGATCATCGACGGCAGCTTGCGGTCCAGAAAGCGGTCCTGCCGGTCCTTGCGCCAGCCGCTGACCACGTCGTAGCCTTCGTTCATCTTGGCCAGGAGCTTGGGCACGTCGCGCGCGTCGTTCTGCATGTCGGCGTCCAGGCAGACGATCAGCTCGCCGCCCGCGTGCTGGATGCCCGCCAGCAGGGCCGCGGTCTGTCCCGCGTTGCGGCCCAGGCGCACGCCCTTGAAGCCGGGGTATTTCTTGACCAGGTCCTGGATCAGCGCCCAGGACGAGTCGCGCGAGCCGTCGTCGACGAGGATGACCTCGTAGGGCTTGCCCAGCGCGTCCAGCGCGCCGGAGACCTCCGCGCCCAGCGCGACGAGATTTTCTTCCTCGTTATAAACCGGAATCAACGCCGACAGGTAGGGAGGGTTGGCCACAGTCTTGGATTCTATATTGAATTAGACGATGACCGCCAGAGCGAAGCCGTCGTAGCCCTTGAGGCCGACGGTCTGTATCGCGGTGGCGCTGACGCGGGGCTCCTTGGCGAGCATGTCGTAGAAGCGGCGCACGCCCCGGACGTTGGCGTCCGCGCTGCCCGCGTCGAGGATATTCCCCCCGCGCACCACGTTGTCGACCACGATCACGCTGCCTTTGCGGCCCAGCTTCAGCGCCCATTGGAAATAGTCCGGGATGTCGTCCTTGTTGGCGTCGATGAAGAACAGGTCGAACGGCTGAGGATTCTCCGCGGCGAGTTTGGGCAACGTGTCCAGCGCCCGTCCCAGGCGCAGTTCGATGGCCGCCTCAAGACCCGCGCGCCGGAAATTGGCGCGCGCGACCTCCGCGTGCTTCGGGTCCGCCTCGAGCGTGAGGATGTGTCCGCCGATCGGCAGGGCCCACGCAAGCCACAGCGTGCTATAGCCGCCGAGCGTGCCGATCTCCAAGATGCGCCGCGCGCCGGTCATCGTCGCCAGCAGCGACAGCATCTTGCCTTGAAGAGGCGAGACGCTGATCGCCGGCAGGCCCGCGTCCGCGGCGGCCAACTGCGCCGCCTCCAGGTCCGCGTCGCGCGGCGCCAGGCGTTCGGCGACGTACGCGTCGACTTCCGTCCAAGTGCGCTCGTTCATGTCGACGGACTTTAGCAAAAGGAAGGGCCGGCGCATTCTCCGAGCGCCGGCCCCTCGTTTGCCGCCTGCGCGAGTCGTTACGCGGCGACCGGCGCGCCGCCCATGTTCTGGACGATGGCCCGGCCGAACTCGGAGCACTTGAGCTTCTTGGCGCCTTCCATCTGGCGCTCGAAGTCGTAGGTGACGGTCTTGGCGGCGATGGTCGCCTCCAGGCCCTTGACGATCAGGTCCGCGGCCTCTTGCCAGCCCAGGTGCTCGAGCATCATGACGCCCGAGAGGATCAAGGAGCCGGGGTTGACCATGTCCTTGTTCGTGTATTTGGGGGCCGTCCCGTGAGTGGCTTCAAAGATCGCCACGCCGTCGCCGATGTTGGCGCCCGGCCCGATGCCCAGCCCGCCGACCTGTGCGACCGCGGCGTCGGACAGGTAGTCGCCGTTGAGGTTCGGGGTGGCGATGACGGAGTACTCGTCGGGGCGCAGCAGTAGCTGCTGGAAGGTCTGGTCGGCGATGCGGTCCTTGAGCAGGATCTTGCCGGCCGGCATCTTGCCGTCATGCTCGTCCCACAGCTCGGCTTCGGTGACGATCCGGTCGCGGAACTGGGACTTGGCGAGCTCGTAGCCCCAATCGCGGAAGGCGCCCTCGGTGAACTTCTGGATGTTGCCCTTGTGCACCATCGTGACCGACGGCTTGTTGTGCGCGATCGCGTACTCGATGGCCATCTTGATGAGACGCTGAGAGCCTGTTTTGGAAATCGGCTTGATGCCGATGCCGCTGTCGGGAAACGGAATCTTCTTGCCCATTTCCTTCGTAAGGAAGTCGTAGACCTTCTTCATGTCCGGCGTGCCCTGCTCGAACTCGATGCCGGCGTAGATGTCCTCGGTGTTCTCGCGGAAGATCACGATGTCGAGCTTCTCCGGATGCTTGACCGGGCACGGCACGCCCTTGAACCAGCGCACCGGGCGCACGCACGCATACAGGTCCAGCTTCTGGCGCAGGCCCACGTTCACGGAACGAAAGCGCGGCGTGATCCACTCGGACTGGCACTTCGGACAATTCGCGGGACGATCCATGAGTTCCGCCGCGCAGTCCAGGCAGACGAACTTGAAGGAACCCGCGGGCGTGGTCAGAGGCCCCTTGAGGCCGACGCGGTATTCTTTAAAGGCGGCGACCGTCTCATCGGGAAGAACCGTGTCCTTGTCGTAGTGCTTGAGGGCCGTCAGACCGGCGTAGACTTCCATCCACACGATCTTGCGCTTTCCTTTGTAAGCCTTCTCCACCGCGCCGTCCAGCACGATCTTGGTGGCCTTCCAAAGGTCCAGGCCCGTGCCGTCGCCGGGGAAGAACGGGATGATGGGATTGTCGGGCACCGTCAGCTTGCCGTTCTGGTAGCCGACTTTCGCGCCGCCGCTCGGGACTTGATACTTGGGCATGGTTGCTTCCTCCATTGACGACCGGCACCACTCTACTTTCTTTTTCGGCGCGGAGTCCAGCGTCCCGGCTATCCGGGCCGAAAGGCCTAAAATATGCTAGGGTCTTGACGTCGCTGGCGCTACGGAGAAACCCGATGAAAACCGCCGCCCTGGTCCTGATCCTTGCCGCCGCCGCGCAAGCTCAATCGCCCGAAGGCCTTCCGGCGTTTCAATACACGGGCTTCGCCGCGCTGCGCGCCCCGACGCCGCCCGCCGCTTGGGCCGCGCCGATCGCGCCCCGCGCCCAGGCCGCGGACGTGATCACCGAAGACCGCCTGGTCGCCCAGGCCGGCATGGTGCTCTACGGCTACGCCTCCGATGACGCCGCTTTCCGCGAGGCCGCCGCCTACTGGACCGCCGCGCTGAAAGCCGCGGGCGTGCAAGCGGGCACGCCCAGTTTCTCGGGCGGGATGTGGGAAATACCCTACGCGACCGGAGACGGCACGGTCCTGCGCTCCTTCCTGGCCGACGCGCGCCAGTTCGCGCCCAAGGACGAGGCCGCGCTGCGCGCCGACATGGCGCTGGCGCAGGCCGCGCTGACCCGCGACGGCCTGACCCCGGTCGCCGCGCGCGTCGTCGATGTCTCCGAGCTCCTGCCCACCTACCTCCTCATTTATAAAACCAAGCCGGACGCGAACCCGGATCATGAAAGCCGCCTGCGCGTGCTGGCTCCCGGCGACGACCTGGACTTCGGCGTGTTCCGCGCCGCGGGCTTGGACGTCGTGGAGACGCCGAAGACCTGGATGATGGTCTACGTCGGTCCCGCGGCCGGGTACGTGGGCCTCGCCGCCAAGACGCCTCAGGACCTGGCCAAGATGCTCTCGGCCCGCGAGGATTTCCTCACGCAGAGCGGCTGCAAGATCCTGGCCGCGCGCGACTTCCCCATCGACGACCCGGACTACAAGTTCGGCGTCGGCGTCTACTTCCTCCAGTAATCGGCCGCGCCGGCCTCGGCGCCGTCCGCGCGGCCTGCTGAGACCGTCGTCTCGACGCGCGGAGGCTTACGCCTGCCGCCGCTCGCCGACGAGCGTCAACTCCTCGCGGTCGTGGTAGAGATGCCGGGCGCGCAGAAGCGTGCATAAAGGGCGGATATCCCTTTCGACGAGGCGCAGAAGCGCCAGCGGGTCTTGTCGCGCGAACTTCAAGTTGACGATGAAGCGCGCGCAGAGCGCGTCCCGCAGCCAGCGCCGCAGAAGTGCGACGACGCGTTCCGGATCCTCGACCATGTCGCAGAACAGCCAGTCCACGGGCTGGGCGGGTGCGAACTTGAAGGCGTCCTCGGCGAGCGCGGTGATGTGCGCGTCGAGGGCGCCGGCTTTGAGCGGCCCGTTGTCGACGGCGGTCACGCGCGCGCCGCGCCGCGCGGCGCTGTAGCTCCAGCCGCCGGGGGCCGCGCCCAGGTCGGCGACGCTTTCCCCCGCCGCGGGTTCGCGGCCGAGCACGGCGTAGGCCTCCTCGGCCTTCAAGTAGGAACGCGACGGCGCGCGCGGGTCGTCGGCCATGCGGCGTTGGCCGCCGAACGTCGCCGCGCGCGAGACGTACACGCGCTCGAAGTCCGGGAAAAAAAGGAATAGACCGCGCGCGGAACCGGGGCCGGGACGGCCCGGCGCGGCCAGCTTGGCCACGCGCGAGACGCGCGCTTTGATCAGCGCCAGGGCTTCCTCGCCGATGACGCGCGCGCGGCGGGGCAGTCCGGCCGCGCCGGCGGATTCCACGACGAACGGCCACGGGGTCTCGAAGCGTTCCTCGCGCGCGGACTGAAGGAAAAAATCCGCCGCGGCGGCGGCCAAGGCCTTGACCGAGGCTCCGGACCGCTCCGCGGGCTCAAGGAAAGCGAAGTGGGCGAAGCACGACTCGCGCTCCGACTCCGGGGCGAGGAGCCAGCCGGGCGCCGTCTTCGACGCGCCGCCCAGCTCCTTGGCCAGGAACGTCTCGAAGCCGGCCTGGCAGCCGTAAAGCGCGCTCAATCGTCCTCGTGCGGCCGGCGGCGCCGGGACTTGGTCTTCGCGCGGCGGTGCTTATGCTCCAAGATCCGCATCTTGAGGCCGTGCGGCCGCGCTCGCTTTTGGCGTCGTACCAGCTCGCGTTCCTGGCGCAGGCGCGCCTCGCGCTCGCGCGCGAGGTTTTCCAGGCGCTCGGCCAGGCGTGCGCGCGCGACGCGGCGGTTCGCCTCTTGCGAACGTTCCTCGGAGCAGCGGACCGTGATCCCGGTCGGGCGATGCGTGAGTTGGACCGCCGTCTCGACCTTGTTCACGTTCTGGCCGCCGGGGCCGCCCGCGCGCAGAAAGCGCTCGTCGAGATCCTGCGGGCGCACGCCCAGGCGGGCCAGACGCTCCTCGAGCGAGCTCATGGCGCGCGCCGCACAAAGAGCATCAGCCGATTTTCGTCGCCGAACGGCGGCGTCTCGCCGGCCGCCGCGGATGCGAAAGCGGGCGGCTGAGGCGAGGGCAGAACCCCCACCGAGCCCGCGTAAGCGTAGTTCGCCGTGATGAAGGCGCGCAAGGCGTCTCGGTAATCGGCGCCCGCGCGAGAGGCGATCATCGTCGACAGCGGCTGGCCCGACCAAACGATGAAGCGCGGCGGCGCGGCACCTAGGAGCGCCATTTCTTTTCGCCACAGGGCGCCGTCCTTCGGGAAGAGCGTCAACGCGTAAGCCAGCGTGTGCGGAGTGGCGGGGCGAAGGCCGGAGTAAACGAACAGGGCTCCCTCGGAGCCGAACACGTGAAGCCGGTCGCCGGACGCGGCGCGGCGCGCGATTTCCTCGCCCAATAATTTCGTTTCAAACAGAGGATTCGGATAGAGGAGGGTCAACGCGCGTTCGCGCGCCGTCGAAGCGAACAGCAGGCGCGGCGCAAGCAGAGCCGGCCACAGCGCGAGCAGGAGAATTCCCGCCCACCGTGCGAGATTTCGGTCCAGCCGCTCGATCCCCGCCGCCGCGCCCAGCGCCAGCGCCGGCGCGACGGCCACGAAGTAATGCGGAAAGAAGAATAAACCGGTCAGCGCTCCGGTGACCGCCGTGCCGAACCAGACCACGGCGAGCGTCTCCACCGGCCGTTCCAGGCCGGCGCGCCGGCCGTGGAGCGACCAGCCCGCGAGCGCGAGGGCGGGCAGACTGAAGCTGAGCAGGCGCGGCAGAAGCGCACGCGTAAACCAGGTCAACTGAGCGCCGAACGCGCCGCTTTCCAGCATGACCGCCGCGTAGCGCGCGTTGCCGGACCAGACGCACGACCAGTAATCGTGAAACGCGCCGCGCGCCGCGAAATAGAGGGCGAACGCGGCGGGCAGCGCGGCCGCGCCCAGCAGGAAGCGCGCCGCGCGCCGCGGCGCCAACCCGCGCGGCGTCCAGGCCGACAGCGCGCCGAAGCCCAGCACGGTCCACAGCGCCGTCTGCTTGGCCGACAG
>JAJXVH010000078.1 GCA_021782205.1 bacterium | reverse complement strand
GGGGTCGACGCCGTAGCGGTCGAGCAGGGGCTGGTCGGAGGCGTGGAGCATCTCCACGGCCAAGGCGCCGGCTCCGGCGCGCGCGAAGTCGGGCATGGCCGCGGCCAGCACGCGCTTGATCGCCGCCGAAGAGTGAATATCGCCGATATAGACGACGGGCTGGGGCCCGCCGCCGATGTCGCGCCAGTTCAGCGTCGCCGCGGGCGCGCCGTCGACGTGCATGCACGGGATTTTGCCGCCGTCGGCGGCATTCTGAGCCAAAGCGGCGGGAGCGGCCAGGGCGATCAGGGCGAAAGCGGAGAAATAGCTCATCTTCGTAATTATATACGTTGGCGCGCGCTCGCGCCTGGGTCTTTTGGCCCCGGGCGCGGAGGGGCTTGCGTCCGCGTCTAATTGATACTATAATGGTTACATATGAAAAACAACACGCGCTCTCCCGTCTTGTTCCTGGCCCACGGCTCGCCCATGAACGCGCTGGCCGACAACGACTTCACGCGCGCGCTGGCCGCTTTGGGCCGGCGCCTGCCGCGGCCGCAAGCCGTGCTCTGCGTGTCGGCGCACTGGCAGACGCGAGGCAGCGCCTTGACGGGCATGGCGCGCCCGCGCACGATCCACGACTTCGGCGGATTTCCGCAAGAGCTGTACGCCGTGAGCTATCCGGCCCCGGGCAGCCCCGCGCTGGCGCGTCGCGCGCGCGAATTGTTGGGTCCGCAGACGGCGATCGATGAAGGCGAGTGGGGGCTCGACCACGGAACGTGGTCGGTCCTGCGCCACCTGTATCCGAACGCCGACGTGCCGGTGGTTCAACTGGGCGTCGACTTCGGCGCGTCGGCGCGCCGCCATTTCGAACTGGGCGAGAAACTGCGGCCTCTGCGCGACGAGGGCGTGCTGATCGTGGGCAGCGGCAACGTCGTCCACAGCCTGCGACGCATTTCCTGGGAAGAGGACGCGCCTGCCGCGGACTGGGCCGCGGAGTTCTCGGACGCGGTCAAGGCGCGCGCGCTGGCCCGGGACTACGACGCGCTTCTCGCCGCCCCCGTCTCCCTCCCGGGCGGGCGCGAGTCCGTGCCCACGCCGGATCACTACGATCCGTTGCTTTACGTTTTGGGCGCCGCGCACGCCCATGACGCGCCGAGCGTGCTCTTCGATTCGATCCAAAACGGCTCGATCTCGATGCTGAGCCTCGGGTTCGGGCTGCCGGCTTAGCCGCGGCGCTCGACGCGCGGTTCCAGCGCCGCGGCTTGCGCGATCAACTCCGCGCAAGCGTCTGCCGCGGCGTTGAGGGCGGCGTCAACGCAGCCGTCGGCGCGGAAGATTTGGAGGACGTGCCGGCGCGCGCCGAGCGCGAATAGTGACGCGGACAGCGCCGCGAGTCCGGCGGCGGTAAACAGCGACGGATGGACCGTGGTGCGGCACTCGCAGTCGACGCCGCTTGACAGGAGCAGGCTCAGACTTTCCCGCGCGGCCGCGCCGCTGCCGGGAACGCCGGTGAGTTCGTCATAGCGCGCAAACGGCGCCTTGACGTCGAAGCCCACCCAGTCGGCGAGCGGCAGAAGGGGCCCAAGCCGCCGCGGATAGGCTCCGGCCGTGTGCAGGCCGACCTTGAAGCCCAATTCCCGCGTCCGGCGCATCGCATCGGCCAGGCCGTCCTGCAAGGTCGGTTCGCCGCCGCTGAAGACCACCGCGTCGAGCAGGCCTTTACGACGGCGCAGAAATTCTTGCGCCGCCGCCCAATCGAGCGCGGGTGTCGCGCCCGCGTCGAGCAGGTGCGTGTTGTGGCAATACGCGCAGGACCAAGAGCAGCCTTGGCAGAACAGAACCGCCGAGAGTTGTCCAGGATAGTCCGTCAGGCTCAGCGGCGTCATGCCGCCCAGACGCAGGGCGGAGGCTTTAGCAGTTCGAACGACCGAGGTCGGCACGGCACTCCTGGAAGAAGCGGCGCTCGCCGTGCTCGCCTTTCTTGCCGATGTTGAATGAAGCCACCGGGCGGTGATAGCCCATCACGCGCGTCCAGACCTCGCAGGGCTGGCGCTCGGAGTCCTCCAAAACGGACGCGGGGCGCGAAGTGGACGTTTTCGGATGATTCATGGCTGGCTCCTTTGCTTTTGCGCGGCTCGTTCCACGTCGCACTTCGGACAGAAGCGGTGCTCGCCGTCCAGATAGCCGTGCGTGGGGCAGATCGAGAAGGTGGGCGTGATCGTGATGTAGGGAAGACGGAAGCGCTCCAGCGCGCGGCGGACCAAGGTCTTGCAGGCTTGGACGCTTGAGATGCGCTCGCCCATGTAGAGGTGCAGGACGGTGCCGCCGGTGTACTTGCGCTGAAGCTCGTCCTGGCGTTCCAGCGCCTCGAACGGGTCGTCGGTGAAGCCCACCGGCAACTGCGAGGAGTTGGTGTAGTAGGGGCGCTCCTTCGTGCCGGCCTGCAGGATGTCGGGATAGCGCTTGCGGTCTTCCTTGGCGAAGCGATAAGTGGTGCCTTCGGCCGGCGTCGCCTCCAGGTTGTACATGTGCCCCGTCTCCTCTTGGAAAACGACCATGCGGGCGCGCACGTGGTCGAGCAGGCGCACGGCGAACGCGTGGCCTTGGGCGCTTGTGATGTCAGCATCGCCGCCCGTGAAATTGCGGATCATCTCATTGACGCCGTTGATGCCGATGGTCGAGAAGTGGTTGCGCAAGGTGCCCAGGTAGCGCCGGGTGTAGGGGAAGAGCCCGTCGTCCATCAGGCGCTGGATGACCTTGCGCTTGACCTCCAGGCTGTCGCGGGAGATCTCCAGCAGTTCGTCCAGGCGCCGATAGAGGCCGGCCTCGTCGCCTTTATGAAGGTAGCCCAGCCGCGCGCAGTTGACGGTGACCACGCCGAGCGAGCCCGTCTGTTCCGCGGAGCCGAACAGGCCGTTGCCGCGCTTGAGCAGTTCGCGCAGGTCCAACTGAAGGCGGCAGCACATGGAGCGGATCATGTTGGGTTTGAGCTCGGAATTGACGAAGTTCTGGAAATACGGCAGGCCGTATTTGGCGGTCATCGCGAAAAGCCGGTCGGCGTTCTCGCTTTCCCATGGGAAGTCGGGGGTGATGTTGTAGGTGGGGATGGGGAAGGTGAAGACGCGGCCCTTGGCGTCTCCGGCGATCATGACCTCGATGTAGGCTTGGTTGATCATGTCCATCTCGGCCTGCAGCTCGCCGTAGACGAAGGGCATCTCCACGCCGCCGATCAGGGGATGCTTCTCGCGCAGGTCCTCGGGGCAGACCCAGTCGAACGTCAAGTTCGTGAAAGGCGTCTGCGTGCCCCAGCGCGAGGGCACGTTGAGGTTGTAGATGAGCTCTTGAATGCACTGCCGCACCTCGGCGTAGCCGAGCTTGTCCTTGCGCAGGAACGGGGCCATGTAGGTGTCGAAGGAGCTGAACGCCTGCGCGCCCGCCCACTCGTTCTGCAGCGTGCCCAGGAAGTTGACGATCTGTCCCACCGCGCTGGATAGATGCTTGGGCGGCCCGGCCTCGACTTTGCCCGGCACGCCGTTGAGGCCTTCCTGAAGGAGCGTCTTGAGCGACCAGCCGGCGCAGTAGCCGGCCAGCATGTCCAGGTCGTGGATGTGCAGGTCGCCGTCGCGGTGCGCCTGCCCCGCCTGCGGCGAGTAGACGTGGTTGAGCCAATAGTTGGCGACGACCTTGCCCGAGACGTTCAGGATCAGCCCGCCCAGCGAGTAGCCCTGGTTGGCGTTGGCGTTCACGCGCCAGTCCAGGCGGTTGACGTACTCGTTGATCGAGGTTTCCACGTCGACGACGGTCTTCAGGTCGCGGCGCAGCTTGCGGTGCTGCTCGCGATAGACGATGTAGGCGCGCGCGGTCTTGAAGTGGTCGGCCGTGATCAGGACCTGCTCGACGACGTCTTGAATGTCCTCGATGCTCAAAGCGCCCCGGCCGATGCGGCGGGCGAGAACCTTGACCACCAATTCGGTCAGCGGGCCCGCCGCGGCATCGCCGAACTCTCCGGTCGCGCCGCCCGCCCGCGACAACGCGGAGCGGATTTTGGCGGGGTCGAAAGCGACGCGGGAGCCGTCTCTTTTGCGGATCGTGTTGAGCGTCAGGACTTCGTTCTCGGCGGCCGGCATGGGCGCGGTCATGGATGGAAATCCCCCTAAATCTGAGTCGGGCATTGCATCGCAACAAAAGGGCCCGGCTCCGTCGGCACGGCGCGCGCGCGGCCTGCGCGCGGCGGTAAACTGCTAGACTAGCCGCTCATGGCGGGCAAAGAACACTTCGAACGCCTCCAGGTCCTCATCGACTTGGAGCGCGAGGCCGAGAAAGCCGAGAACCTGCGCGAACTGCGCAAGTTCCCCGTCTCCCAGCGCGAGGCGCTGGGCAAGACCGTCACCGGGCTGATGATGGCCTCCGTCGAGGGCGGCATGGGCGGACTGTCCTTGCTGACCTTGACGCGCGCGCCGCGCGGCGAGGACCTCTCGCCGTTCCATGCCATGAACGCGGGCGACAACGTCCTGCTAAGTCTGCCGCCGGGCTCGGAACCGCGCGCCTTCGAAGGCACGCTCTACAAGGTTGAAGAGTACAAGGTCGTCGTCGCGCTGAACGTCCAGGGCCCCGATGAGCCGCCGCGCGGCTCCTGCCAGATCGACCTGCTGGGCTCGGACGCCACCTATCAGCGCATGCGCAAGGCTCTGGTGACGGCGGCGGAGTCGCGGCGCTCGCGGCTGTCGACTTTGCGCGAGATATTCCTGGGCGAGACGGCTCCAGCCAAGTCCCGCGCGCCGAAGCTGCGCTTCTTCAACGCGGGCTTGAACGAATACCAGCAGGAAGCGGTCAAGCGCGCGCTGTCGGCCGACGACGTGGCTCTGGTGCATGGGCCGCCGGGTACGGGCAAGACCACGGTGCTGGTGGAGATCGTCCGCCAGCACGTCTCGCGCGGCGAGCGGGTGCTGGCCACCGCGCCCTCGAACATCGCCGTCGACAATATTTTGGAGAAGCTGCTGGGCACCGGCCTGCGCGTCGTGCGCCTGGGCCATCCCGCGCGCACGCTCGAAAGCCTGCGCCACGGCAACCTGGCCCTGCAGACCGAGGAAGACCCCGTCTATGAAAAAGTCCGCGAGATCGACGCCGCGCGCGAACGCCTGATCCATCGCCGCTCGCGCGACGGCCGCCGCGAGCGCGCCCAGCTTGGCTACGACGAGCGCCACGACCGCGAGCGGGAAGTCGGACGTTTATGGAGAGAAGCGCGCGACCTGGAGTTCGAGATCCAACGCCGCATCGTGGCCTCCGCCAACGTCGTGCTCGCCACCCACGCGGGCATTTCCAAGCGCTTCGTCAAAGGCGACTTCGACCTGGTGGCCATGGATGAGGCCTCGCAGGCCACCGAGCCGCTGTCCTGGGTGCCGCTGACCTTGGCCAAGAAGGCGGTCTTCGCCGGCGACGCCAATCAGCTGCCGCCCACGATCTATTCCAAAGAAGCCGCGGAGGGCGGCCTGGCGACGACCTTGTTCGATCGCCTCAAGGACATCCTGCCCGCGAACCTGCAGACCCTCCTGCGCGTGCAGTACCGCATGCATGAGGACATCATGCGCTTTCCCTCGGACCGCTTCTACGACGGCCAGCTGATCGCGCACGAGTCCGTGGCGCGGCACACGGCTGATGAACTCGCCGGCGTGACGGCCACGCCGCTGACCTCCAAGCCCGTGACCTTCGTCGACACCGCGGGCGCGGGCTTCGACGAGAACTGGAACGAGCTTTTAGAAAGCCGCGAGAACAAGGGCGAGGCCGAACTCGCCGTCAAGATCCTGCGCGAACTGCTGGACTCGGGCCTCAAAGCCCGCGACGTCGCGATCCTGACGCCCTACGTGGCACAGGCCAAGCTGCTCAAGACCTTGGTGCGCGAGCCGGGTCTTGAGATCGGCTCCGTGGATGGCTTCCAGGGCCGCGAGAAGGAGGCCGTGATCGTCAGCCTGGTGCGCTCCAACGACTCCGGCACGATCGGTTTCCTGGGCGACCTGCGCCGCCTCAACGTCGCGCTCACGCGCGCGCGCCGCGCGCTGATCGTGCTGGGCGACTCCGTCACGATCGCCCGCCACCCGGTCTACCAGAAGTTCGTGGACTACGCCGACTCGCTGGACGCGCACCGCTCCTCCTACGAGTGGACGCATGGCTGAGGACGCGGACGCGCGACGGCGCGCGTTCGTCGCGCGCGCGCCGCGGTTGCGCGCCGAGCTGGTGTCGGAGCTGTCGGAGTGCGTGGCGCGCGCGCCGACCCTGACGGACGACGAGCGCGCCGTCCTGCGCCACGTGCTGGCGTTTTCCGGCTACGCCGAGACCGGCGCGCTGCGCATTCCCGGCCTGGCGCCGCTGTGGGGGCAGGCCGCGTCCTACATGCCGCCGGTGCGCCTGCCGCCGGAGAACGTGCGCGCGGCCGCGCGGCTTCTTCTGCGTCGCGGCGCGCTCCGTGCCGAAGGCGACGAGCTGGCTTTGGACGCGGAGGTGCTGCGCGCTTGGGCGGCGCCGGCGAAGCCTAAGGCAAAGCCTGCGGCGCGGCGTCGACGACGGGCACGTAGGCGTTGAGGCACTGCGCGCGGCCGTAGGTGCGCAGGAAGGCCATCGTGCGCAACGCGCAGCCGTCGCTGCAGTTGAGGATCTGGTCGGACTGGAGTTCCGGTTTGTATTTCCGGCCCTCGTAACGGACGTTGTAGAACGCGGCGGCCTTCAGGTCCACGATCTTCTCGCGCGGCAAGGTCACCTCGATGTGCCCGGCGGTCTGGCTCATATGGGCGCAGCCGCGGTCGAAAACGAAGATCGTCTTGGGCGGGATCAACCCGGCGTCGGAATTCTTGACGGTGGCCAGGTCCAGGCGGCGCACGTGCAGGCGCGCCTGCAGGGCGGGGTCGCGCTTCAGCGCGGAGTCCATCATGTAGGCGTCGGCCGAGCCGATGCCGATCTTGCCGATCTGCTCGGGCGCCTGCACCTCGGGCGGCAGAACCCCGGTCTTGATCAGCAGCCACTTGGCTCCGTAATAGCAGGACCCGGCGAACCCGCTAAGCAGGTGGCCGAAGCCGGCGACATCATTCTTGATCTCCTCCACTGAGTGGATCACCGCGTCGGTGATCCAGGTGTGATCGAGGTAGCTCTTGAGCCGGTCCAAAGAAAAGGAGTCCCGCGACGGCGGCGGCAGGGGCGGCTCGGAGGACTGCGCGCGTCCCGCGGGCATCACGGGAGCCGCGGCGGCGGACGCGGGCGCGGGAGGCGCGGCGGCGGCGAAGGCCGCCGCGTCGAAACGCGGCGCGGCCGAGCCATTCAGCGCCCCGACCGTGTTCAGGGCGGCGTTCAACGCCCGTTGGCGGCCGGCCGCGGCGGCGGCCATGTCGTCCGGCGAGCCGAGCCAGAGATTGAATTCGCCACGGGCGCGGGCCAGGGCGGCCGGGCTGTCGGCGGCGTCGGCGTCGGCCTCGATATGTCCCAGTTGGGCGCGTCGGGCGTCGCCGGACGGGCCGTCGGGGAGAGCGCGGGCCTGTTCGGCGATAGCGTTGAGCAGGCCGTCGCGGGTGTCGGGGACTTGGGCGTGCGCCGAGGCGGGGGCGAGGGCAAGACAAACCGCGGCGAACAGGACCTTCATGACGCCAGGATACACTTGGGGCCCGGTTTTCGGCAAGGGCTATGGACCTGATCAAATATGGGACTAAAGACCCAGAACAAGAACATGGAACTTTTTCGGGGGGCGCCGCGTATCCTCCTTGGGCGTCCGAGGACGCCCGGGAGGCTTACATGGAGATGACGCTGCCGAAGCTGGAGGCGCGGGTGCGTTCGTTCGAGGACCGTTCGGACCGCCCGACGCGGCTGATGGCGTTCGCGGAGCTGGTGATCGCGGACTCGTTCGTGATCAAGGGTATCCGCGTGCTCAAGCGCAACGAGCCGGGCGACGACGAGCCGTTCGTCGTGTTCCCGGCCGAAAAGGGCAAGGGCGCGGCGCAGGACCGTTGGTTCGACGTCGCGCATCCGGTGACCGCGGAGGCGCGCGCGGCCGCGTGCGCGCTGGTGCTGGAGCGCTACCGGCAGTCGCGCCAGGCACCGCCGGAAGTCGCGCGGGCGTGAGAGGCTCGCCGCCCCGGGCGTTTCTCCGGGGCGGCGGCCTTGCCGGGCGTTTTTCACCTTGCGGCGTCAGTCAGGCCGGCCGCGTCCCGCGCGCAGATCTGCCGGTCAGCAGGAACCTGATTTTTCGCTCCTCCATCAAGCGATGCGCCTCGTCCAAAAGCGCCGGAACCTTCTGCACTTCGTCGATGAGGACGAACTTCCGTCCGGCGGCATCGCCCAAGCTCTCGCGAATCAGCCAACTCTTGCCCGTGCCGCGCGGGCCGAGCAGGGCAAGGGCGCGGCGCAGGACCGTGGGTCGACGTTGCGCACCCGGTGACCGCCGAGGCGCGGGTGTGAGGGGCTTGCCGCTCCGGGCGTTCCGCTGGGCATGTGAAATGGGGGCGTGCATCAAGGCATGATTGATGCTGCGGATATCCAGGTCCTCTGCTTTCCATTTCCGGGCCTTCTGGCCCGGGCATAGTCTGCCGCGGAGCGATACGATTATTTGCGGAGCCCCTGGGCGGCTGTTCCGCGCGGGATTGAGGTTGCATAAAGCAACACCAAAGAGGAGAAAACATGAAATTCATGCTTGCGTCGGCGGCGGTCCTGGTCGTTGCGGCAGCGGCTGCGTCCGCTCAGTCTTGGGATGGCGCGGCGCCGTCGCAGCCGGGCGCGCCGCGGCAGGAGATGCCTGAACTTTCCGCCGTCAATAAAGCCGCGACGGCGCAGAAGGAAAATGCGGCGGCCGCTCGCGGCAATGATCTGTCGGACCTGGCGGCGCAGTGGATCGCCGACGATTTCAGCGATCCTCGCGACAGGGAGCTCGTCGCGGGAGAAATGGATAGGCTTCTCAAGGCTGAAACGAGCCGGGCGAAACTCATCGAATTGAGGCTGCGCATCGATCGCGCGAAGGCCGACAACGCCGGGTGGATGGACGTGGACTCGGCGAGCGTGCGGGAAAGCTGCAAGGAACTTCGCGGCATGTCCCCGTACGCGAAACTGACCGACGACGAGATGGTCAAAATGGCCGAGGACGCCGGACGAAAAGGGAACAACAGCATTCTGGATCTCATTCGTCGTTCCAAACTCACCCTGGACAAAGAGAAGAAAAATGCGGCGGCTCTCGCGGAAAAAATAAAAGCGGTGGACGCCAGGCTGGCTGAGTTGAACTGAGGTTCATGCGCCTTGCCGGACCTAGAACTCCAATTCCAGGCGTCCGACCAAGGTCCAGCGCGGAGCGTCGGGTGTAAGGCCGATCAAGGGCGCCACGCTGTAGCGCGCGGTTCCAAAGGAGGCCAGCGGGGCGCTGCCGTAGGCCGCGGGGCCGGCGAAATGATTCTCGCCGGTCATGCCGCCGAGGCGGCCGGAGGCGGCGGGCTGGCCGTAGGCCTCCAGCGCGGGCGAGAGCGCGGGAGACGTCAGATATTCGGCGCGGGCCGCGTAGCCCAGCGCCGCTCCGGGCGTGTAGCCCGGGCCGTATTGCTCTTGCAGGGGCAGATTGAGGCTCAGCAAGGCGGGTCCGAACTGCTTTTCCAGGATCGGGCTGAACTGCGCGACGCCGTGGTCTCCCGGCTGTTGGGGAATCTCGAACTCGACGATCGCGCCCAGGTCCAGCCAATATTGTCCGGGAGCCCCGAAGGCGAAGCGGTTTTCCACTTCCACGGCATCGGTGGCGAGCGTGCTCCCGGGGTCGCGGTGGTAGACCTCGTAGATCTCGGCCGCCCAATAAGACGTCGGGCTGTAGCCGGCGGAGAACGCGTAGCCTTGCTGGCGGCCCTGCGTGGTGAACAGGATCGATTCGACTTCCTTTTCGCCTTGGGTGATCTGCGGAGAATAGACGTTGAGGGATTCGGCGTCGAGGGAGGCCTCCGCGCGCGCGGCGCGCGGCGACGCGGCGCAGGCGAGGGCGGCCGATAAGACGACGAGCAAGCCTCGTCTCATGGCATCAGGCCTGCGCCAGCGTCATCAGACCGCCGATGACCAGCAAGGTCGCGGCGTAGAAGAGCAACTGGAGCCCCGTCGGATTCGGCGTGTAGCCGATCAGCGTTTTAAGAACGGATCCCGCCAGGCTGTCGGCGCTCAGCAGCCACGAGGTGTCCCAGAGGCGGTCAGAGATGGCGGGCAGAAGATCGGCCTGGTTGAGGAAGGCCGCGGCCTGGGACGCCATGCCGGCGGCCAGCAGTAGAAGCATCCAGCCCGTGACGCGGAAAAAATATCGGACGGGAATTTTCATGAGGCCCAGGTAGAGCGCGAAGCCCGCCGCGGCGCCCGCGGCCAGTCCCAGCAAGCCGCCGAGAGCGATGGAGCCTCGGCCGACGCCGGAGGCGGAGACGCCATAAAGAAAAAGCACGATCTCGGAGCCCTCGCGCATCACCGCGACGGCGGCCGCCGCGAACAGTGCCGCCATGGACTTGCGTCCGACGCCGACCTCTCGGCCCAGGCGTTTGAGGTCGTCGGCCATGCGCCGGCCGTGGCGCGCCATCCAGACGTTGTGCCAGCCCAGCATCGCCACGGCCGACAGCAGGACCGCCGCTTCGAACACCGGTTGGCCCGCGCCGGAGAGGCTTTCGCTGATACGCCCCATCAGGGCCGCCACCACGACGGCGCCTAGGACGCCGACGGCCACGCCCCAGGCGATCCAGGAGCGGCGGCCGCCCAGGCCTTTGGTGGCGCCCAGGATCACGGCGACCACCAGCGCCGCCTCCAGCACTTCGCGAAAGACGATCAATGCGCTGGCGAGCATCAGGGCTTTCCGGCGGACGTGGAGGAGGAGACGGCGATCGTGCCCGCGCTGTCGCGGTGAAAATCGTCGAAGAAGTCGTAGCGTCCCGGCTTGAGCGGGCCCAGAAAGACGGCGATCTTGCCGCCGGCGACGACGATCTGCTCGCGGTGCAGGGAGAAGCTCTCGAACTCGACCGGTCCCGACGTGCGATTGGCGACGAGCAGCTTTATTTTTTGGCCGGCGGGCAGGGTGAGCGTCTTGGGTGAAAAACCCGCGTCCGTGACGTCAAGAGTGAAAAGAGGAAGGGGCTCTCCGCCGCCGAACAGCGCCCGGGCGCGCGTCGCGCCCCCGACGCTCGCGGCGTAAATGATGAGAGTGAGCGCGGTGATTCGCGCGGCGCCGTGGCCCATAAACTTGTCCCCTTACTGAGATTTGATCTCAACAAGATGATAGCACGATCTCTTATTGAAATTCAATATCAATAAAATAATCGCCCGTCCGGGTGCAGATAAAAAAATGGCAAATTGGCATAATACCTCTCATGGTTCGCAACGAGATCAAGGACGTGCTGGCGAAGGCGAAGGCGGGCGACGCGGTGGCGGTGGCGGGCTGGAT